>NZ_DASQZC010000571.1:0-44228 GCF_035638895.1 Nostoc sp. | reverse complement strand
CATCCAGTAGAGCCGGCTGCAATGGTTTCTCTGTTACCGCGTCATGGCATTCGGATGACTTTATCCCAGAGGATATAACTTTGGTTTTAAGATTTATTGACAGCGAAGCGATCGCAGTAATTTGCTCGTTTCCTTTTGAGTTGAGCTACTTTACTCCATACAATAACCAATGGCACAATTCCCAATTCTACTCTCTAACTCTCACGGTGTAGCAGCGTCTACAAAGGAGTTGCATACATGAAAAACGCTACTATGCACACTAATCATAAGGAGCGACCATCCACAGTGTCCTTACCTAAACTAACTGCTCTGTTTCTAGTGCTGGAAGTTATCCTTTTTATGACTGCTTTTAGAGTGCTGTCTAACGCAGTCAATTGGCCAGCAGGTTTGGATGAACCCGCGGCTGTGGTCTTACCCTTAGTTGCTCAACGGCAAAGTGCTGTAATCGCGGGTTATTACAGCTACATGCTTTCAGCAATTTTGGTAATCCCGCTCTCCCTGTTGCTGCATCGCGTACTGGCTAGCGAGAATGGCCCATTATTGGCGATCGCTACCACATTTGGTGTGTTTAGCGGCGTCATGAAGAGTCTGGGAATCTTGCGCTGGCTTTTTCTTATGCCATTTCTGGCAAACACGTATGTCAATCCGGGAACAAGTCCCGCCACACGCGAGACTATTGCACTGGTTTACGACGCCTTCAATTTGTATGCAGGTAAAATTGGCGAGCATCTTGGGACGCAGATGTTCACCGCCTTATGGGTTGGATTGATTGGGATCGTGCTGGTGCGGTCTGGGTTAGTGTCACGCTGGATTGGCTGGATGGGCATGGTTGTTGCGATCGGATGGCTCGTGAGTTTAGTTAAAGACTTTGGCATATATGTGGGGCCAGTGGTGTTCATCAGCATGACGCTGTTAAACATTTGGTATCTCTCCTTGGCTGTAGGACTTTTCAAGTTAAGAAATGTCAAGTAATATGCATAAGAAGCAGCACTTTGTCAAATGTAATTCTCAAAACGCAAAATCTTTTAATTTCTTCTGCTCTGCGTTTTTCATTTTCTAGATTCATTTAATTTCATACAGCAATGCTCAAAAATAGAGCTTTCCATGAGAAATATTCAATAAAATTAAGTATTTCTTATAGTTTCTATAGCAATCAGATTTTAAATTTGAACAGAGAAAATTTGTAATGGTTATGAATAAAGCATCCTACAGAATGTACTATTTATAATTCATTTAGGATTGCTATAGAAAATAAATAAACTTTTCTATAAGATATACTGTAAAATTAACTCTGTTAACCGTAATTTTTGCTAAAAAAACGTAATAAAATGCTAGAGTGTTAAAAATTTCTCAGCATTTATTTAATCAACTCAAAAATAAACTAGCAAAGCAATTTTGCAGATTCTCTAAAAGCAAGATACGTTCTTTCAAACTTTTTCAAACTTAACCTATGCTTAACTACAACCCGCTAATAATTTTGGGGCTGACTACCACTATTTTAGTATCCGCACCTCTAGCTGTTCATGCTGAGTCCAGAGTCTATAGAGAAATAGGTGGCAAAGAAAGTATTAGGTTTGATCCTAATGGACTCGCTGTCCTAGAATCTCTAGGCTTATCTTTAGGCGAATCAGAAAATACAATTGAGCCAGATCCTGGTTTTACCTATGGCTTGGCTTTACTTCCTCCCAGTTCAGATCCTAATGTTCCAGGCACTGATTTTCAGTTCAGATATGATCCTGAAACAAAAGTCTATATCCCTCTGGGTGAAATAGAAAGGTTTTCAGGTAGGGTAGCTTTCAATGTAGATACAAGTAAGCTGGCTTTACCTTCTCAACGTGTCGATTTCAATGGTTTCGATATCGACTTTGATTCCGGATTTAATTTTTATGTAGAATCTAATGGTTTACGTTTGTTTGATGTAGAATCATCAGGTTCTCCTACTTTTGATCTTAATACTAATACTTGGACTCTCCAAAACATAGATTTGATAGCAAGTCAAGAGTTCAGCGATTTGCTTGTAGCTGCTGGAGCTAGTACACCAATTGTAGGTTTGAAGCTGGGCGAAGCTCAAGGAGAAAGAGCTTTCATAGATGTTGCTGCCACTCAAGTTCCTGAGCCTGGAAGTACATTGGCAATCTTAACTGCTGCCAGTGCAGCGCTAGCTGTAGGTAAACGGCGTAATCGTTCCACATTATAAGTTTGTATTGTCAATTTGTAAGGATTTAGGTATTTATGCGTTCCTTCAAGAGTTACTTTCAGAATTGACTTCAACCTATCAATACACTTGAAAGAATTTGGCATCACCTAAATTCTTACATAAGGCTTTATTTTATGTGTAGCTATCAATGCACTACGCCAAAGTCGAACCTATCCAAACGTGTTCAAAGGAGTTTGTTCAAACTATGGCTAATTCTAGACTTTCCGTATTTATAGGACTGATGGTTACTGCTGTAGCCTTGATCTGAGAAACAGTCTTTGATAATTACAGGCAAAAGAAAAATATTTCAGATTACTCAAACACTTCAAACTTGATTACAGAGATGCTTAATCACAAACTTTCAATATTTATTGGTTTAACCACCGCTTTTGCAGCGATCGCGCCTTTACCTGCTCAAGCTGTAAGCTTTAACTACGACTCAGCCCAGAATATTTCTGCACGACCAATTGAATCTAACAACAAGCTATTCTTTTTTGGAACTCCTTCCGATAACCAAGGATATACAGCTTTTTTCAACCTAAATCCCGATGCCGCAGATCGTGGTCACACTGAATTTAGCCTGAATTCACCAGGCAATATTGCCCCCTATTACACAACAGGTCGGGATAAAAGTCCTGAAGAGCCTGCAAGCGGTGCTACCAGATCGGCTACTTTGCAAAATATCACCGCCGGCTTCTCTAACTTTTCCAATTACCTGACCAATAATAATCTTTCCCTAGATGGCATTGGCTTTAGCTACGGACAAAAAAACGATCGCGATTTTACTACTACCTGGAACTTAGGGGATGACAAGCTAGGAAAGGATTGGTTTTCCAGCCCCGATTCATCACTTGAAGAAAGAATTTATACCGCCAATCCAGATGATGTCGAGTTATATCTAACTTATGACACCACCAAGATAATTGATTTCGGATATACTCCTTTTTATTCATTTCTCGAATACGGCGCTACTCCTACAACGGTGGATGATAGCGAAGCCATTCTTACTGACCTATTTAATGCGAGTAAACCTACTGGATTAACTTCCTTAACGGCAGGTTTAGCAGATGCTTTTTTACAAGATGTCGCTAGTGCTGGTGGCGCACTTCAAATAGTTTATGAAGACGTTCAAGTTGAAGATGTTGGCTCTACAAGTGGTAATGGATACGGTGTCATACGTATTCCCTTTCCATTATCTTTAAATGCCGTTCCTAATACAAAAGTGCCTGAATCTTCTTTAGCCATAGGTCTATTGATCTTTGGAGCTTTAGGTGCAGTTACTTCTCGTCTCAAGAACCAGAAAAGGGGATACATCTCTAGCCTTTGGGGGAGCGGGAACTAGTGTGTCAGGCTGCGAGTATATCTGTGTGGCTAAGACCTCAGCTTCTAGGTTTTCATTCTGGACAACGAGTAGATCGTAAAGAGTCCAATAATTAATCGTGCCAATAATGCTGTTGATAGCAATTTGAATATTAAGCGCAGGTGGATTGAGAAATGGTTCTCAGGGCATTCCGAAATTCCTGTTGCTTAAAATGATGGTAATTCCCATCGGTAAAGGGATGGCCATTTTGGAGAGAGGAAGCGATCGCCTCCTCTTTTTTGCATATTTAATCGATCATACTTGTCAGAAAACTTTTTATGAATTTATGCGAAAAAGTTGAACTTGAGTTTGATAACTAGATAATAAGCTCTAATAATCTAGGTATTAAACATCAAGTTATGGATTCGTATATTATAAATTTAAACAGTCAGAGGCATCTCTAGACTACTTCTGCAAGTATTCCATCAGGGGATTTTCTATGACAAACATCCACACGGTAAGTAATCTAAACCAACAACTCCAGCATCTCGTTGCCCAAGCTTGCTCGTATCCAGCAAAGAGTTTGATGCGGCGACAAAAACTTAGTGAGATAGTTAGAGTTGTAATGAAATCGGGCAAACTCTGGAAAGAGAACACACCTTATTATAATGATGCTCTGCAACAAACTTGGTTATATTTCTGCCGGAACCCAGAGCAGTATAACCCGGAGAGTTGTAGTGTAATCACCTGGCTTGACAATTGTCTCAAGTGGCGACTGCAAGATTTTCGCTCTAGAGAAGCCCAAATTCAAGCTAAGACTATTCCCCTATTTAGCTTTGAAATTGAAAATACAACCGGAGCAATCGAAAACTTGCCAGCAGCAGCTGATATTCCACCAATTTTGCAAGAGACTTACCAATGGGCTTCTACAGATCCAGACAATGACTTAGCTAGCACTTATGTTAAAGGACGCCCTGATGTAACTTGCCAAATATTAATCCTGCGACGCCTACCTCCAGAAACCCCCTGGAAAAACATTGCGAAGGAATTCAATTTACCCCTATCAACTGCGCCCAACTTCTATAAACGTGAATGCTTACCTCGCTTACGAAATTTTGCTCTCAGGCAAGGATATCACGAAATTTAGAATTAAAGCAGAGATATCTAAAGTAGAAAACTATCTATAAAATGGAAGGAAACTTATGATTCATAGCACTAAAAACTTAATAGAAAAATCTATTCCGGTAGCTATTACCCAAGCAGCACTCAAGGTAGCAGGCTTTTTTGCTGATGAACAGGTAACACCAGAAAAGAAAAAGCAGGTATTTCTTAATACTTTAGCTGTATGTGCGGTAAATGATTACATGGAAATGATGAACATTGCCACAGATCCAAGGACCAGCGATAGTTGGAATTGTGCCATGCGCTATTATGCAGATGTGGCAGACCTGAAGTTGAGTGGATTGGGTTACTTAGAATGTCGCCCTGCAAGCCCTCGCAATCTCTGCTATATTCCACCAGAAGTCCCGGATGATAGAATCGGCGTAGTTGTAGTTGAGCTAGATATAGAACATCAACAAGCAACTCTAATCGGGTTTGCTAAAACAGTAAAAACTGGTGAACTTTTATTGAATGAGTTACAGACTATTGAGGATTTACTTGCATATATTGATTCACTTGAAAGCAATGCCAGGGAAGTCAAGTTGAGCTACTGGTTACAAAATATAATTGATGCAGGTTGGCAGCCGATAGAGAAAATTTTAGCATCAAAAACACCACAATTAGCTTTTCGTTATCGAAACGGAGTGACGCGGGGTAAGCTGATTGACATGGGGATAGAACTTCCGGGACAATCGCTGGCATTAGTTGTTACACTCACACCTAAAAATTCCGTAGAAATCCAATTGAAATTGCAGGTGCATCCATCCGATGAGCAAGCCTACTTACCCACTAATCTTATCGTGAAAGTGTTAGATGAGAAAGGCACTAATGTTATGGAAGCCCACGCTAGAAGTGGCAGTACTCATGTAACATTAGAGTTTAATGCTCAAATAGGAGAACGTTTTAGCGTTAACTTAGAACTGGGAAACACTAATATTATTGAAAATTTTGTTATTTAAACACATACATTGGTTGATTCCTACCCATGCAGAAGTTGGTTGTGTTGAAGCTAGATGGTGATTTGAGCCAGGGGGTAAAAGTCACACTCGAAATTGGAACAGAAGGCGATCGCGCCAGTATAGAAGTTCAAGGCTATCTGACCCCAAAACCAGAGATCATTGCAGATTATGAGCTTTGGCGAATCACCTATCGCAGTTTATCAAATTTTCGCCTTACACCTGTGAATATTCATGTCGGAAGTTCTCTTAGTGAGCATCTTAAAAAATGCCGCGAGTTAAACGAAAAGTTAAGTCAGCAAATGAATAGTTGGCTCAACTGTAACTCATTTCGCCCACTCAAAGAGAAGTTACTTAAACAGCTAACATTAGATGATACAGTTCGCGTACTAATCAAAACGAGTGATATTTCGCTACGTCGTCTCCCGTGGAATTTATGGGATTTTTTTGAGGATTACTCTCAAGCAGAAGTTGCCTTAAGCGCACCAGAGTATGAATATCTGTCAAAATTAAAGACAAGGACTACTGGAGGGAAGGTAAAAATATTAGCAATTCTGGGTAATAGTGAGGGAATCTTAATTGATAAAGATCGAGAGCTATTGGAGATGTTACCAGATGCAGAAACAACTTTTCTGGTACAACCACAGCGCAACCAGTTAAATGAACAAATTTGGGAGCAAGACTGGGACATCTTATTTTTTGCAGGTCATAGTGAGAGTCTTGAGGATGGTAAGAGTGGCAATATTTATATTAATAGAACAGATTGCTTGACAATTGATGAGCTAAAGTATGGTCTTTTGAAAGCTGTCAGCAAAGGGTTGCAGTTAGCGATTTTTAATTCTTGTGATGGTTTAGGACTAGCACATCAATTAGAAGACTTGCACATACCACAAATTATCGTGATGCGGGAGGCGGTGCAAGACTTAGTAGCACAAGAATTTTTAAAGAATTTCCTCAAAAAATTTTCCAGTGGTGAGTCTATGTACTTAGCAGTACGAGAATCAAGGGAAAAATTACATGGCATTGAAGATAAATATCCTTGTGCGGTTTCCTTACCTGTAATTTGTCAAAATCCAGCAGCAATGCCACCGACTTGGAAAGATTTTCTGAGAAATCCCCAAACAGAAATTAGCAAGCCTCAAGTAAATAAATATAGAACTCAAGCGCAGTTACGATGGCGTAGTATTAAAGTAATACTGTTATCAAGTTTGGTTATTACTGGTTTGGTAATGGGGGTGCGATCGCTTGGATTATTGCAACCATCAGAATTAAAAGCTTTCGACCACATGATGGGGCTACGTTGGGAGGAAAAACCAGATTCGCGTTTTGTAATCGTCACTATTGATGAAGCGGATATCCAGTATCAGAACGACATGAATATGAACATGCGATGGTCACTTTCAGACCAAGCACTTGCAGAGTTATTAAAAAAACTAGATCAGTATCAGCCAAGCACTATTGGCTTAGACATCTATCGTGATTTTCCTGTAGACTCTAATAGTGCAGATTTAGCAACTAGGCTACAAAAAGATAAACGCCTTTTTACCGTATGCAAAGTTTCTGCGGCTCTTGATGGTGCGCCAGAAGGCATTTCTCCACCCCCTAAAGTTCCAGAAGAACGCCAAAGCTTTAGTGATTTTGTTGCAGATGATAATGACATAGCCCGCCGTCAGCTTTTGCATTTAACACCTCCTTTAACATCTCTCTGTGCCGCAGAATATGCTTTTAGCCTCCAACTCGCGCTTCATTATTTAGAGGCTAAAGGTATCAAATCATATATCAACTCACAAGGTAACTTGCAGATAGGCGACGTTGTATTTAAGCAATTAAAATCTCATACTAGCGGCTACCAAGGAATCGATGCATCGGGTTATCAAGTGCTAGCAAATTACCGTTCGCTTTCTTCTCCTCAAAACATTGCTCAACAAGTATCTCTCAGAGATATTCTTAACAATAAAATTAATTCGGAATTAGTCGAGTTATTGAAGGGGCGGATTATTTTGATTGGTGTTACTGCTCCAACTACTACTGATTACTGGAAAACTCCTTATAGTGCTAAAGCAGAGTCAAATCAAAAGCTGATACCAGGGGTATTTGTCCAAGCTCACATGAGCAGCCAGATCCTTAGTGCTGTTTTAGATCATCGACCTCTGCTTTGGTGGTGGCCGACTTGGGTTGAAGCACTCTGGGTATGGGGATGGTCATTATTAGGAGGAATTCTAGCATGGTATATTCGGCATCCTATACGTCTGGGAGCAGCTGGGATAATAATGCTATTTTCATTATTTACTATATGTTTTGCGATTTTTACTCAGGCGGGGTGGATACCACTTATCCCACCAGCATTAGCATTAATATGTACACAAGTAGCGGTTGTGTCTAGAGATATTCGTAATCAATAACTTTCGCAAAAAACTTTTTATGTATTTACATTGATAATGTTATTATATCAGTATTAACACGCTAAAAACCTTAGAATAACACTATGCAAAATTGTAAACAAATATATAACTTGTGATTCCCAACCTAGTAATATTATGTCTGCTTAAACACTGATCATTAAGACCGTAGGAGGCAGGAGCAGTTAAAAATAGGGTTTTCCGATTATTGCATAGATGTCGTAACCCTAACTTATTAACATGACATAATATAAAGAATATTTACAATTCTTTGCTTCGCTCAAAATTATATATTTGAGTGGAAATTACATGAAGCATTTTATAGTTTATATCTACCTACTAGTACATCAAGTTTAAATTGATGGATGAGCAATTACACTACCTCTGATCAAGATGATCATCTTCGTGTCAATAAAGCTGAAAGTAATATTAATAATGCTTACTTGTTGATATTATTTTAGGCGTACTTATTTATTGTGCAGCGTGAATCTAAGTGTGATAATAACATTTTTTTATAGGACAAGTGCTTGGACATCGCTTTAATCAGTGGGAAACAAACCAAACAGGAAACTTTAATTATTCGCATATCACAACTCATTGTTTTTGTCAAGATTAATTTAGATAAACTTACTTTCCGCAATCTTATATCTTTCTAGTGTAGTTAAGATTAGTAAATTACTGCAATGTCTTTCATAATCACGGTAAACGCATCTCAATAATAAAACCCCTTTAGTTTGGGCATTTTATGGTTTCGACTAGTTTAAATCAATATCCTTACACATTAAGGATATCCAAAATTACGTGTGTTTGCCCTGCTTTCATAGCTGTTTATTTTCTATTAGTGACGTTTATATTACTTTTGTCAAAGGAGTATATTGTTGATGAAACTTACTTACATTATGACATTAGTACTTCTTGGATTGGTAAGTTACCCCACAAGAGTTTCGGCACAGGTAGATCAATTACTTAACCAATCCTTTGTTAATACACCTAGCCAGACTAACCGTCCAAAATTTCCAGATAACGGCGCACCTATTGGACGTCGTAAAGGAGGTACAAGCCGTGATGGTTGCACTCCCTTGAACACGCCAATTACTGCTTTAGTTCCTGGTGAAGAAATTGGAGATGAATCAAAATCTTTTTTGGCATTCACAACTTCTGAATATCCAACTTTTTGGGTTTTTGTACCGGAGTTACCAAAGAATGCTGTTCTTGGAGAATTTCAATTTCAAGATGAAAATGGCAAACCCATCTACACGACATCTCTATCACTCCCACGAAAGGCTAGTGTTATTGGTATTAAGTTACCGCACAATTCACAGTATGCTCTAAAAGCAAACAAAAACTATCAGTGGTATTTTAAAGTTTTCTGTGGCAATCCCCAGCTAACATCAGAGTATTTTTATGTGAATACATGGATACAGCGTGTGCCGTTAAATTTTGATCTTGTGAAAAGGACACAATCACAAGAATATACTACCTATGCTCTTAACCAAATTTGGCAAGATGCTTTAACTAATTTAGCTACTCTGCGTCTTTCTAATCCCAACTCACGCATTTTTACAGAAGATTGGACACTTTTGTTAAAAGATGTTGGTTTGGCAGAACTTGCAACAGCACCGATTGTAGAACTTGAGAGTGACGAAAAGACCGTCACTCAATCAAATTAGTATAAGAGGGATGGTGAAATTGCCAGCATTATTGCGTATGCTACAATCTTGTTCGAGATTCTTAAAATTTTTCTTGCTGCTATTAGTAACAGCTATACTGTGCATTTTTAGTCCACCTGTTTTAGCAAGTTTTTCTCATATCAGCCTAAATATTCCACAAACTAAGATTCAAAACTCACCTGCCTTAGATATAAGCTTAGTAGAACAGGGTAAAACTTTGTATGAGGCTGGTTTATTTACTGAAGCACTTCAGGTTTTAGAACAAGCTGCTATTGGCTTTTACAACACAGGAGACAAACTTAACCAAGCTGTAGTGTTAAGCAATCTTGCCTTGATTTATCAACAGCTTGGCAAACAGACAGAAGCAGAACTTGCAATTAGTCAAAGTCTCGATCTGCTACAGAATTTAGATAACTCAAAAGATCGTGCTGCAATTGTAGCGCAATCTTTAGATGTACAAGGTAAGTTACAATTAGCCCAAGGAAAAACTGAAATTGCGTTGTCCACTTGGCAAAAAGCTGCTGATATATATAAGCAAGTAGGCGATCGCGCCACACTAACTCGTAATCAGATTAACTCTGCTCAAGCTATGCAGGCTTTAGGGCTTTATCGCCAAGCAGAAAAAACTTTAACTGAAGTTCAACAAAACCTTACTACTCTTCCAGATTCATCGCTCAAAGTTGCTGGACTAGATAGCCTTGGTAATGTCCTACGAGTTATTGGTGATTTCAATGAATCACGAAAAGTTTTAGAGCAAAGTTTAGCTCTAGCAACAGCTATAAAATCTCCAACAGGTATAGGTGATACCTTCCTCAGTTTAGGTAATACAGCCTCTGCCGAAGCAAAAACTCAACATGAGGTAGGGAATACAGACCTTGCTCAACAAGAATTTCAAGCTGCTTTAAACTTTTATCAGCAAGCGGCCAGAAACACATTAGGTACTACGCATATACAAGCACAGTTAAATCAACTTAGCCTACTTCTAGAATTTTTCTCTAAAAAAGAAGCCGCAAACACGTTTAAACAAGCTTTATCCTTGTCTGAGCAAATTCTGACTGAAATTAATAAATTGGTTCCTAGCCGAAACTCAATATATGCTCGGATTCAATTCGCCTCTATTTTAATGGATTTAAAACAAAAAACCAATACACCTATTTTATCAAATTTAAATATTGCCCAACTCTTGTCTACCGCAATACAGCAAGCCCAAAGCTTAAAAGACCAGCAAGCCCAATCTTATGCTCTTGGAACTTTGGGTCGTCTTTATGAAAAGAATAAGCAGTTAGGTGATGCTCTAGAACTAACAACAAAAGCTTTATTTATTGCTCAAAGTATTAATGCATCAGACATTCTTTATCAGTGGCAATGGCAGCAAGGACGTTTACTCAAGCAACAAGGAAATCTCAATGCTGCACTCAAGGCTTATGATACAGCTTATAAAACTTTAGAATCTCTTCGCGGTGATTTAGTTGCTACTAATTTAGATGTTCAGTTTTCTTTCCGAGAAAGTATAGAACCTATCTATCGAGAGTTAGTTGAATTACAGTTACTCACAGAGAATACTCAAGGGGATCAACAGAGTAGTCAATACAATCTTAAACAGGCACGTAAAGTCATTGAGTCACTTCAGGTTGCAGAACTGAATAACTTTTTTCGCTCACCTTGTTTAGAACCAATTGTAGAGATTGACAAAGTGGTGGAGCAGGATAAAAAGGCAGCAGTTATTTATTCAGTTATTTTGCCCGATCGTTTCGATATTATCCTTACCTTACCTAATCAACAATTACAGCACTATACCACTAAGATACCTCAAGAAAAAGTAGAGAGTACTGTTACTTCATTACGTAAATCTTTAACAGATGTCGCGGGTACTTATGAAGTAAAAGAACAGTCCCAAAAAATATATGACTGGTTAATTCGACCAGCCGAAACTGAATTAGTTAAAAGTGGCATCACTACTTTAGTTTTTGTATTGGATGGGGAATTAAGAAATATTCCAATGGGGGTTCTTTATGACCCGCAGCAAAATAAATATCTTATAGAGAAATATGCGATCGCTTTAACTCCTGGTTTACAATTGTTTAATCCTAAACCTTTGCAAAAAGTACAGTTAAATGTTTTAACTGCTGGAGTGGGAGAAGCGCGTTCTATAGGAGGTCAGAAATTTTCAGCCCTGAAAAATGTAGCACGGGAACTTAAAGAAATTCAAACTGAGATTCCTAGAAATGAAGAACTGTTAAATCAGCAGTTTCTCGATAGCAACCTGCAAAAACAATTGCTTGCAACTCCTTTTTCTATAATTCACTTAGCAACTCACGGTGAGTTTAGTTCAGATCCCGAAAAAACTTTTCTTCTCACTTGGGATAAGCTACTGAAAGTTAAGGAATTTGATAGTTTATTACGAGTTAGCGATAGAAATAGGTCTGGTAAGATAGAGTTACTTGTCTTGAGTGCTTGCAAAACTGCTCTTGGCGATCAGCGAGCTGCTTTAGGATTAGCTGGCATAGCTGTACGAGCAGGCGCACGCAGTACGCTAGCAAGTTTATGGTCAGTAGATGACCAATGGACTGCTAAACTTATGAGTGAGTTTTATCGAAACTTAAATACTGGGATCAGCAAAGCCCAAGCACTCCAGCGTGCTCAATTAACTGTATTTGCTAAACAAAAAAGCCCTTATTTCTGGGCACCTTATGTCCTAGTAGGAAATTGGCTTTGATAAACAAGTTGTAAATTTTTCCGCCCACCTACTTAAGTTAAATTTTAAGAGAGATTAGAAAACGATCGCAACCATGTAAATTTAGTCTAGTGAATGACAGACTTCAATACAACATTTGTCTTTTAACAAGAGCATGGCCAGATTGAACATCAAACCAGTGAATATCCTCAGGGGGCAATACTAGTGTAATATCTTCGCCACTCCAATTTTGGTCTGTTGGCAACAAAGCCCGTACTGTAATCGTTCCCGTTTGTGAACCCTCAATCTTGACACTGACCAAATAGTGCATACCCAAGTTTTCGACTAAAAACACTCTCCCTTGGATAGTCTGGGTATCACCTGGTTGAGCAATGCGGACATCTTCTGGGCGGATTCCCAAAACAATCTGCGGTGGTACTGTTGGTATATCTGGGAGAAGAACTTGGAAGTTACCTGCGATCGCATATTTTCCCCTACAAGGTAAAGTTAGCAAATTCATTTGCGGACTACCAACAAATCCAGCCACAAATAGATTAGCTGGATGGTTATAAATGCGGTCAGGCGGGTCAAGTTGCTGGACATAGCCATCGTTGAGCAATGCAACTTTCGTAGAGAGCGTCATTGCTTCGGTTTGGTCGTGGGTGACGTAGACAACTGGCACTTTTTGGGCTGCAAAAATTTGCTTGATATCGGCTCGGACTCTTTCCCGCAGTAGTGCATCTAGGTTACTTAAAGGTTCATCTAACAGATATACATCGGCATTACGCACCAAAGCACGACCAACAGCAACCCTCTGACGTTGACCTCCAGACATTTGTCCAGGCTTGCGGTTCATTAACTCTGCTAATCCTAAAACTTCTGCTACTTCTGCCACTCGCTGTTTAATTTCTGTAGGTGGTACTTTTTTCAGCTTGAGTCCAGAAGCAAGGTTTTCGTACACCGTCATGTGGGGATAAAGTGCATAGCTTTGAAATACCATTGCAATGTTGCGATCGCTTGCTCGTTTATAGGTAACATCCACTTCCCCAATCTTGATTTGACCGCGAGTAGGTTCTTCAAGACCGGCAATCATGCGTAGTACGGTAGATTTGCCACAGCCAGAAGGGCCAAGTAAAGTGAGAAACTCATGGTTATCTACAGTTAAACTAACGTCTTTGACAGGAATGACTTTAGGATTATAGGTTTTATTCAAGTTTGTGAGTTCAAGTTTAGCCATTTTTATTTTTATCCTTTGACAGCACCAGCAGTAAGACCTTGGACAATTCGGCGCTGGAAAAACAAAACTAGTAAAATCAGAGGTAACGTCCCTACAACAGTTGCAGCAGCGATCGGCCCGTAGGGAATTTCATATATTGTCGCACCACCCAACTGAGCAGCAGCAACGGGAATTGTCTTCAACTCTTCACGAGTCATAAACGTAAGAGCGAAAATAAACTCGTTCCAAGCAAAAATAAAGGTGAGGATTCCAGTAGTCACCAAGGCGGGAAGGGTCATCGGTAACACGATTTGCCATAGTAGTTGAAAGGTGTTGTAGCCATCGACCCTAGCAGAATCTTCCAAATCTTTTGGCAATTGTTGAAAAAAGCTTCTCAGTACTAAAATTGTTAACGGCAAATTGATGGCAGTATAGGGTATGATCAGCGCCAGATAATTGTTGCCCAATCTCAGCGCTTGGATAATTTCTAACAGTCCTAAGAACAACAGAATCCCAGGAAATAAGGTAACAATTAAAACGCTGGCGAGGATAAATCGTTCACCCCAAGGGCGTAACCGTGCGAGGGCATAAGCCGCAGGTGCGCCGATCGCTAAAGATACAGTTGTAGAAGTAATCGATACAAAGGCACTATTGAAGATATAGCGCCAAAATGGACGACGGGTGAATAACTCAATGTAGTGATTGAAAGTAAATCGTGTGGGAAAATAGACAGTAGGAACGGCGGCAATATCCTCATTCACTTTAAACGAGGTCAGTAATTGCCATAAAGCTGGGGATAAGCTGAATACCACCACTAATACAACTATTATGGGCAGTAAGATTTTTTTAAGAGAAAACTTGGTTTCTCCTTTTCGTTTTGGAGTCGTTGGCGCTGCTTGTGGAGTTACACTCATGGGTTAAATGGCTCCTGATGTTTTGGCACGGTATCTGTTAAGTAAGAAACTAGCGATCGCTACCGCAGCAATCAATATTAAAAATGTCACTACTACAAGGGCTGCTCCATAACCAAAATCTAAGTAGCGCATCACCGTAGAATAAATATACAATGACACCACTTCCGTAGCGCCACCAGGCCCACCCCCAGTCATCACAGCAATCAAGTCGAAAATCCCAAAAGCTTGAGCAAACCGAAATAGCACTGCAATTAAGATTTGTGGCAGCAGCAGTGGCAGGGTAATATTGCGGAAGCTTTGCCAAGCATTTGCCCCGTCGACTGAGTAAGCTTCATAAAGGTCTTGTGATATCGATTGCAACCCAGCTAGTAACAGAATGCTGATAAACGGCGTAGTTTTCCAAACATCAGCAAAAACTACTGCTATCATCGCCAGCGTTGGATCTCCTAACCAGTTAATCCCAGTCTCAATCAGCCCCAACCGCCGCAGAATATCGTTCACAACCCCAAACTGGTCGTTAAAAATCCAAGACCATGCCAGACCAATCAGAGCAGTAGGCAAAGCCCAAGGTATAATCGCGCTTGTACGCACTATACCCCGCCCAAAAAACGCCTGGTTGAGAACTAAGGCAACCCCCAGTCCTAGCAGTAGTTCTGAGATTACTGATGCTGTTGTGAACACGGTCGTCGCCCACAAACTCTGCCAGAAACGACCATCCCCCGCCATCCGCACATAATTGTCCAAACCAGAGAATACGGGTTGTAGCTCTGTTCCCAAATTTCTAGTAAATACGCTTAACCAAAATGCTCGTAAAATTGGGTAGGCAAATACAAACAACAACAACAGCAATGCTGGTGTTAGTAATATCCATGCTGTCTGTTGTTCTCGATTTCTTAGTGTATGTAAATTAGTCATTTGTCATTTGTCATTGGTCATAAGGCAGAATTGGGCATTGGGGATTTTGAACTCCGTTAATGAGTCTTTAAGGTGGATGAATGAGTATCCGAGGTGGATAAACAAGTCATTTAAGCCAATGCTTTAACTTCTAACTCCTCCTGCCCCCAAGAGTCGCCGCGTTTCAGCAGCAGCAGCTTGCATTGCTCGTTCAGAATTCATCCGACCAGATAACGCAGCGCTGAGATAACGCTGCAAAATATCTGATGTCTGAGCATATTGGGCGATCGGCGGACGTAAAACTGCATTGTCCACGACCTCCAATAATTGCGGATAGTGGGGGTATTTAGCAACAATCTCTGGGTCTGTAAATAAGTCCCGGCGACTTGGCACATAGCCTGCTGTCAAAATGAATCGGCGCTGTGCTTTTCGACTGGTAAAATACTGAATTGCTTTCCAAGCTTCTTCAGGATGTTGAGAAGATTTAGCAATTCCTAAACCCCAGCCTCCTAGACAAGCCGCTCCTGTCTTATCAGGAGCGTGAACCATCGGTTTAATCGCAATTTTGCCCCGGATTGGCGAATTTTCTGCCTGAGCTAAAGGCCACGCATAAGGCCAACTGCGTAAAAACGCTACTTGACCACTTTGAAACAAGCGCCGGGTATCTTCTTCTTGGTAAGTTGTGACTCCAGGAGGAGAAACGCCCTCCTTAACGGTACTACGCAGAAACTCAATGGCTCGTAATGTTTCTGGTCGATCTAGTCCAACTTCCAGAGTGTCGGGATTAACCCAGAAGCCACCAAAGCCACCGAGGATTTCTGCAAACATCGCCACAAGTCCTTCATATTGGCGACCCTGCCAAACATAGCCCCACTTCACCTGGTTTTTCTTTTGCAAGACTTGGGAAATTCGGATCAAATCATCAAAGGTTTCTGGCGGTTGCAATCCTGCTTGTTTGATTAAATCTTCCCGGTAGTAGAGCATTCCCACATCGGAGCGCACTGGAATGCGGTACAGCTTGTCTTGGTAACGCCCCCCTTCTACATCCTGCGATGAAAATGCTCCTAATTCCTGTTTAGAAATGCGATCGCCTAAAGGTAGCAACCATCCAGCAGCAGCAAACTTGGATGTCCAGATCACATCCATATTGATTAGGTCATAAGGGGATTCACCTAAGATAAAAGATGAGGTGTACAGGTCTTCGAGCAAATTTGTGGCATTCGGCCCTTCAACCAGGTTAATGCGAATACCTGGGTTCTCAGCCTCGAAGTCTTTAATCAAACCCTGCCTCCAAGGTTCGGCATCAGGGGCAGTCATTAACAGATTTAGGGTAACTGGTTGCTGTGAGAGTGCTACCCAGCTGAACAATATGATGCTCAACAGAGTTGCTAGGAAAACCCCTATATGTAAATAACTCTGTTTTTGGATAAATTTTTGTAACTTGTTTATTGGCTTTCGGTGCAACATTATAAATGTAGCGATCGCTAGTGGTAATTATTCAGAAATAAAAACATAAATTATTTGAAAAAAGATTGTTTTATATTATTCTTTATCAAAATTCTTGAGTAATGAACAAGCAAGTCAATAAACTTGTTTGTAGGGAAGGGATTGGAGGTTAGGTCTCTATTAAACTCAACTGAGAACCGCCATAGCCTCAAATCAACACCTCTGCAAACTAATCCACAATGCATCCCTCAAAAGAGAGAGATAGGAGGCTAAACCCTGTTATAAAATAGACATATAAGGATTCGGGGGGCCATTTAACTGGTCATAAACGCCTATAGAAACTATTTTTGGAAATCTCCAAGGTTTAAAGTCCAGCCAGCTTAAGCAACTACAGCGGCTGTATCACCAGCGTATACCGGGCGATCGCATCACCACGTCCGAGTTTTCCCAGCGTCTGGCAGCAATTAGCACAGAAGTCAATCAGCCTGTGTGCGCCTACGTCAACCGTCGCGGACAAGTGATTCGCGTCGGGGTAGGCACACCGCGTCAAACACAAATACCACCCCTAGAATTGCCCCGTTACGGTGCAGAACGACTCAGTGGTATTCGTTGCATCGCCACCCATCTCAAGGGAGAACCGCCAAATGAGGCGGCACTCACGGCTATGGCACTGCAACGCTTAGATGCCCTAGTAGTCCTAAACATTACCGGAACCGGATTCACACGGCGGGGAGGCGGCGCGACTGGATATGTCAAAGAAGCTTATCTAGCTCATCTGATACCCCAAGAGTCTCGCACGCTGATTACCAGTCCTGCTGCTTTCAAAGTAGAAGAGAGCCAAATTCAATCCCCAAGCTGGAATATATCGCCACCTCTGGGCTTGGATGATCTGGCAGAACAGGATTTAGTAGACTTGGTAGAAAATCTGGAAGCGGAATTCCAACGCGAATTTATCGCCCAGGAAGTAGACTCTGACAACGATCGCGTGCTAATTGTAGGGCTGATGACCAGTGAAATAACCCCCCTACAATTCCAAGACACCCTAGTGGAATTGGCGCGTTTAGTTGATACAGCTGGGGGAAATGTATTACAGACAATACAACAAAAGCGATCGCGCATTCATCCCCAGACAGTAGTTGGCGAAGGTAAAGTCCAAGAGATTGCCCTAACTGCCCAAACACTAGGAGTCAATCTCGTCGTCTTTAACCGCGACCTCTCACCCTCCCAAGTCCGCAACTTAGAAATGCAAATTGGTATCCGGGTGGTTGACCGCACCGAAGTAATTTTGGATATCTTTGCTCAACGCGCTCAGTCTCGTGCCGGTAAGTTGCAAGTAGAGCTAGCACAGTTAGAATACATGCAACCGCGACTGGCTGGTAGAGGTCGCACTATGTCCCGATTGGGTGGTGGTATCGGGACTCGTGGCCCTGGTGAAACCAAACTGGAAACTGAACGTCGTGCCATTGGGCAGCGTATTTCTCGACTGCAAAAAGAAGTAGACCAGTTGCAGGCACATCGTTCGCGGTTACGACAGCGACGACAGCATGAAGAAGTTCCCTCAGTGGCTTTGGTTGGATATACCAACGCTGGTAAGTCCACTTTGCTGAATGCTCTCACAAATGCAGAAGTTTATACAGCCGACCAGCTATTTGCCACTCTCGATCCCACCACACGCCGTTTGGTAATTCCTCATGGCGAAGCTGATAAACCTCAAGAAATTCTGATTACAGATACAGTAGGGTTCATACACGAACTACCTGCATCATTAATGGATGCCTTCCGCGCTACCTTGGAGGAAGTCACAGAAGCTGATGCCCTACTACATTTGGTGGATTTGTCTCACCCGGCTTGGTTGCGTCATATTCGCTCAGTCAGAGAAATCTTGGCGCAAATGCCAATAACTCCTGGTCCAGCGCTGGTTGTTTTTAACAAGATCGATCAAGCCAACAGTGAGACACTAGCTTTAGCTAGAGAAGAGTTTCCCCTAGCGGTGTTTATTTCTGCGAGTCAGCGCTTGGGATTAGAAACCCTACGTCAGCGCCTTGCCCAGTTGATTGAATACGCAGTTGACTTTCGGTAAAGATTGACAATAAATCTTGGAAATATAGTTAAGAATGCCGTGGTTATGTTAACTACGGCATTTATTAAAAATATTTATCATTAAGAAAAAATATAATTACACTCAGTATTAAATCTGGCTCAGTTAGAACTAGAATCCTTAACCTGCGTAGGTGGGGAGCCACCGAGTTTCTTGATTTGTTTGCCCTTGGCGTCCCGTGGCTTTGAGGAACGTAGCTTCCCGTACCCCTGCGGGTAAGCAAGCTATGTCTAATGTCTCCGATAAGAGAACGGTAAGTCAACGTTTTTCGCGGTTTGTTGGATTCCACCACCCTTTGGGTGTCTATGTTCAACCTAATCTACGATTATCTTTAGATGAACCTATAATTTCAGTATTAATACTAGAAATTTATAAAATCAAAGTCTTAATTAAAGATGTAATGAATATATGGTTAATAGCCTAGACAATCTCTTTTGCATTCAATTATTGTTGGTGTAGTTTACTACAATATTACAAGTCTGTAAATGTCTGTGAAAAACATCATTTTTAAACTATCAGCCTTCTACGCATTTGGCGCTTGTTTTATGGCTGTGGTTCCTTCAGCTTCAGCTTTTACTTTTTCCCCAAACAACGACAGTGTTACAGTTACTGCTACCGACCTCAATCAGTCTTTTGAAATTAACTTTGATGGTAACGTTAAGACAACAAATGTTGAAGGACTCTCATCTAAAGCTACCTTTACATTTTTAGGTTTTACTACGGTAGGTAGTAATACTGAGGCAAACTTTGACATTAGCTTATCTAATACATCCAGTAATGGTATCACTTCTAGGACATCTGCCCTAGGTTTTAACGTGGACAAAACGCTACTTGGAGTTGGAAACCCCGGCGGTTCTGGAAACACAAGAGTTTCTGGGCTTTTTGATAATGATAGAGAAGGTTCATTTCCCAATCAATTTGGCAACGTTGATGTGTGCTTCACTGACGGAAACACCTGCCAGGGAGGTAGCAATGGCGGTGTTAGTACTGGTATGACTGCTACTTTCTCTCCTGTCCTTGCTTTCACAGGCAATGTCACCAGCTTTACCCTGAGCAACTTGGGTGTGCGCTACCAAAGTATTACAGGCACAAGTCTGGGTACTAGCGGCACAGGTAGAGGATTCTATGTTGCTCCAACACCGCCATCAAAAAAAGTATCTGAGCCAACAACAGCAGTTGCGATCGCTTTATTTGCTGTGAGTGCATCGGTAGTTAAAAAGAAAAAGCAGCTGTTGCCAGCTTAACCCTTTTCTCTCAGAGTGGGAGAACCTGATTGCTCAAAGCTTTTCTGAGGTTTATTTTTCACTTTTTGGCTAAAAATTTTCATTCATGTTACAAAACGAAGCCTCAAAGCTTGGTTAAATCAAAGTTCCAAAGTGTGGATTAGATTCTTGTTTTCCTAGAGTGGCAGAAGGGGGTTAAATAAGAATTTTCGTAGATGATTGACAGTTATAAGTCAACAGTTCATTCAAGGGCGGTGTAGATTCCTTCTTTATTAGGATGAGTCAGCCGCCCTTTTTAATAAATTTCAAAAGTAAAGTTTTAGAATTATAGGTATTAAACTAAATTAAAAACTGTATGGCTGCCAAAGTAGAAATTTACACTTGGAGAACTTGCCCATTTTGCGTTCGTGCCAAAAGTTTGCTGAAGAACAAGGGCGTTGAATTTATCGAATACAGCATTGATGGAGATGAGGTAGCCAGAAATAAAATGGCTCAAAGAGCAAACGGACGGCGCTCTGTACCGCAAATTTTTATCAATGATGACCACATAGGTGGTTGTGATGATATCCACGCTTTAGACAGTCAAGGCAAGCTAGATGAGCTACTAACTTCTAGCAACGTGTAAGTTGAGAAAATATTGCTAGAAGCTAGCGACAAGGCGCTACACACGGCAGTCGCCACAACTCTGGAGAGCTACGCGCTGCCTTGTTTACAGGCTTTTTTCTCATAAAAGCCATATCTGTCCACAAGACTTTACCCATTAGGTTCCACTCAGCAGTACATATATACGTCAATTGGTGAGAGCATCAAGAGATAATAATTGAATAACCATTTAATTTCTTGGTGATTGAGGTATAAAGGGTGAAACTGGCTTTTATCATTGATCCCATCCATCTGCTTGACCCGTGTCATGATACCAGTGTTGCCCTAATTGAAGCAGCGCAAATCCTGGGACACGAAGTTTGGGTGACTCAGGCAAATCTGCTAAGTGTGGTGGAGAGCAAAGCTTGGGCTGTCCTACAGCGAGTCGAACTTGTACCAGTGCAGTTGCTGGAGGGACGCTGGGTAGCGGTGAATCCTTGGTATAAGTTGAGCGATTCTTGCTTAACTTCTCTAGAGACAATGGACGCCGTATTTATGCGGACAGATCCACCTGTCAATGATTCCTACCTCTATGCCACGTACATTTTGGATTACATTGACCAAAATAAAACCTTGGTGATTAACAGTCCTAGCGGCATCCGAGGGGCAAATGAAAAAATGTATGCCCTCCAGTTTACTAAAGCGATTCCAGAAACCATTGTCAGTGCTGATAAGCAGTTTATCCGACAATTTGTCGAAGCAAAGGGAGCAGCAGTTCTCAAACCACTGGGTAACAAAGCTGGGGAAGGTATTTTGTTTTTGCAATCAGGCGATCGCAATTTTAACTCTATTGTCGAACTCAGTACCTTCCAAGGTCGACTGCCTGTAATGGTGCAAACCTATTTACCGGAGGCAAAAGCAGGAGATAAGCGAATAATCCTACTCAATGGCGAACCAATTGGTGCGCTCAATCGCCTCTCTAGCGGAACTGATTTTCGCAATAATATGGCTACTGGTGGCACAGTCGCTCAAACTGAAATTACCCCAAGAGAGTATGAAATTTGTACTCAAGTAGCCGAACGATTACGCCAAGACGGCTTAATTTTTGTAGGTATTGATGTTATTGGTGGCTACTTAACTGAAGTTAACGTCACTAGTCCTACTGGAATTCGTGAGATTGATCGCCTAGATGGTACTCACCTTGGTCATCAGGTTATTCAATGGCTTGAACAGACAATAGAAAGCAAAAAATAATTTAAATTATTTTTGCTTCGAGTTTTGAGGGTTTGTAGTAAGCACGCTTTGTGCTTACTACATCAGTTTATTTGTTCCAAATGCATAGCTGGACAGGTGAGCCAGCAGACTCCTGCCCAAGTTCATTTTATTTCTATAAAGTAGCGTTAACGAGTTTTTACCCATTAGCAAGATTGGGGATGGCAACAGATTGCTTACCCCTGCTCTTAGTAAAACCCTGGAACTAGCAGATTTTATACAGCACTCAGCCTAACCTGAGACTGCTAATTTAATCTTAAACCTCAAATCCAAAATCTTTTAATTCCGTGGTGTACGTCGGTTTCTCAGAAAATCAGGTATATCTAATCCTGGTTTTTCTTTTGGTTCTGGAATTGGAGTTGGAGTTGGAGTTGAACTTGGAGTTGAGGTTGGCGGATTAACAGCTGGTTGCTGTGTTGCTGGCCGCTTCGAGGTAGTAGGTGCTACTCGAACGTTAGCCACGCTTTGTTGTACCGCAGCTTGCACTTCACCTGTAAACCCGGTGGCAATTACAGTAATTCTTACCTCACCTTGGAGTCTGTCATCAATTACAGCCCCAAAAATAATATTGGCGTTGGGATCAACTACTTCATAAATTGCTTCTGCGGCTGCATTCACTTCATGCAAAGTCAGGTCAGTACCACCAGTAATATTAAAGACTACCCCTCTGGCACCTTCAATAGAACATTCTAGTAATGGTGAAGAAATAGCTGCGATCGCAGCTTCTCTAGCTCTAGATTTTCCAGAGCTAACGCCAATTCCCATCAATGCCGATCCCGCATCTGCCATCACAGCTCGGACATCAGCAAAGTCAACGTTTACCAAACCGGGGATAGTGATGATATCAGAAATACCTTGCACCCCTTGACGCAGTACATCATCTGCATAACGAAAAGCTTCTTGCACAGGTGTTTGTTCGGGGATCACTTCCAGCAGTTTGTTGTTGGGGATAATGATCAGTGTATCTACCCTACTTTTTAGTCCTTCAATACCTTGTTCCGCTTGGCTGGTACGGCGGCGTCCCTCAAACACAAATGGACGTGTGACTACACCAACAGTGAGAGCGCCCATTTCCTTTGCTACTTCTGCCACGATTGGGGCTGCACCTGTCCCAGTACCACCACCCATACCAGCAGTGATAAATACTAGGTCTGCACCCTCTAAAGCTGTAGCAATTTCGTCTCGTGATTCCTCTGCTGCCTTTTGACCAATGGCAGGATTACCACCTGCTCCTAAACCCCGTGTTAGCTTCTGTCCAATTTGTAATCTACTGGGAGCGCCAGCTAAGGTAAGAGCCTGGGCATCAGTGTTAATTGACCAAAACTCTACCCCAGAGACATCAGATTCGATCATGCGGTTAACGGCATTCCCACCGCCACCACCTACACCAATCACTTTAATGTTGGCAACCCGGCCAGGAACGATCTCGCCAATTCGGCTATTTTCCGTAGAAATCTTCTTATTATCGTGATTTTGTCCGAAGTTCAACCCAGAGTTATTAAAGGGATTGGTCGAGTTAACTGCCAGAGAGAACCCCGGCTGTCCCGTAGATTGGGAATTTTTATAGTTAAGTCCTTGGTTATTATCAAGTGTCATTGGATTTGTCAAAGGGTAGATAAACGACTTTTTCAGGTGTTATTCACCTAAGAGTCAACTTTAGTTTGACAGTGCCACAATACTAGGGCACTGTTCTTTATTATTTTCACTACTGCCAAGCCTAACAGAATTGGCGGTGTGAAAATTTGCTATGGGATGAGCCTTCAAGGCAAGCGATCGCACAGCCAATTCTAGAGAAGTATACCTACATTTATCTAAAAGTGATCCGTATAACTTCAACCATACATTAATCGTTTCATTATTCTCAGCAGAGGGCAGAACTTGTAAAGACGCACTACAGCGCATCTTATCTACCTCAATAATATTGTTAATAGATTTCACCATTGGGGATAGCTGCAACTTTAGACACAAAATTTACCTTATACTTACTTATCCCTAAGGTTGAAGTAAGCAATAATTTACTTTGTCAGACTATACCTGATTAATTTGTTGTTTTGGGGGTTTTAATGGACACTTTGCTTGAGCAATAGTCTATCTTACGAGAACCCTTACTAGTGTGGTCAACAAATCAAGATTTTTCCAGAGGTTTCGTAACCCAACAGGAATTACAGCACAGAATAGTCTAAACTGATTGCCCAGAAGCAATGCTTACGCAACTTTGGGCGGCATTTTCCTTTACAGATTGAAACTTTGATATAACTGTCTTTGGAATAGAAGGCGTTTTGCCCGCCATAGCCCATCATTAGATTGTCGAACATCTTGCACCCTACTATTAGATGTTAGGGGTCATAATTGAAAGTGTTTTACTCGTAATAGAGATTTTAGGATTTATCTTCTCATTTTAATTAGAAGTTAATGCCGATTTTCGTGCGGTTTGCTCGAAAACTGAAAATAATAAATTTATTTATCAGCATAAAGCTTCTTAATTTACTAGGAGCTATCAATACATTAAACACTCTAGTAGTGCAAGGCGGAAGTCAAAAGTCACGCATTCGAAAGAATTGTATTCCAGGCTTTTACGCCATTTGAAATAGTATGTTTATTTACGCCATGCTGTACTAGATGTTTTTAGGAGTTTTGGAAGTTAATTTTTGTTCTTTTTGGTTCATCTGTACTAATGGAAATTCGGGATTTTTCAGATCAATATACTCTATTTGACCGGAATTTAGTTTTGCTGCTAAATGACGCATTTGGGCGAGTACTTTAATTTGTTCAGACAGTTGGGGGCCTGGAACGCCGAGATGCACATTTCCTAGTTCTGTTTTCAAAATTAAATTCGCTGGATTTTGGCAATCAATTTCCATCACCTTTATAGAACTTTGACTTACAGCTTGATGAAGTTGAGTCCAGTAGAGACAGTATTGTTTGGGCAATCCAATTACTCTGAGATTAGGTAATTTCTTAGTGGGATTGAGTGATGTGTATTTCTCTAAAGGCATCCAGGCCCCACTTGCATCTAGTAAGCCGATTGTGACTTTTTTGTTGCCAGCGCCTTGATTTTGCCCACTTGGTGTTTGAGTCACGGCTACAGGGACTCGTTCTTGGATTTCGATGTTTAATCCGGGAGGAAACAAGCGGCGTCTAACGATCGCTTCGGCAATAGTTGGTTGTTTCTTCAAAGAGTTAGCGATCGCTGCCGGTTCAATCCGCCATAAAGATTGGGGATAAGATAGCACCAATAGTGATTGAGTTGTCTCATCCGATAGGGACTGATTGCCTGATTTGATCGCTACTTGTTTAGGACTTTTTAGCACCCACACTGGTTGGACTGCCACCCACAGTAATCCAACCGCCAAACCGGTAATGGCAAAAGTTCGCCAAATAGCTTGAATAATTCTCATCTGCCTCTGCCGACGCAATTTCTTACGACGCTGGGCTAGATCGGTGCGGGAAACTGATATTATGCCAGCCATTCAAACCCCTTTCTAGTTACAATCCAAATTCCTTGACGTGCTTGTATCATTATTAATCTCAGTAAACACTGTCGGCACTTGTTAACCGTTGTCTCCAAAACTTTTTTATCGAAGAGGACAAGGGGATGGGGAGACTTGGGGAATTGTCTCCCCATCCCCAAGTCGTGCGGCAACGCCCAAGGATTTAAGACCCCCACCACTTTTCGGTGGACTTGAATCAGGTGGGGTCTGAATCCCCATCTGATTTCCTCCCCTTGTCCCCTTGTCCCCTTGTCCCCTTGTCCCCTTGTCTCTTTCTTCAATTTTAGTAACACTTTACAGGAACTACCTACACAACGAACTTGGCACTAGTCATCCTTGTAATTAAAGTTTCCGGTGTCCATTCTTAACTTACTGTTGTCTTTTCGACAAGGGATCGTCAAATATCTTGTCTCTAAAGATTACAAAATATTAATTTATATATTTCTAATTTTGCTGCCTTGACAAATAAAACATGAAATGATAAGCCAATATCATTAAACCTCTGTATAGATTGCTATAATTCATACCAGTCGTTATCATTAGCAATCAAAACTGGGAACTATATGATGTAGTAGCTTTTTTTACTGATAACTCAGCCATAAAGGTTTGTTCTAGGTCAAACGAAAGCTACAGATTGTCAAAAAGTCAATAGCAGGTGTAAAAAGGACAGATATGCTCAAGGTTACTAGGGTCAACTAAATCTCTACCATACTACTGACAGCGATCTGTAACAAGTGCTGTCTTTTGCAAGATACTACCAACTTGCGAAGTAATCGTGTGCCTACATCCAGGCTAGAGATTTTTGGTATAAAAAATATAAGTTAACTGCATCTCCACACACATCTACACACACATCAACATATACCTCTAGATACATGAAAACGACATTTAATTTGTCACGTTTTTATAAAGCATGTAATCCAAGCTACACGCTTAATATAAGCAACGTGCTAGATCGCCAGTATTACATAGATTTTGCTGATGTTCGTGGTTGCAAGATTGTCGAAGAATTGCAGCGAACTATCATTCGGATTTCTCCTGATGAGCCAACCTGCCAGTTATTTACGGGTCACATTGGCTGCGGGAAGTCAACGGAATTGCAGCGCCTCAAGACAGAACTAGAATTGGCGGGATTTCATGTGGTTTACTTTGAGTCCAGTCAAGACTTAGATATGGCAGATATTGATATCAGCGATATTTTGCTGAGTGTAGCCCGTCAAGTCAGTGCCAGTTTAGAAGGCATTAACATCAAATTCAAACCTGGTTACTTTAGCAATTTGTTTAAAGAAGTAGGCGATTTTTTGCAAAGCCCCATAGAGCTTTCTGGACAAGCAGAGTTATCGTTGGGTATTGCTAAAATTACCGCTAAAACCAAAGATAGCACCCAGACGCGGAATCAACTAAGGCAATATCTGGAACCACGTACCAATAGTATTTTGCAAGCGATTAATGAAGAAATTCTAGAAAAGGCTGTTGAACAGCTAAAACTACGTGGTCAAAAAGGATTGGTAGTAATTGTAGATAATTTGGATCGAGTGGATATGCGTCCCTTAGCATCGGGGCGATCGCAACCAGAATATCTCTTTATCGACCGAGGCGAACAACTACGGCGACTCAAATGCCACCTAGTTTATACAATTCCCCTAACGTTAATTTTCTCCAATGAGTATGAGACGCTGAAAAATCGTTTGGGGGGAGGGATTGCGCCCAAAGTACTACCGATGGTATTGGTGCGCCAAAGAGATGGCAGTGACTACGAACCAGGGATGTCACTAGTCCGCCAATTAGTTCTAGCAAGAGCTTTTCCAGAAATTCCTTTGAATCAAAGGCTTTCATTAATTACAGAATTATTCGATCACTCCGAAACTTTGGATCGTATATGTCGCGTTAGTGGTGGTCACATTCGTAATTTATTAGGTTTACTTTATAGCTGCCTTCAACGAGAAGATCCACCTTTTTCTAGGGACTGCTTAGAAGCCGTGATTAAGGACTACCGCGACGATCTGCTATTAGCTATTGATGAATGTCAGTGGGAATTATTGTTTGAAGTAGTGCAGCAGCAGAGAGTTAAAGGTGAGTCTGATTACCAAAGCTTACTAAGAAGCATGTATCTGTTTGAATATCGTGATCCTCAGGGGCGATGGTTTGGCATTAGTCCAGCCCTAGCAGAAACAGAAAAAGTTTTAGCTTGGCAACAAAAAAAGTAACACTTACGGTGAGTCATTAGTCATTAGTCCTTTGTCCTTTGCCATTGGGCTAATAACTAATGGCCAATTTCCCATTCCCCAGTCCCCATGTTCAATAACATATGACTACTGATAAGCAGCTACACATCTACACAAAAGAAAATCAGCATACTTTGCAAAGACTAATTAGAGCGATCGCACTTTCTGAAGATCAATTTGCCCTAATTTTAGTTCGGTGTAACTATAGGCAATTACGTGAGCAAATGTTAGAAAATATTCGCTCTATTAGCAAAGACATCTATCTCAGAGAAATCGTTCTGAATCCATCAACTACTTCTTTACATAATACAATAATCTCAGAACTATCTTTAGATAATCCTGCTGTCCTGACAGATTCTTTGCCATCAGCTGTAATGGTTTTTGGTATTGAGTCAACTACCGACCTAGAAAACTTACTTACAGGCATCAACCAAGCACGAGATATCTATGCCGCGACTTTTCCATTTCCAGTGGTGTTGTGGCTACAAGATGATGTAGCATCGTTGCTTTCAAGATTAGCACCTGATTTTAAAAGCTGGGCTGCAACCACGATTAAATTTGAAATGGCAAAAGCAGATTTAATTGCTTTGATCCAACAAGAGACAGAATCTCTATTTGCCAAAGTTTTAGAAGCAGGTGCCGAAACATTTTTATCTAACGCCTCCCTAGATTTAGATCCTAAGTCTCAACACCGCCACGAAATAGAATCAGCCCGTAATGATTTGCTGCGCTTGTATGGCGTTCAATTAACACCAGGATTAGAAGCTAGTTTAGAATTTGTTTTAGGGCGAGATAAATACGCCAACGATCAAATTAATGGTGCTTTAGGCAATTATCAAAGAAGCCTAGCATTGTGGCAGCAAGAAACGAGGAGAATAACAGAGTGGGAAAGTAATTCTTCTTTACCCCCCTCATCTTTACTCAAGCAAGCAATAGTAATATTTCATCTGGGGCTGTGTTATCACCGAATGGCGGACTTACATCAAAATAGTAACAGTAGTTATTGCGAACATGCTCTGTTGTGGTTTAAACAATGCCTAGAAATATTGGAGGAGGTGCAAAGAGAAGACTTAGTTGCTAAATTTATTTTGCCTGCTTGTGAAATGCTGCAACGTTTACAAGCCTGGGATGACTTAAAAGAATTAGCTCAAAAATCATTACATCTACATAAAACCTATGGAAGTCCTGCACAAGTTGCTCAAGATTATGGCTTTTTGGCAAATGTGGCAGTTTCTGAGTCGAATTGGATACTGGCTCATGAATTAGCGAATACAGCACTTTCTATCTCCGAAGAAGTAACACAAGCTTCTCTGCAAGATGCTTTGCGAAGACGACGACAAGAAAGTTGGTATCTTCTCTTGCTAGCACGTACACAGAGGCATCTCGGTGAGCCAGAGGAGGCTATCAATAATCTGGAATGGGCGAGGGTAGTTTGTGAGCTACAACATCAGCCATCTCTTTATTTAGAGATTTTAGAGGAGCTGCGATCGCTTTACTTTTTTGAGCGTCATGACTATACAGAAGCCTTTAAGCTCAAGCAAGAAAAAATACAAATAGAACATCAGTATGGCTTTCGTGCCTTCATTGGGGCAAGTCAATTGCAGCCGCAACATTCTAAAATTAACCCAGCACTAGAACCTCAAAAAATACCGTTTATTCCTGAGGGAGTTGCCCAAGAAATATCTGCTTCTGGACGGCAGCAAGATGTCAATCGTTTGATTGAAAGAATTAGTCGTGCAGACTACAAGCTTACAGTAATTTATGGCCCATCAGGTGTAGGTAAAAGTTCAACTCTCAAAGCTGGTTTAGTCCCAGCACTCAAAGGTAAACTTATCGGTGAACGCATTCCTATACCTATTGTTTTGTCTGTTTACACTGATTGGCTCACAGTCTTGATAAGCAGTCTAAATCAAGTGCTGGCATCCACAGGAATATCGGTTAATCTTGACTCTACACCCACTATACTCCTAGAAAAAATTCGGTTAGCAACCGAGCGCAATTATACAATAATTATTATCTTAGACCAGTTTGAAGAATTTTTCTTTATTAGTAATCTCCCCACTGAAAGAATAGAATTTTACCAATTTTTTAGTGAATGTTTAAATATTTCATTTGTCAAAATTATTCTGTCATTAAGAGAAGATTATCTACATCATTTATTAGAATTTGAACGGTTAAGCCAAAAAAATAGTATTGGTCTATATGATTTAGGCGTAATTAATAAAAACATTCTCGATAAGGATATTCGCTACTATCTAGGAAAATTCTCTAGCCAGGATGCTAAAGCCATAATTCATAGTCTTACTCAGCGTTCACATTCTGAACTAAGTGATGAATTAATTAACCGATTAGTCCAGGATTTAACAGGAGAACTAGACGAAGTACATCCAATTGAATTACAAATAGTTGGCGCTCAACTACAAATAGAAAACATCACCACACTCGGACAATATAAACTTTGCGGTGGCTCGGCAAAATTGGTAGAACGCTGGCTTGGAGAGGTTATTAAAGATTGTGGTCAGGAGAATGAAGAATTAACTTGGAAACTATTATTTGAGTTAACTGATGAAAAAGGCACGCGACCGTTAAAAACTAAAGCTGATTTAGCGGCTGCATTAGTTAATAATCAAGATATAGATACAATATCAAGCTTTGACACAGTTGGGGAACTGATTTTAGAAATATTGGTGGGTTCAGGTTTGGTGTTGCGAGTTAGAGAAGAGTTAGGCGATCGCTACCAGCTAGTTCACGATTATTTAGTTGAACCAATTCGCCAAAAGAATAATTATGGTATGCTCGCGGAATTAGAAAAAATTAAACTTGAAAAAACCAAAGCTGAAGTCGCCCAACAACTTAGTCAAAAGCAACTCAATTTGGTATTACAACGGCGACTGCGGGAAGCACGAATAGCAGGCGCAGTGCTGGCAATTATGGGGGGAACAATAGCAGCATTATGGTGGCAAGCCGACTTGCAAAAAAGAGCAGCAGTCCGCCAAACTTTACGAGCTGAACGCAGTGAAAGCAACTTAAACATTAGTGCGATCGCTGCTGCAAGCGAAGCTCTGTTTGCCTCTAATAAAGAATTTGATGCTTTATTAGAAAGTTTGCGGGCTTGGAGAGGACTTAAACAGGCAGATGTAGTGCAGCCAGATACCCGAATGCGGGTGGTGACAGCCTTGCAACAGGCAGTTTATGGGGTAACAGAGGTTAACCGCCTGGAAGGGCACACTGATGTTGTCTGGGGACTAGCTTTCAGTCCAGATGGTCAGTTACTAGCATCAGGCAGCCTAGATAAAACTGTGAAACTTTGGCGTCCTGACGGTACCTTACTCCAAACCCTTAAAGGTCACACTGATGCTGTCAACTGTGTAAGTTTTAGCCCTGATGGTCAAACCCTAGCCTCCGCCAGCCTTGATAAAACAGTGCAAATATGGCACAAAAACTCGGTTACAGGTGGATTTGACTCCAAACCATATAAAACCCTAAATGTACATGGAGATTGGGTTTATAGCGTTAATTTTAGTCCTGATGGTGAATTTTTAGCTACTGGTAGTAAGGATAAAACCGTAAAACTCTGGCGTAAAGACGGTAGCTTAGTAAAAATACTGAGAGGACATCAAGGGTCAGTTAATTGGGTAAACTTCAGTCCTGATAGTCAATTCATCGCCTCATCCAGCGACGACAAAACAGTGAAAATCTGGCGACGCGACGGTAGCCTTGTTACAACTTTGCAAGGACATCAGAAAAGTGTAACTGTAGCTGTTTTCAGCCCAGACGGTAAATTCTTGGCGTCAACAGGTCGAGATAAGACAGTGAAACTTTGGCGGCGGGAAAGTAACAGCACTAAAGACGGCTTTGACTTTCGCCTTTACAAAACTTTACGGCACCATGACAAGGCTGTGTGGAGTTTGAGTTTTAGTTCCGATAGTAAAAAATTAGCTTCCGCAGGTGAAGACAAAACCATAAACCTCTGGAGTACCAATGGTACTTTACTCAAAACCTTCAAAGGACACAGCGATTATGTTGTCAGTTTAGCTTTTAGTCCAAATAACAAATTGCTGGCCTCAGGAAGTTACGACAAAAGTGTGAAACTATGGAGTTTAGATGCCCCAACACCGTCTATTCTTCAAGGGCATCGGAAGCGAGTTTTAAGCGTTGCTTGGAATCCCAACGGTCAGATGCTAGCTTCTGGTAGTCGCGATCGCACTGTAAAACTTTGGCAACGATACACCAGTAGTGGCGAGGTCAAAACCCGACTTTATAAAACTTTAGTGGGGCATACGAATCAAGTTACTAGTGTCAGTTTTGACCCCAAAGGTGAAATTGTGGCCTCAGGAAGTTTTGACAAAACAGTGAAACTTTGGCGGCTTGACGGTACTTTAATCATGACTCTCCACGGGCATAGTGATAGTGTGATGAGCGTGAATTTCAGTCCTGATGGTCAGTTTTTGGCATCAGCTAGCAAAGATAAAACAGTGAAACTTTGGAACCGTGAGGGCAAGTTGCTCAAAACCTTAGTGGGGCATCAGGATTCGGTAAATAGCGTCAACTTTAGCCATGATAGTCAGGTTTTAGCCTCTGCCAGTGATGACCAAACTGTTAAACTTTGGCAACGAGATGGTACATTGTTAAAAACTTTCTCGCCCCTTGACAGCTGGGTGACAGGTGTCAGCTTTAGTCCCACTGACGAGTTACTGGCTTCTGCTAGTTGGGATAACACTGTGAAACTGTGGCGACGGGATGGGACGTTGTTAAAAACCTTATTAAAGGGGTACAGTGATAGCGTCAATGCCGTTACTTTCAGTCCCAATGGCGAATTGCTGGCCGCCGCCAGTTGGGACAGTACAGTGAAACTCTGGAGCCGTGATGGCAAATTAATTAAAAGTCTCAATGGGCATCGCGCTGGGGTATTTAGTGTCAGTTTTAGCCCAGATGGTCAAACACTAGCATCAGCGAGTGATGACAACACGATAATCTTGTGGAATTTAAATCTTGACGACCTACTTGTTCGTGGTTGCGACTGGGTGGGCAATTACCTCAAACACAACCCCAATCTAGAGGAGCGCGATCGCCTTCTTTGTGATGCTATAACTAGTAAAAACCTTTTTTAATTATGAGTTTGAATTACTTTAGCGTTAACGATAGTAAAGAACAAGCGTCTCTAAGAGCATCATTACGAATTAGCTTGAAGCCTCAATAACAACCGCTCTTAGTTTAGCGGTTGATGAGGCGATCAGAGTTATTAATTCACAGCTAGAAATTTATTTTAAGATCATCAGCCGCATGGGCGATCGCTCTCCAAAACTTCATGATTATTTTCTGCGGGAGCCTCTTGTGGCAAATTTGCTAAAAAGGCTTGTAGTCTCATACGCTCAATATAAGGCCAGCCTCCCTCAGACTCAATATCTTTCAGTAGTGAGTAGAGTTGCCGACGGTTAACGGGCAAACTCTCTTGAAAAACACCGTCTCGAATTTCTCGGTGTAAATGCTCCAATTGCCTAAGCATTGCCAAAAGAGCTACACTATCGCCTTGACAATCTTGAACTGCATCATCCACCACAGTTGCGATCGCTTGCAGTTTACAGGACAACTCTCCTGATTCAAGACTTTTATTATTGTTCATGCCATCCTTTCCGTATAAATGAGGTCAACTCAAATTTACCGGAGATTTTTAATTTTCCCTAGTTAGCTAATAGTTCCTCTAGAAATGAACCTTCTGTAAGCTTCTAAATGAGTTTTTTCTGGAATCTCCCTTTCCCCCTGCCCCCTGCCTCTTCGTTGAGTTAGGGGTGAGTATAACTAGATTTGTATCTTTATCAAAAGCAATTGCGATCGCCCATCAAAGAGCGTAGTAACCTTTACCATAGCCTCCACGCCAGCTAGATGCGATCAAAATGAGACTTTCTTGAATTTTGAGTACTTTGATTTTGAGTTAAAAAAAATCGTATGATCTGGCTGATTTACCCATCAAACAATGGGCTGTATGTAGTGGCGTCACATACATGATACAAAAAGACTTAGGCTACGCCGCTTTTGCTATATGCAAGAGCAAAGTGCAAAGCAGTGACACGTTTAAGTACGTTTAGCAGAGAAAAGTTTGAGTGGCGACTGCCAACCTATACGCCCGGACACTTGTTTCAACTCAAGAATTCAGAGCAATGCAGTGTCCGATAAAGGATGGCTTCTCGTCAAACATCAAAGCTTCGATGCAGTTTTACAACTTAGATATTAATTTTTGAGATTGAGGTTGACCATGAGGTATCGCGCTTTAATTGTTGCATTCTTGGCTTTGTGCCTGGGGCTAATAACTGCTTGTAGTGATGCTCCTGCTACTAGTAGTAGAGATGTACTCACTTACGATCAAATTCGCGGCACTGGCTTGGCGAATAAATGCCCCCAACTAGCAGAAACAAGCCGTGGCTCCATTCCCATTGATTCTAGCCAGTCTTATGCCATCAAAGAACTTTGCTTAGAACCAACTAGCTTCTTCATCAAAGAAGAACCTGCTAATAAACGCCAACAAGCAGAATTTGTTGCTGGCAAACTGTTGACCAGATACACTTCCACCATTGACCAGGTGCAAGGCAACCTAAAAATCAACCCAGATAATAGCCTGACCTTTGTGGAAACTGATGGTCTTGACTTCCAAGCTATCACTGTGCAACTTCCTGGTGGTGAGCGAGTACCTTTCCTCTTCACCATCAAAGACTTGGTTGCTCAAACCCAACCCAGTTTGAGCAGCATTAACACCTCTACGGACTTTGAAGGCACTTTCAAAGTTCCTTCCTATCGTGGTGCTGCTTTCCTAGATCCAAAGGGTCGTGGTGTCGTTAGTGGCTACGATAATGCTGTGGCTCTCCCCGCCCAAGCGGATGATGAAGAACTTACCCGCACTAACGTCAAGCGTGCTGAAAATCTTAATGGCAAGATTTCATTGCAAATCGCTAAAATCGATAGCTCTAGTGGTGAAATTGCTGGTACTTTCGAGAGCGAACAGCCATCTGATACTGATTTAGGTGCTGGCGAACCTAAAGAAGTTAAGATTCGCGGTCTATTTTTTGCACGGGTTGAACCTACTCGTGGCTAAACTCTCTAGAGTTAGGTAACTGACTGGCATTCAGAACTACAATTCTGTAAGCATCAGGTTTCATAACAAAAGTTAACTTTTTTGCCCCCATTTTCAGGGCTGTTTCATTCCTATAAAAGCATTACAGCAACGAAAAGAGACAAAGGTTCAAGGGGAGACAAGAAAAAAATTCTTCCTTCCCTTGTTCCAGCTTTTCAAGAGGCTTTTAAAGAATGAAACAGCCCTGCCTTTTTTTAGGCGTTTTTCACAAAGAGGGGAAAACTTTAAATACAACAAAGGGCGAGATGCCTTTTGTTGTATCTTTTTGAGTAAATTTACGTATTCTTTTCTGCAAATTATTAGTAATTTTTAATTATTGGATGAATTTTAGTTTAATGAACACGTAATTTTACTGTAAATCAAACTTTTGCTTATTCAACAAAATTGCGGCTACTGTTGTTTTGTTTATAGAAATTAGCTTCAGCATTAATTAATTAAAGTTAAGTACAATCTCGGTTTTAGATTTGGTAACTAATTTTATATTTTAGTTCTATGTAGTCCTAGAAACAGCTACAGATCATACCGATTTTGCTTATTTAAACTTTGCTCGATTGTGAAGCAAGTCTATGGAATTTTCTTTAGAAAAACGTTGTTATCTACCAGAGAATTTGCTAAGGCATATAGCACGACATTATCTTTGATATCGTGCGATCGCCTACGGCGGACGGGTATGCCATCGCAGCTGAGTTTAAAAGTGAGAAATTAATTGTTGATTTATTTAATGAACAAGGTGCTATGCCTACCACAACAACCAATGAACTGAAACATGAAATTTGGCAGTTGTTGCGAGAATATCAGCAATCTCCGTCAGGAAATATTCGCAATAAGCTGGTAAAACTCAATATTGGACTTGTGAGAAAAGAAGCTCACTACTGGACGAATCAATGTCATGAAACCTACGATGATTTGCTCCAAGTTGGATCTTTGGGTTTAATCAGGGCGATTGAAAAATTTGAACTTTCCAAGGGACATGCCTTTAGTTCCTATGCACTTCCCTATATTCGGGGTGAAATTCAACACTATCTCCGAGATAAAGGTGTCACCGTGCGAATTCCTCGCAAGTGGTTAGCACTGCAACAGCAAGCAATAGGAGTGTCACGTTCTTGGCGTGAAAAGCATAATCGCCAACCAACAGACTCGGAATTAGCAACAGCACTGGAAATTTCTCCAAACGAATGGCAAGAAATTAAATTAGCATGGATAAATCGCGCTCCCTTGAGTCTCGATGTGCCAATCCAAGATGGAGAAGAAGGCTCTACCTGTTTGGGAGAATTAGTTCCAGATCCTAATTATCGCAGCTTTCAACTAGTACAAGAAGACCAATTTCGCTTGCAACAAGCATTGGTACAGCTAGAACAACGCACCCGTGATGTGTTGGAATGTGTGTTTTTACAGGATTTAACACAAAAACAAGTTGCAGAACATCTGGGAATTAGTGTAGTAACAGTTTCCCGTAGAGTTAAGAAAGGTCTGGATTTGATGAAAGAGCTTATGGGTGTGGCAGAAGATTGACTGCAATATAAACACCAAGCCGCAGTTATGCTGAGTAAGCAGTGCTAAAAATAACCCTTAAAATTTAAAAAGTTAGGTTATAAAGAGAACATACTTTGCCTATGATACAAATTTTAGGCATGTTGATTTCCACTTTCCAATTTTCCAATGGCTTTTGAGAACAGCTCATGGGCAGAAATTTAAAAATTACAATTGCAGCTATTTTAACTTTGGCGATCGCTGGATGTGCTTCTGAAGATACACCACAAGCGATCAACCCTGTGCCGATTCCCAAAATAGCAGCAAAGTCGCCAGCAACAGATCAATCCTTTAAGAATCCAGTGATACCTGCCAAACAGGTTTCACAAGTTACTTCTGCGTCTGCTAATTTGATTCAATCCACTAATGCTACAGAGCGGATACCCCTAGTTCAGCTATCAAATCGAAGTGACCCGTTTGCACAACTTTTCGGGCAACCGGTTCTCGGAATGCCTAAAACATCTGTAAGACCTGTTCCCGTGGTGCCTAAGCTACCTACTCCATCGATAGCAGTCCGAAAACTTCCAACACGCAGCATAGCTTTAAATCAGAAAAAAAATAACATTGCTTCTATACCAAAAAAAGTTAATCCTACTTTGACTTCAGTCTTGCCTAAGGTTTTACCTCAAGTTGTCCCCAACCCCGCTTTAGTATCTGTATTGCCACCGCCAGCACAACCTGAGTTAGCAAAGGCAGTTGTTGTGACTGGTGTAGTTCTAATTAGTAAGGAACCACAGGCAATTATCAAAGTACCCGATGAGCCGACGAGTCGCTATGTGCAGGCGGGACAGCGATTAGCAAATGGCGTACTGGTTAAACGGATTGAAATGAATCAGGGCTACAACCCGATCGTGATTCTGGAACAATATGGCATTGAAGTTGCCAAAATGGTAGGGGAAGGGGCTGTCAATCCAACGCCGTCAGCTGCATCTGGTAGCGGCAATCCTGTTTCAGTGACAACGCCCCCCTCAAATCCTGTTAATGTTGGAGCTTCATAAAGATGGAGACTAAGGAAAAAATTGAATTCGCTGGTTTGCCTTTAGCTGTCTATAGAGAGATAGCAGCTCATTTACATCAAGTCGAAGGGGTAGAAGTGGAGTTAATTCCCCAGTCATCCCAAGAGTTTGATTACAATCAAAGTCAAATTGGTGGCTTGTGTATCTCATGGACAGCAAATTCTGGTTCAGAAAGTCGGCAACGAGTTAACCAAATTTTGGCTTACTATCAAAATCGCTATATGAATCCTATTTGATTTGTGAAAATTCAAACCTTAGATTCCCGATTTTTCCAAGAAGTCGGGAATTTTGTTGTTCACGAATGACTAAGTAGAGCTATAGTGTATGACGACTTCATACTAATTCTTTGTGAAACTGCACAAATAATTAGTAAGACAACTTGCTCTGAGCAAATTATTCGGGAGCAACCTCACAGATAATCGGTTTCAGTTAATATCAAAAAAGGTAGGAGGGAAGTCTCTCCCATAAAGGGAAGAGGTATGAAAGGGGCATATCTTTTCTCGTACTACACATCTTGCAAAGAATGTTTTTAATTTTTTGCCCACAATTCGGCTTGGTTTGTACCTTCTTCTTCCTCCTGCCTCCTGCCCTCTGCCTGTCTTCTCATCAAATTCTCGAATTTAGCTGAAAACTTGCGTACTCAAAAACTAGCAATCAGGACTAGCAGCGATGGCATCTGAAGGAGAAGGTCTAGCTGTTAACAGTGTTTTTATTGAAGGTGGCGAAATTGGCAGCTTGATGCGATCGCTCGATTGGTCGCAGACTGCTTTAGGTTCTGTGGCTGATTGGCCCCAGAGCTTACGGAGTGCCATTAGCATCTTGCTGGCTTCTAAAGCTCAGATTTGCCTCTTCTGGGGTTCGGAATTAATCACGATTTATAACGATGCCTATCGCCCTGCCCTTGCCTCAAAACATCCGTGGGCGCTTGGTCGCCCTGGCCATGAAGTGTGGAGCGAAGTCTGGAATGTTGTAGAACCTTCACTCAAGGGAGTTGTGGCGACAGGAGTTGCATTTTGGGCGCAAGATCATTTATTTTTCCTGAATCGACACGGTTACATTGAGGAAACTTACTTCGATGCCTCCTACAACCCCGTGCGAGATGAAAGCGGGAAAGTTGGCGGAGTCTTTTGCATTGTTAGTGAAACAACAGGACGAGTGCTGGGCGATCGCCGCTTACAAACTCTGAGCTTACTAAGTAGGGAAACGGCTCAAGCAAAGACAGTAGAAGCGGCTTGTCTCTCTGCAATTCAAGCCTTAGCAACTAATTCTCATGATATCCCTTTTGCCATGCTGTATCAGGTGGAGGCAGATGGCAGCAGTGCAAAGCTGGTTGGAACTACTCCAATCGAGGAAACAGGAACAATTCTATCGAGAGTGAATTTAATTCAACACAGCGATGCATGGAAACTCGTACAAGTTTATCATACCGGGGAAGCAGCAATCGTTGATGATTTGACAACTCGGTTTGGAGCTTTGCCCACAGGAGCTTGGGACAAGCCCCCGTCTGCTGCTTGGGTCGTGCCGCTAATCCCAGCTGGACAACAACAAATCGTTGGATTGCTGGTATTGGGTATCAATCCCCACAGGGCTTTTGAGGAGGATTACCGAAAGTTCTTCGATTTGCTAGTAGGTAACATGACGATCGCGATCGCTAATGCGCGTGCTTATGAAGAAGAACGCAAGCGACTGGAGGCATTAGCAGAACTGGATCGAGCCAAAACGACCTTCTTCAACAACATCAGCCACGAATTTCGCACTCCCTTAACGCTGATGCTGTCGCCACTCAAAGAGACGTTAAGTCAATTAGACGGAATTATTCCCCCTAAAGCGCAAGCGCAATTAGAGATGGTGCAGCGCAATGGCACACGGTTGCTTAAACTAGTCAATACACTGTTAGATTTCTCGCGCATTGAAGCCGGACGCACCATAGCTAGCTATGAGCCAATGGATTTAGCCGCGTACACCGCAGAACTGGCAAGTATTTTTCGGTCTGCTGCTGACTCGGCAGGACTGCAATTAATTGTGGATTGTCCTCCCCTAGCAGAACCCGTTTACGTAGACCGCGAAATGTGGGAGAAGATTGTATTAAATCTGCTCTCCAATGCATTGAAGTTTACCTTTGTTGGAGAGATTGCAGTTTCTTTGCGCCCGGTTGGCATGATGGTATCACTGATAGTGCGCGATACTGGTACTGGGATTCCGGCAGATGAGGTTCCCCGGTTATTTGAGCGGTTTTATCGAGTTAAAGGTGTTAAAGGTCGCACCTTTGAGGGTACGGGCATTGGGTTGTCGTTAGTGCAAGAATTAGTCCAGATGCATGGTGGGACAATCACCGTTGACAGCACCTTCGGTCAAGGCAGTACATTTACTGTTCAATTGCCAACTGGAACGGCTCACTTACCCCTAGATTGCATTAATGCTAGTCAAAGCAGTGTTTCTACTGCTTCTGGCGCAATGTCTTATGTTGAGGAAGCTTTAGGGTGGCTCCCAAAAGAAACTCTTGGAGAAGAAGAATTATCCCCTATTTCTTCTGCCCGGATTCTATTGGTGGATGACAACACCGACATGCGGAATTATTTGCGACGGATTCTTAGCGAGTACTACAAAGTGGACGTGGCAATTGATGGTGAAACCGCTTTAGCTGCGGCATACAACGATCCGCCTGATTTAATCCTCAGCGATGTCATGATGCCAGGAATGGATGGCATTGAGTTGCTGCGGCACTTACGGGCTGATTTAAGAACGCGCGAAATTCCCATTCTGCTACTGTCTGCCCGGGCTGGAGAAGAATCGGCAGTGGAAGGATTGGAATCTGGGGCAGATGATTATTTGGTGAAGCCATTCAGCCGGCGGGAATTACTGGCACGGGTTGCCGCCAATTTAGAGTTAGGACGAGTGCGCCTTGCTTCCAGTCAGGAACGTTTTCGTTTTCTGGCTGAATCCATTCCCCAAATGGTCTGGACGGCTGATGCAATTGGTTGGGTAGATTATTGCAGCCTTCGCTGCCTTGACTACAGTGGGTTGACGCTAGAGCAAATCCAGGGGTTCGGTTGGCAGAATCTCATTCATCCAGAGGAGCGAGAACACACTATCTCGGTGTGGACTCAAGCAGCTCAAACGGGCACAAGCTACGAGGTTGAACATCGCTTGAAACAGGCAGATGGAACCTATCGTTGGCATCTCACCCGTGCTTTACCAATGCTGAATGAAAATAGTCAAATTATTCGCTGGTATGGCACCTGCACAGATATCAGTGAGCGAAAACTTGCAGAATCAGCCTTACGCCGATCTGAGGAACGCTATCGAACGCTATTTGAGTCTATTGACGAAGGATTTTGCGTGATCGAAATGCTGTTTGATGAAAACGACACGCCGAACGATTACCGTTTTTTAGAAATCAATCCGTCCTTTGAGAAACAAAGCGGACTCAAAGACGTACAAGGCAAAAGGATGCGCGAGTTAGCTCCGAATCATGAAAAGCATTGGTTTGAAATTTATGGTAAAGTCGCCATAATGGGCGAACCCATCCGCTTTGAGAATCGCGCTGTTGCCCTACAACGTTGGTTCGACGTTTATGCATTCCGCATTGGGCAGCCGCAGCAGCGACAAGTTGCCATTCTTTTCAAGGATATCAGCGATCGCAAACTTGCCGAAGTCGCCCTGCAAGAAAGTGAAGAGTTAAAGCAACGAATTTTGGACAGCAGTCATGATTGCATCAAAGTTTTAACGTTAGATGGGCGGGTACTTTACTTAAATAAAGGCGGGCTGCATCTTCTAGAAATTGATGATCCTGCCTCCTTTCTTAACGCCGAGTGGATTAGTTTTTGGCAAGGCGAAGACCGAGAAAAGGCCAAAGCGGCGATCGCTACAGCCAAAATAGGTAATGTTGGTCAATTTCAAGGCTACTGTCCCACAGCCAAGGGCAAGCCGAAGTGGTGGGATGTAATTGTTACTTCCGTCCGAAATGCATCAGGAATTATTGCACAACTCTTAGTCGTCTCACGCGATATTACAAAGCAAAAGCAAGCAGAAGCAGAACGCGAACAACTGTTTTTGCGTGAGCAAGCTGCGCGTGAACAAGCTCAGACAGCGAATCGAATTAAAGATGAGTTTTTGGCTGTGCTATCACATGAATTGCGATCGCCCCTCAATCCTATTTTGGGTTGGTCTAGGTTACTTCGCAATGGAACATTAGATCCCGCAAAAACGGCTATTGCTTTGGAAACAATCGAGCGCAATGCCAAACTCCAAGCACAATTAATTGAAGATTTGTTAGATGTCTCTCGCATCTTGTCTGGCAAACTCAATTTACAAATGGCTCCTGTTAACTTGGTATCGACCATTGAAGCGGCTATTGAAACCGTGCGTTTAGCAGCAGAAGCGAAGTCAATTGAAATTCAGAGAGTATTTGACCCAAATATTGGGCAGATTTTGGGAGATTATGCTCGTTTACAGCAAGTATTTTGGAATTTGCTTACTAACGCTGTAAAATTTAGTTCCATTGGTGGACGGGTCGAAATTCGGTTAGAGTGCCGAGACTCGCAAGCTCAAATTACTGTTAGCGACACGGGTAAAGGTATTAATCCAGACTTTTTACCCTACGTGTTTGAATCTTTTCGTCAGGCGGATGCAACAACAACTAGGAAGTTTGGCGGGCTAGGGTTAGGGCTGGCGATAGTCCGTCATCTAGTTGAACTGCATGGAGGTACTGTTCAAGTAGACAGTGCTGGAGAAGGACAGGGAGCCATTTTTAATGTCAGGTTTCCCTTGATGAAAGCACAAGGTTATAGTCAGAAAGCTGAAGAGGACTCCTCATTATTGACTTTTAACACCTCACCTCTGATAGGAATACGGTTACTAATAGTTGATGATGATGAAGATATCCGTGATTTTTTGGGCTTTGTCCTTGAACAGGCGGGAGCAGAGGTTTGTATTGTGACATCGGCAATAGAAGCATTGCAAGCGGTAGAGCAATCACCACCAGATATTTTGTTGAGTGACATTGGAATGCCAGAGATGGATGGCTATATGCTGATTCGACAAATTCGAGCCATGCCACCCGAACAAGGTGGGAAAATTTTGGCTTTAGCTCTCTCGGCTTACGCTGGAGAAGTTAATCGCCAACAAGCTCTAGCCGCCGGATTTCAGCAGCACGTTGCCAAGCCTATAGACCCAGACAGATTAATTGCAGTCATTCTAGATATAATCGCCAAGAGAAATTAAATTTCAAGATAAGTGTGTAGATGCTTCTGCGGCTTTCCGCAGGGAGGGACGGCTTGCAATCCTCAATTGGGGATTTTAAATTTTTAATTGGAGCAAAGTAACTATGACGGCTGCTGTATTTTTAGAAAATGTCTACAAGTTTTACAATAATGTACCTGTAGTAAATGACTTATCATTCCAAATTGAAGCGGGGGAAATATTTGCTCTACTCGGCCCGAACGGTGCGGGTAAATCAACCACAATTCGGATGCTGACTACACTAACAAAACCCTCCCAAGGACGGATAGAAGTAGGTGGATATGATGTGATGAGCCAAGCAATGTTGGCAAAACAGAGTATTGGCGTAGTCTTGCAGCAAGTAAGTGTAGATAACGATTTAAGTGTTTGGGAAAATATGGAACTGCATGGCAGGCTACATCACATTAGCAACCCACAAAGACAAAAACTAATTAATCAATGGCTAGAGTATGTTGAGTTGGCAGAAAAACGTAATGATTTGGTAAAAACCCTGTCTGGGGGTATGAAACGACGATTGCAGATTGCCAGAGCTTTATTGCATCAACCGCAAATTCTGTTTTTGGATGAACCAACGGTAGGACTAGACCCCCAAACTAGGCGACGGCTTTGGGAAATTATTCGGGATTTGAATAAGCAGGGAATGACAATGCTACTAACGACTCATTATATGGATGAGGTCGAATTTTTGTGCGATGCTTTTGGTTCTACCAAGCCAGGACGTATCGGTATTATGGATAGCGGTAAGCTGATTTCTTTAGGAACTTTACAACAACTGCGTTCTGCTCACGGTGAAGGTTTGGTGATGAAACAATTAGGTGTATCTGAAGTGGGAAGTGATGGTGCTGGTAGTTGGGAATATCTGTTTTTCCCATCCTTAGAAGCAGCAAATATCTACTTGAATGAACAGCCCGATAAAACCGGAATGATGGTGCGTCCCTCTAATCTGGAAGATATTTTTGTGGAATTAACGGGACGCCAGTTAGATTAACCTCATCCTCCTAATTGTCGCAGCATGGCTCCTACCCTATTAACACCATCTGAGTCATTGCGCCGCTTGTATAAGTCACGGGCTTTCTGAAGCAAGCTGTTTGCTTGTTTGGTTTGTCGGCGTTGTTTATACATCGAACCCATTAACTCATAAGTCTGGGCGTTGTTCTTATCCAATTCGATTGCTTGTTGGTATGCCCAGCTAGCAGCAGTATAGTCTCCCATGCGAGATTGCGTCACAGCCAATCCTAAATAGGCATTAACGTTGTTACGGTTCAGCTGTATGGCCCGACGGTAGCCTTCCTTTGCCCCACGCGTGTCGCCTAAATTCGCTTTGATGTAACCCACCGCGTAATAAAAATCACTATTGTTAGGGTTGATGGCGATCGCACGACGATAAGCTGTTAATGCCGCCTGGTAATTTCCCTGTTGTGCGTATAAATAGCCAATACCTGAATGAATTTTAGCATTTTTGGGATCTAGCCTAGCTGCTCGCTGATAAACTGCGATCGCACCACCATAATCGCCCGTATCCACTAACCTCCGTCCTTCTTCTAGTAGTTGCTTTAACTCTGGGTTTTTGCTTTGCGCCACTAATACCTGAGCCTGA
>NZ_DASQZC010000570.1:0-10808 GCF_035638895.1 Nostoc sp. | reverse complement strand
TATGCCATACGTTGCAGTCAAAGGCGGTGAACAGGCAATTCAAAATGCAGAAGCACTCCTGCAAAGTAGACGCAGAGGTGATCCCGCTATTCCTGAATTGACGCTAAACCAGATTGAACAACAGCTTTCCCTAGCAGTAGAACGGGTAATGTGTGAGGGTAGTTTATATGATCGGGAGTTAGCAGCCCTAGCTATTAAACAATCTTGGGGTGATTTAGTAGAAGCAATTTTCTTATTACGAGCCTATCGAACAACACTACCCCGCTTTTACTATAGCCAGCCATTAGATACCAGCAAAATGCAGATTCAGCGCCGCATTTCTGCCATTTTTAAAGATGTACCAGGAGGACAAAGGTTAGGAACTACCTTCGACTACATCCACCGCCTACTAGACTTTAAGTTGATAGCAGAAGGACAAGCCCCTACAGCACCAGAAGCAGAAGCAATTACAGAATCAGTCCCGCGTGTAATTGACACTTTAGATCGTGAAGGCTTGATGCAAGCAGAAGAGGAATTTCTTACTTCCCAATCCCCAGTCCCCAGTCCCCAGTCTCCTCAACCTTTTGACCTAACTCGTCAACCCCTAACCTTTCCTGCTGAACGGGATGCGAGACTGCAAAATCTAGCGCGTGCAGATGAGGGTTTTTTGCTATCTTTGGCATATTCTACACAGCGAGGCTATGGCAGAAACCATCCTTTTGCCGGAGAGATTCGCATGGGGGAAGTAGAAGTGATAATTTGTCCAGAAGAATTGGGATTTGAAGTAGCGATCGCAGATATTACTGTCACCGAAGTGCAAATGGTAAATCAGTTTAAAGGTAGTAAAGAATTACCTGCTCAGTTTACCCGTGGCTATGGACTCACCTTTGGTTACAACGAACGTAAAGCGATGTCGATGGCGTTAGTAGATAGAGCAATGCGTGCTGAGGAATTAGGGGAAACAATTCAAGGCCCAGCCCAAAATGTAGAGTTTGTACTTTCCCATTCCGATAATGTGGAAGCACAAGGTTTTGTCCAACACCTCAAACTTCCACACTACATCGACTTTCAAGCAGAGTTAAATCTGGTGCGGAAAATCCGAGGGCAGCAGTTAAATAATCAATCGTCATTAACTGTTACTACGGAAGAATCTCAGTCTTTGGAAAACAGTGATTTGGTTTTGGAAGAAGCGAAATGATTACAGGAATAGGCATGAAATTTTTTACTGAGGTAAGTCAGTGACAACAACTAAAAATATTCAAATATTATCAAAACCAACCAACACAAAAATTGCTATTCAAGGAGTAAATGTACTAACTTCTGATGGTTGGCTGGAAGATGCCACAGTTTTAATTGAAGATGGGCAATTTACTAGCATTGATCAGGCCAGTAGTCCTAATGAATTTCATCGGGTAAATGCTCAAGGACTCCAGATGTTGCCAGGAATTATTGACTTACACGGCGATGCTTTTGAAAGGATGATTTGCCCTCGCCCTGGAGTTAACTTTCCTCTACCAATAGCGATCGCAGATAATGACCGCAACCTCTTAGCATCGGGTATCACAACTTTTTATTGCTCAATCACCGACTCTTACGAACCAGGTTTACGCAGCCGAGATTCTGCCCGTACTTTAATTGACTTCATTTTAGGGACAGGAAAACAAGTTTTAAATTGCAATCATCGCATTCATATTAGACATGAAGAGGCAAATATCGCTGGACATGAAGAATTGTGTGATTGGATGGTATCCGGTCGTGTGCATATTTTGTCTATCAACGATCACCTACCACCCCCAGGAAATCAAAAGAGATTGAGCCGATATCTCAATAGTGTGAAGCAAAGATCATCTATGTCCATAGAAGAAATTGAAGAATTAATCAACCAAGTAACAGCACGACGACATGAAGGAGACGTGCAAATAGAACAACTGGTAGATTTAGCTCATACCTACGGTATTCCTCTCGCTTCTCACGATGATGATAGCCCAGAAAAAGTAATACTAAGTCAACAACGCCGAGTAGCGATCGCAGAATTTCCCGCTACTGTAGACTTAGCTGCTCAGTCTCGTGAATATGGTGCAGCAGTTCTCATGGGTGCGCCTAACTTAGTACGAGGTGGTTCTCACTTAGGTTTAATGAGTGTCGCTGAGGCGGTAAAAAATAACGTTATCGATTGTCTTTGCTCAGACTATCATTATCCTTCCTTGTTCTATGCACCCTTCAAACTCCAAGAATTAGGCTTGATGTCTTTTGAACAAGCGTGGTCATTAGTTTCCAGCCAACCAGCAGAGGCGGCGGGGATAAGCGATCAAAAAGGTAAAATCGCTCCCGGTTTAGATGCTGATTTCCTATTGATATCTCCTGATAATCCTTTCCCATCTGCGATCGCCGCAAGCATCGCATCTGTTTATGTAACAGGGCAAGAAGTTGCCCGATATCACATCAAATAATTATGAAACCTACCATCGAAAGCATTATTGACCTGTTCACCGAAAAAGGTTCTCAATCCTATGGTGCAGAAGCCGTCAGCCAGCTAGAACACGCCTTGCAATGTGCTAGCCTTGCTGAAATATCAGGTCAAAACCATGAATTGATTACTGCTTGCCTACTCCATGATTTAGGGCATTTAATCCATAACTTGGGAGATAATCCAGCCACCAAAGGCATAGACGATCAACATGAACATCAAGCCATTCCCTTACTACGTCAGATTTTCAGTCCCGCAGTCACACAACCAATTAGGCTTCATGTCGTCGCCAAACGCTATCTTTGCTCAGTTGTTCCTGAATATTGGGAAAGTCTCTCAGCCGCATCCAAACGCAGCTTAGAACTGCAAGGAGGCATATTTTCTCCAGAACAGGCAGAGAAATTTATTCAGCAACCCTATGCTCAAGATGCTGTGCAGTTAAGGATTTATGACGACAAAGCCAAAATTACGAATCTGCCAACACCCGATTTAAACCACTTCACCCAATTTATAACAGCCTCTTTAAATAAGCTGTCGCGCATATAAGTTGTATGTACATCTTTTCGTATGCTCTGTTAACAGTCAACAGTCATCAGTCATCAGCCTAATGAATATCTCTCCCAATCCCCAATCCCCAGAAACAGGCTTTAACTTTGCTTATTTAGACGAGCAAACAAAACGTTCTATTCGTCGCGCCTTGCTGAAAGCCGTGGCGATTCCAGGACATCAAATTCCCTTTTCTTCCAGAGAAATGCCCATGTCTTACGGCTGGGGTACTGGTGGAATTCAGGTAACAGCTGCTGTTATTGGTCAAACTGATGTTTTAAAAGTCATTGACCAAGGAGCAGACGACACCACTAACGCCGTTAATATTCGTCGCTTTTTTCAAAAAGTTTGTGGTGTAAAGACAACAGAACGCACACAAGAAGCAACTTTAATTCAGACTCGCCATCGCATACCCGAAACACCACTAAAGGAAGGACAGATTTTAGTTTATCAAGTACCGATTCCCGAACCTTTGCGCTGGCTAGAACCCTCATCTGTTGAGACAGGCAAAATGCACGCCCTGGAGGAATACGGAGCTATGTATGTCAAGCTTTACGAAGACATCACCACACATGGACATATTGCTACATCCTACGACTATCCGGTAATGGTGCATAACCGCTATTTGATGAGTCCTAGTCCGATCCCACGCTTTGATAATCCTAAAATGCAGATGAGTCCGGCATTGCAATTATTTGGTGCAGGGAGAGAAAAACGCATATATGCAATTCCACCATATACCAAAGTTAAAAGCCTCGACTTTGAAGACCATCCCTTCACCGTAGAAAAATGGGATAAAGCCTGTGAGTTATGTGGTTCTACAGAAAGCTACTTAGATGAGGTAGTGATCAACGACCAAGGGGGGCGAATGTGGATTTGCTCAGACACAGACTTTTGTAACAATTCAAAATTCAAAATTTAAAACCGATGAAACCTCTTTTACAGGTTCACCAGCTAAGTAAATCTTACGGCACAATTAAAGCGTGCGATCGCATTTCTTTTAATCTCTTTCCTGGGCAAGTTCTCGGTATTGTTGGAGAATCAGGTTCAGGTAAGTCTACCTTGCTGAGTGGAGTTGCCAATCACATTGGTGTTGACCAAGGTAATGTTACTTATACTAATCGTAGCGGTGAAGACTTAGAAATTTTTCAACTTGCGGAAGCCAAACGGCGATTGCTGATGCGAACTGAGTGGGGCTTTGTGCAGCAAAATCCCCGTGATGGTCTGCGAATGAAGGTCAGTGCTGGAGCGAATATCGGCGAACGCTTACTAGATATTGGAGTACGGCATTACGGCAATATTCGGGATGAGGCTGCCCATTGGCTACAACAAGTGGAAATTGACCCAACACGGATAGATGATCTGCCAATCCACTTTTCTGGAGGGATGCAACAAAGATTACAACTTGCCCGTGTATTGGTGACACGTCCTCGGTTGATATTAATGGACGAACCGACGGGAGGATTGGATGTGTCGGTGCAAGCGCGGTTATTAGATTTGTTGCGATCGCTTGTCCGCAATTTTAACCTCAGCGTAATTATAGTTACCCACGATATCGGCGTAGTCAGACTGCTGGCACACAGATTATTAGTTATGCAACAAGGACAGGTAGTGGAATCAGGTTTAACTGACCAAGTGCTTGATGATCCACAACATCCATACACTCAACTACTAGTCAGCGCTGCTTTAACACCGTGAGTTTCTTAACAATGCAATCATTAACTGTTAATCATCGTCCCGTAAAATTTTCTAACCAAGCACTTTTGCAAGTTGAGAATTTGCGAAAAAGTTTTACTCTGCATCAGCAAGGAGGCATTAATCTATCGGTGCTAGAAGGAGTGTCTTTGAGCGTTAATGCTGGGGAATGTATTGCTCTTTCTGGAGCATCCGGCAGTGGGAAATCTACATTTATGCGCTGTTTATATGCTAACTATCGCGTTGATAGTGGTTCAGTCTGGATAAAACATCAGGAAGACTGGGTTGATTTGTGTCAACTCGCTCCCCACGATATTTTAGCAGTCCGGCAGAAAACCATTGGATATGTCAGCCAGTTTTTGAGAGTAATTCCTAGAGTGCCAGCGTTAGAAGTTGCCGCAGAACCACTTTTGGAATTAGGGGTAGATATAGATGTGGCCTATAACAAAGTTAAAGACTTATTTCATCGCCTCCACCTCTCACAAAGACTGTGGCATCTTTCTCCTACTACTTTTTCTGGAGGCGAAAAGCAACGAGTAAATATTACTCGTGCTTTAGCAGTTGATTATCCCATTTTGCTACTAGATGAACCAACTTCAGCCTTAGACTCTACCAATCGCCAAGTAGTCATTGAACTGTTGCAAGAGAAAAAAGCTAAAGGCTGTGGCTTAATTGGCATTTTTCACGATGAAGAAGTAAGAGCGCAGCTTTGTAACCACGAATTAATTTTTAATACTTGATGGTTGACAGTTGATTGCTCAACTAGCCCAACAAAGTTTTTACCGTCACGAGTCATCACTCAACAAAGCCCTATGAATGAGCAGATTTACACTAACTATCGCCTGCAACTACCAGATCAAGAACTGCTAGGTACTTTGGTAGTGCGAGATGGATTGATTGCTGATATTCAGCCAGGGATTGTAAGTCATGGTCAAAATGGTCAGGGAGATTATCTATTACCAGGATTGATTGAGTTACACACCGATAATCTCGAACGCTGTATGTCTCCCCGTCCCGGTATTCGCTGGCCTTTAGAAGCCGCAGCAGTTTATCATGACCGAGATTTAGCCAGTGCAGGAGTAACAACAGTATGTGATGCGATCGCAATTGGTGATTTGGCAACTGTTTCTCCTCGCTTAACTAACTATGGGCCGATGATTGATGTCATCTCCCAAAGACAAGCCACTGGACGCTTTTGTGTGGAACATCGCATTCATCTGCGCTGTGAACTGGCTTTTGACAAGGTTTATGAGATTACAGCACAATACGCAGATCATCCTCTTTTATCAATGATTTCACTGATGGATCATACTCCCGGTCAACGGCAGTTTACCCGGTTGGACAAGTTTAAAGAGTATTACATGGGCAAACACGGCGTTACTTCTGACAAAATTGACGAGTTCATCATCATTCGTCAGCACCAGCAACAAATATATGCACAAAAAAATCGTATGGCTTTAGTAGAACTTACCAAAGCCAAAGCTATTTCCTTAGCAAGTCATGATGATGCTACGGTGGAACACGTCCAAGAAGCGGTTCAAGATGGAGTAGTGCTAGCTGAGTTCCCAACTACATTAGAAGCCGCCAAAGCAGCGCACAGCTTAGGATTACAAGTTTTGATGGGTGCGCCTAATTTGGTGTTAGGTGGTTCTCACTCTGGTAATGTTTCAGCTATGGAACTTGTTTTACACAATTTGGTTGATGTGATTTCTTCTGATTACGTTCCTCAAAGCTTATTGCAATCCATCTGGATCATTGCCCATAAGACTGGCAAGCCGATTTACCAAGCTATGCAATTATTTACCAGTAACCCAGCTAAAGCCATTAATCTATTTTGCGATCGCGGTAGTTTGGAGGTAGGAAAAAGAGCCGATGCGATCACTGTTCATGATGATGGCATCATACCCCGTTTGAGTGCAACTATCTGCCGAGGTGTTCGTATTTCTTAAGTTAAAAAAAATTACATATAAATGTAACCTTTATGCTTACAGTGCATCTTTAAGCATGATTAATTCTTTGCAGCAAGATTTGTGAGGCAAACTACAAACTACGGTAAGTCTATAAAAATAATGTAATTGCAAGTATGTCATAGCTACCGCAAAACCGCAAGCATTAAAATACTAAAACTCTACCGACTAACAGTATTTAATTTTGTAAAGGTATTGCTTTGCTTAACTGGCTGTGCGATAGTCTAAAAGTGAAGTAAATAATACGGTAATTTGATAAAATTACCGTACTTGAAGAACAGGAAATATTGCAGCTACTCTGACTATAGATATCATGCAGCTACTTTGGTTTATTCCAACTCACGGTGAAGGGCGCTATCTTGGTACTGCCATAGGCGGGCGGGCAGTCAACTTTGATTACTGGCGGCAGATTGCCCAAGCAGTAGATCATTTAGGTTTTACAGGGGCATTACTACCTACAGGCCGTTCATGTGAAGATGCCTGGATTTTGGCATCAACTTTGGTGACACACACCAAGCGGATGAAGTTTTTGGTGGCTATTCGTCCAGGGTTGATGTCACCGGGAGTAGCAGCACGCATGGCAGCAACCTTTGATCGCATTTCTGGTGGAAGGTTGTTGATTAACGTCGTCACCGGTGGCGATCCAGTAGAATTAGCGGGAGATGGATTGCATCTTTCCCATGACGATCGCTACAGATTAACAGATGAATTTTTAGCAGTGTGGCGGGAAATTGCAGCCGGGGAAACTGCCGATTTCCAGGGAGATTATCTGAATATTCAAAGTGGTAAGCTGTTATTTCCCACAGTCCAGAAACCTCATCCGCCTCTGTGGTTTGGAGGTTCTTCCCCGATTGCTCAAGAAATTGCAGCCAAACACGTAGATGTATATTTAACTTGGGGCGAACCACCACAACAAGTTGCCCAAAAGATTACCTCTGTACGCCGACTAGCAGCAGCCCAAGGGAGAACATTACGTTTTGGGATTCGTCTCCACGTGATTGTGCGGGAGACTGAAAGCCAAGCGTGGAATGCAGCTAACAATTTGATTCGCTACGTAGATGATTCGGCGATCGCCAAAGCCCAACAAGCCTACGCCCGCATGGATTCCGAAGGGCAACAGCGGATGAAAGAATTACACAACGGTTCTCGTGCAGCCTTAGAAATTAGCCCGAATTTATGGGCAGGAATTGGTTTAGTCCGTGGTGGTGCTGGCACAGCTTTAGTAGGCGATCCCGATACCGTTGCTCAGAGAATGCGGGAATATCAAGAAATAGGTATCGATACCTTTATCTTCTCTGGTTATCCTCATCTAGAAGAAGCATATCGGGTAGCAGAATTACTTTTCCCTCGTTTACCTCTAGACAATCAGCCAACACTAGAACCACAACTATTGAGTCCCTTTGGCGAGGTTGTAGCCAACCAAGAATTCCCCAAACAACAAATCGCCACCGTAGATTAAAAAACTCCGCGTAACTCCCCGTTTCCCTCTGCGTTCCAAAATCTTCAAAGGACTAACTTACCATGACACAAATATTAGCTGTAGCCGGCAGTCCCTCTCATCCCTCAAGAACCTACGCCATTCTTGAACAAGCCGCTAAAAGCCTATCGCAGCAAGGATTAAATCTAGATATCATCTCAGTGCGAGATATACCTGCCGAAGACTTAGCTTATGGACGTTACAATAGTGCTGCTTTAGAAAAACCAAAAGCACTTCTAGAAAAAGCAAGTGGTGTAATTATCGCTACACCTATATATAAAGCGGCCTATACAGGTGTACTGAAAGCATTTCTAGATTTATTACCCCAAAAAGCTTTGGCAGGGAAAGTTGTGCTACCTGTAGCTACAGGTGGGACAATCGCTCATTTATTCTCAGTAGAGTATGCCTTAAAACCTGTGTTATCTGAATTAGGCGCACGGCATATATTGAGTACAGTGTACGCAGTCGATCAGCAAATTCAAATCCAGCCAGATGGTAGCGTGCAACTTGATGAAGAAATAAACCAAAGATTGCAAGATGTCCTCAAAGAGTTTGCTCTAGCGCTGAATCATTCCCAGAATGCTGCCAAAGAATTTACCCATGCTGGGTAGTTAATCAGAGTTACCCTTACTCCCTTCTCACTAGCAGCCGGGTGATTTCTACCCATCTGCTATTTTTTATTTACTGGAGTTTAGCCATGCAAAAAGACCCAGCAAGGCTGAGTTAATCAGAGACTTAGCAAGCCCTATGAATAATCTTGAGTATTAAACCATAACTGATAGTTGTTTGCGTGGTGGTGTTACTGTTTTCTTAACAATTGGGCATCGGTTTTTACGGTGACGCTTCCATGAAACTGCATCAAAGACAATTGCCTGAGCTATCCAACACTTTTAAATAGCTTTTAAAGCTGTAGTCCTTATTCCACATAGCTTATAGCTTTTCTTAGTGCCATTCGTTCTAGGCGTTTTTCTAATACACCAGATACTCTGACTAAATCCCCGGCTTGTTGATAGCTCATCCGCAACACATCAGTTTTAATCCCACTACCTGATGCACTTATAGTAGTAGCAGATGTTTCTGCTTGCTGGGTATTTGTCTTACAACTATTCAGGGTAAATGCAGTTGATAAACCTAACAAGTTTGCTGTACCAAGCTGGATAAAACGGCGGCGAGTGTTAAATATTCTAGTCATACGTGAAATGAAATAGGATGTTTTAAAATGACCACGATTCGACGCTCAAAACTATCCTGTTTGCAGTTCGGAGGCATTTTGATTATTGGCTTCTACAGGTAAGAATCCACCTGCCTGCATTTTCCATAACCTGTAGTAAGCACCACGGCGTGCCAGCAGTTTGGTATGAGTGCCATCTTCGATAATGCGCCCTTGGTCAAATACTAAAATGCGGTCTAAATGGGCAATAGTAGAAAGTCGATGAGCCACCACGATGACTGTTTTTCCATCCATCGCTAAATCTAGAGTGTCTTGGATCGCTTTTTCGGTGATGGAATCGAGGCTGGAGGTAGCTTCATCTAGAATCAGGATCGGCGCATCTTTGAGAATTACCCGCGCGATCGCAATCCTTTGTCTTTGCCCTCCAGAAAGTTTCACACCACGTTCGCCCACCAAAGAATCATACCCTTCCTTAATCTGCACGATAAAATCGTGAGCATAGGCCTGGCGTGCTGCCTCGACCACTTCCTCGTTACTGGCATCGAGTCGTCCATAACGAATATTTTCTATTAATGTCCGATGGAATAGAGACGGATCTTGAGGAATCAAGCTGATCTGGGAGTGTAGGGCATCTTGCGTCATGTCTCGAATATCTACCCCATCAATGAGAATCTGTCCCGATTGGGGGTCGAATTGACGCAAAATCAGATTCACGAAGCTGGATTTCCCTGAGCCAGAGAAGCCAACCAGTCCGACACGTTGTCCTGGTTGGATCGTTATAGAGAGGTTGTCGAATACTTTTTTCCCAAGGGAGTAGCTAAAATTTACTTGCCGAAACTCAATTTGTCCCTGAGTGATTGAGTGGGCGATCGCATTATCCCGATCAATGATCTCGTGGGGTTGAACAATAGTGAAGACACCATTGGCAATATTGCCGATATGTTCAAATATTTCTAAAAACCGTTTACTTAAATTACGGGCTTCACTGATGATTAACAGTGACAAGCTAGTTGCCACAACAAAATCAGCGGCGGTGATTTTCCCCTGACTCCAAAGTGAGAGTGAGTAATACAAAGTGCCAATTTTCAGGATTGCTGCTGAAATATACTGAAACCAACGGATGCGCTCCGAGTACCAGTTGGATTTTCTCACCTCTTTGAGTTCGTCCCTTAATTGCTCATTTAAATAGCGTCGTTCAAAACCCAGGCGAGCAAACAGTCGGCTACTATTGAGGTTTGTTACTGAGTCTACGATGATACCAGTTGTTTCACTTCTTGCTGCTGCGGCTTTGCGGGAGTAAATTCGGCAGCGAGTTGCCAGCCAAAACGAAATACTGATGAACAGAACTGCCCACGCTCCCACGAGTGCAGCCAGAGGAGGATAGGCGCGATACAGTAACATCGTGGCGACGATATACACGATAATTACTGCCATAAATTCACTAATCAGCATTTGCATTGTTTGGGTAACGCCCAAAGAAGTTTCGCTGATGCGATGTGCCAATGA
>NZ_DASQZC010000569.1:0-8305 GCF_035638895.1 Nostoc sp. | reverse complement strand
ATGTAATTTGTCTGATGAATGTTCTGTCAAAAATATCATGACTTTAGTTCAAACGATAAATAAACTGACATTAACTCAAGTCCCTACACTCAATGATTGCAGTTCACAAAGCCTGCTCAACTACTTTGAGAATTCTTGGGAACTTGAAGAAACACTCATGAAAAGTTTAGTTGGGGAAGAAACTTTTTATCTTAACCCCGATCCTTTAAGAAACCGGATAATTTTTTATCTTGGTCACTCAGCTGTTTTTTTCATAAATAAGTTAATTGGCGTTGGCTTAATCAAAGCTGGAATTAATTCACAATACGAAACCCTATTTGAAATCGGAGTTGATCCCCAAACACCAACAGAACTCGACGCAGCTATGCAAGGAATTAGCTGGCCTGATGTAGAAAAAGTTTGGCAATATCGAGACAAGGCGCGAGAAGCAATTACAAAAGTTATTCAAAATACTCCCCTGGATCTGCCGATTCATCAACAGCATCCCTTCTGGGCTTTGCTGATGGGAATAGAACATAGTCGGATTCACTTTGAAACCTCTTCGATGCTGGTGCGTCAATTGCCTAGCGATCGCCTAAAACGTCCCCAAGGTTGGAATTACGCACCTAGTAAGGGTAATATTCCTAACAATGAAATGCGCCGGGTTCCAGGTGGTGTGGTGAAACTAGGAAAACCCAAGGATGATCTTACTTATGGTTGGGATAGCGAATATGGCGATCGCACTGTTGAAGTGAAACCGTTTTTAGCTAGTCAATATCTCATCACTAACGGCGAATATCTGAAATTTGTTCAAGCTGGTGGTTACAACAATCCAGATTACTGGAATGCTGAATCTTGGGATTGGAAGCAATACAACGTAGAACATCCCAAATTCTGGATACCTTTCCAGGATGGTTATCGCTATCGAGCCACATTCGACGAAATAGACTTACCCCTAGACTGGCCTGTAGAAGTAAATTACTACGAAGCGATCGCATTTTGTCGTTTTCAAGGCTCAGACATGCGTTTGATGACTGAAGCCGAATGGAATCAAGCCTTACTTATCTCTGAGGATAACCAGTTATCAAGTAACTATAATCTCAACTTACAATTCATTTCCCCTAGCCCAGTGGGAATGTTCAAACCAGCCAATAGTGTTTCTGGACTTTACGATCTTAGAGGAAACCTCTGGGAATGGTTAGGGGACACATTCAACGCCCTACCAGGATTTCAACCTCATCCGCTTTATGAAGATCAAGCAGCACCCTTTTTTGATGATAAACATCAGATGATGCTTGGCGGTTCTTGGGCTACTAATGGTTCAATGGCATTACCAACTTATCGTAACTGGTTTCGCCCTTACTTTTATCAACACGCTGGTTTTAGAATTGCTCAAGATTTCAAAGGAGATTACTGAGAATGAGGCCAAATCCAATATTACCAGAACCCGGTCAAGAATCAGTTTGGGATTATCCTCGTCCGGCTCGTTTAGAAGATAGCAACAAATCAATTCGGATAATTTGTAATGGTGTTGTTTTAGCAGAAACAACTAAAGCTAAAAGAGTTTTAGAAACTAGCCATCCTCCGGTTTATTACCTTCCTTCAGAAGACATTAAACTAGAATATCTGATTGAAACACCTAAAAAAACTTGGTGTGAATGGAAAGGTAAGTGTCAATATTATGATATCAGCATCGGTGAAAAGTATATAAATAACGTTGCTTGGCGATATATTGAACCCACACCTGATTTTGTAACGATTCAAGAATACTATGCTTTTTATCCTAGTTTAATGGATGCTTGCTATGTAAATGATCAGCTAGTTATGTCTCAACCTGGCGATTTTTACGGGGGATGGATTACTGCTGATATTGTCGGGCCATTTAAAGGTAGCCCTGGAACAATGGGATGGTAATTTATCAAATAGAATTCAGGAGTCAGGAGTCTTGAGTCCTGACTTAGGACTCTTCATTTGCTTGCTAGCACAATCATTCGGCGGCTATCAAGGGCGAATGGTTCACCATCGTAACCATAGCCCTCTACTTCGCTGAAGCCTGTTTGCAGGAGCCAATCGCGGATTTCGGGAAAGGTAAAATTGCGAACAAAGTATTGACCACGCCGTACTTGTCCATCACGAATGATAATCCGCTCGGTATAGGTACGATTGGTAAGCGCATCGTAGCGCGTGCGTGCGAGCATATAATTCCCCTCACGCTCAGTAATTAACTCAGGCGTAAATTCTTGCAAGACGCGGCTAAAATTCTGAATATCAATTAGAAATTTGCCACCTACTTTTAGAGCGCGATACGCTTGGGTTAAGACCGATCTATTTTCATTGTCATCGAAGTAACCGAAGGCTGTGAAACAGTTGATGATATAGTTAAAGCGATCGCTAAAGGGTAGGGAACGCATATCGCCTTGAAGGTACTCTACCTTAACACCGTTGCTAGCCGCATCTTGATTTGCTTTTTCTAAGAAGAAAGCTGTTGCATCAAGTCCAGTCAGATGATAGCCACGAGCCGCTAGTTGATTAGCAATCCGTCCATGCCCACAAGCTAAGTCTAAGATACTCATCCCTGGTTGTAAATCTAGCAATCGGCAAATGAGGTCAACTTCGTGTTGAGTACGTTCTGGTGTCAACAACGTTTCATAAAAGTAAAGATAATCTTCCTCGAACACGCTGTTATTATCAAATGTATTTGCAAGCATTTTGAATTTGATTTATTGAGTGAATTTTTAATATGAATAGGATGATACTTTTGAAGTGGATTTACTGAAGTTGCGATCGTTAGTTGCAAACCCATCCACATAAGCCTCTACGGACAACTCTTTACCAAAACAAAGTGTCCCTTGTTCTACAAAATTTTACTATATATTACATGATTAAATTAACTGTTGGACTTTGGTTACGTCAGCTAGTTTTTGGCTTTAGCTTAAGCTGTCTACTTTTACTTTCAGGTTGTATTACAAATGGTTCTACTGCTGGTAACACACTTACGGTTGCTACAGAACCGACGTTTCCGCCTTTCGAGTTTCAATCTGCCAGTGGTGAGTTGCAAGGCTTTGACATTGATTTGATGAATGCGATCGCTCAATCTGCTGGCTTTAAAGTTAAGTATCAAAATATGCCTTTTGCTGGTATGATTCCAGCGTTGCAAGCGCAAACTGTAGATGCCGCAGTTGCGGCAATGACGATTACTGCCGAACGGGCGAAGACAATTTCCTTCTCCCGTCCTTACTTCAAATCAGGGGTGGCGATCGTTACCCGCATAGATAATCAAAACATTACCAATTTCGATAATCTTAAGAACAAAACCATTGGTGTGCAAATTGGGACAACTGGCGCACAGAAGGCTAAAAATATTCCCGGCTCTGAAATTCGTACTTTTGATGATTCACCTTTAACCCTTCAAGCATTAATTAATGGTAATGTCGATGCCGTTCTTAATGATCAGGTCGTTATCTTATATGGCATAAAGAGCGGCAACCTTAAGGGACTCAAAGTGGTCAGCAGTCTGCTAACAGAAGAATTTTATGGCATTCCTACACCTAAAGGATCGCCCAACTTACAAGCGATTAACCAAGGTCTAGAAACGGTACTGAAAAATGGTATTTACGCCAAAATATACCAAAAGTGGTTTGGTATCCAACCGCCACAACTACCAGAAAAATCACCCATCGAAAACCAGACTACCGAAAAAGGTGTATCCCAACTATTTACCTCACTAAGCATTATTTTTAAGTCTCTACCCACCTTGCTAAGTGGGGCTTTAGTAACACTTGAACTCACAGCAATCTCAGTCTTGCTGGGTATGATTGGGGGTACACTGATTGGAATTGTTCGCCTTTCCCCGACTCCGCCTTTGCCCTGGATTGCTAGGGCGTATGTAGACTTTTTCCGGGGAACGCCGTTGCTGGTGCAAATTTTTATGATTTACTTTGGGTTGCCTGCTTTAGCCCAAAATTTTGGTTTTACCTTCACTTTAAATCGTTTAGCAGCAGCAGTGATTGCATTGAGTCTCAATAGCGCTGCTTACATTGCTGAAGTTGTCCGGGCAGGCATTCAATCAATTGAGCTTGGGCAAACAGAAGCCGCCCAATCACTAGGTTTAAGCTCAGTACAAACGATGCGCTATATAATCTTTCCTCAAGCCCTCCGGCGGATGCTACCACCTCTAGTAAATCAGTTCATTAGCCTGCTCAAAGACACCAGCTTAGTTGCTATCATCGGGTTTGAAGAGTTGTTCCGCAAAGGACAGCTGATTGTAGCTGAGAACTATCGTTCATTTGAGATTTACGCCAGTGTTGCCTTGGTTTATTTATTCCTAACCTTGCTTTCTTCTCAGGCGTTTAGTCGCTTAGAGCGATCGCTCAATCCCGTTAAGCAAAAGAGCAAGTGATGGGGAGTCTTAAGAGGTTATCTCCCAATAGGTTAAGTTACAGCTATTTATCTCAAAATAGCTGTAAGGATAATTGTAGGTTGAGTGTCCGATTGCGAAACCCAACATTCAATGTTGATTGTTGAGTTAGGGACTTCTAAATAAAAAAATATACAACTATTTATTGTGGGGTGGGCGTTTCGCCCGCCCATAGTCAAAGGCGGGCAAGATGCCCACCCCACAAGATTGGATAATTTATTTCTTGGAAGTCCCTTACGAGAAGTCACTAGCTATAGGCTAGTATTGCCGCAACTTTTGCAGTTCGACTCCCCCTTTTGCTTAAGCTTTTTTCAACCAGCTAAACATAGCGCGTAAATCTTTGCCAACTTCCTCAATTTTGTGTTCAGCTTCTTTGCGACGCATGGCGGTAAATCCTGGTTTACCAGCTTGGTTTTCTAGAACGAATTCTCGTGCAAATTGCCCAGATTGAATTTCGGTGAGAATCTTCTGCATTTCAGCTTTGGTTTGTTCAGTGACAATCCGCGGCCCACGAGTATAATCGCCATATTCAGCAGTGTTAGAAATGCTGTCGCGCATTTTTGCTAAACCGCCTTCCACAACCAAGTCAACAATCAGCTTGACTTCATGCAGACATTCAAAATAAGCCAATTCTGGTTGATAACCAGCTTCTACCAAAGTTTCAAATCCGGCTTTGATTAAAGCACTCAAACCACCGCACAATACCGCTTGTTCGCCAAATAAATCTGTTTCGGTTTCTTCGCGGAAAGTCGTTTCGAGAATACCAGCGCGAGTTCCACCGATACCTTTAGCATAAGACATGGCGCGATCGCGTGCCTGACCACTAGCATCTTGATAAACTGCAAACAGCGCGGGTACCCCTTCACCACCTTCATAAGTCCGTCGTACTAAATGCCCCGGCCCTTTGGGTGCTACCATCACCACATCTACGTTAGCCGGTGGTACAACTTGCCCAAAGTGAATATTGAAGCCGTGGGCAAAGGCTAACACATTCCCTTCTTCGAGATTTGGTTCAATTTCGTTTTTGTAAATCGTTTTTTGGACTTCATCAGGTAACAAAATCATGATGAAATCAGCAGCATTGGCAGCATCTGCAACATTTTTCACAGTTAACCCAGCTGCTTCAGCTTTTGCGACTGACTTACTACCCGGATATAGTCCCACAATCACATTCAAACCACTATCTTTGAGATTGAGAGCGTGGGCATGACCTTGAGAACCATAGCCGATGATAGCAATAGTTTTTCCAGCCAAAAGGTCTAAATTGGCATCTTCGTCATAATACATCCGGGCCATAGAAGCATCTCCTGTCAGCAAGCATCGTCATTTATTGGCAGGCTTAAAATTGTACCTCAAATTGAGTAACCACAGATGAATTATCAATCATTCAATTTATCTACTGAGGAGAGGAGCGAGCAGGGGAGCGGGGGGCAGGGGGCAGGGGAAGAAAACTAATGACAAATGACTAATGACAAACCCTGTTACATAAATCGCAACAATCCAGGCTTTGAGTTTTAGTTCAGTAATACTGGGATTAACTTCATCCGTCTGGGGGTAGATTATGTATACTTCGATTAAATTGCCTCGCACATCTGCTTTGTTTATAAGTGCGTTATTGGGAGGAGTGATTTTCACTAGTTGCGCCTCTTCGGATCGATTAACAAATCAGTCTGCACCTCAAATTGCAGCCAATGGCGCGGTAAATCAATTATCTGCTCGTGAAAGCAATATTTCCCAAAAGGCGGAAGCTGCATCTATAGTTCGTTCTCGTCCCCAACTCATCAAAAAGGCAGCAATCTCTTTGACTGTCAACTCTGTAGAGAAGACTATTGATGCTGTTTCGCAAATTATCAATAAACAGCAAGGGGATTTGATCGGGTTGAAACAACAACAACCTAAAAATGACAACCCGCGTTACACAGCAACAATACAATTACGGATACCAGAGAATCTGCTGGAATCTACCCTAGAACAATTAGCTAAATTGGGCACTGTTGAAAGTCGTAATATCACGGCAGAAGATGTAGGCGATCGCTTGGTGGATTTCCAAGCTAGATTAACCAATTTGCAAAAAACTGAAGCCAATTTGCAAAAAATTATGGATCGGGCGGGTTCTATTAGAGATGTGCTTAGTGTTGCCCAAGAACTGAGTAATGTCCGGGAAACCATAGAACAAATTAATGCCCAACTCAAAAGCCTGCAAAATCAAGTTGCTTATTCCACCATTACGCTGAACCTAGAAGCAGCAGTTTCTAGCACCAGTCCGCAACCTGCCTTTGGTTTGCAAGTTCAGGAAACTTGGAACAAATCTACTCACTCTTTGAGTGCATTTTCCGTTGGCTTACTCAAGCTGGGTATTTGGTTAATTGTTTACAGTCCCTATTTGTTAATTTTTGCTGCTATTGTCTATGGCTTTAAGCGTTGGCGGCGAACTCATTCACCACGTTTGACACAAACACCAGAGTCAACTAGTTCTGACTAAACTTGCATAAATTCTACATCTACCTTTGATAAATCTACACAGGTAAAGAGGGATTAAAAGATTCCAAACTCCTATTGTCTGTACCCTTATGTTAAAAAATTTTGTTTATCCTGTAGTTTTGATTACTTTAATACTTTTTCAAATGTAAAGAGCAATACAAAAAATATGATGACAATTTTGATACAAATTTGTTAAGAATAGTTAAAATAGTCGGCATACACGATAATATTTCTTATGGTAAATTCACTTGACAATAATCCACCCCATAAAGTAGTAATCGTTGGCGGTGGTTTCGGTGGACTTTATGCAGCAAAAACACTCGCCAAAGCGGCAGTAAACGTTACTCTGATTGATAAACGTAACTTTCATTTATTTCAACCCCTTTTATATCAAGTCGCCACAGGTGCGCTATCTCCGGCTGATATTTCCTCACCGTTGCGTTCTGTCCTCAGCAAGAGCAAGAATACAAAAGTGCTGCTGGGAGAGGTGAATAATATCGATCCAGAATCAAAACAAGTGATGGTAGGCGACGAAGCAATAGCTTACGACACCTTAATTGTCGCCACAGGTGCGAAGCATTCCTACTTTGGCAAAGATAACTGGGAAGAATTCGCCCCAGGCTTGAAAACAGTAGAAGATGCGATAGAAATGCGTAGCCGGATTTTTTCGGCCTTTGAAGCCGCAGAAAAAGAAACCGATCCAGAAAAACGCCGGGCTTGGTTAACTTTTGTAATTGTTGGTGGTGGCCCAACTGGTGTAGAGTTAGCTGGTGCGATCGCAGAATTGGCAAATCAAACTCTCAAAGAAGATTTCCGCAACATTGACACCTCAGAAGCCAAGATTTTGCTATTAGAAGGTTTAGATCGGATTCTGCCACCTTTTGCACCAGAGTTATCACAAGAAGCGGAAACATCCCTGACGCGCTTGGGGGTGGTTGTGCAGACAAAAACACTGGTAACGAATATTGAAAATGATACTGTTACCCTCAAACAAGGCGATGAAGTTAAAGAGATTGCCGCAAAAACGGTATTATGGGCAGCAGGTGTAAAAGCATCAGCAATGGGCAAAGTACTAACAGAACGTACAGGTGCTGAGTGCGATCGCGCTGGACGGATTATCGTCGAACCTGACCTGAGTATTAAGGGACATCCCAATATTTTTGTAGTTGGCGACTTAGCAAATTTTTCTCATCAAAATGGTAAACCCTTACCTGGTGTTGCACCTGTAGCGAAGCAAGAAGGTGAATATGTAGCAGCATTAGTCCAAAAGCGGCTTGCAGGTAACAGTTTACCGCCCTTTGCTTATACTGATTATGGTAGTTTAGCTATGATTGGGCACAATTCTGCTGTGGTAGATTTGGGCTTTATGAAGCTGAAAGGTTTCGTTGCATGGTTGTTTTGGCTATTGATTCACATCTACTTCTTAAT
>NZ_DASQZC010000568.1:0-1656 GCF_035638895.1 Nostoc sp. | reverse complement strand
AAGCGGCGGTGTGGTACGACGGGGAAAAAGTGTTAGGTGGCGGAATAATTGAACAGTTTAGTTAATAATAACTCTTACTCTGTTTTGGCATAAAGCAAAACCACCCTTCCTCACTTGTAAGGAGGGGTATTTTTATTTTTAAATGGGATATATGCCGGAAAAACCTATCTCTGACCAATATGGTACTGAAAAGATAGTTACTTATGGAGTCAATGATGACTAAAGCAATTTTAAATCAGCAAGAATTAGTTAAGATAAATATTAGTCAATTATTAGTGCAATTGACTAATGTTTATCAAAATACACGAGGCGAACGACAAGAAATTTCTATTCAATTTCCACCAGAAGATGAAGAGTTTTCACTTTTAGAAGAACTTGAACTTTTAACAGTAAATCTGAGAGGTTATGCAAGTCAAATTCAAAGCACAGGTCAAATTGTCAATCAAGACCAGGCAATTGAGCAATTACAAGCTATGCGAGTTTTAAATATACCTCAGATTGCGAGTTTTTATTTTGGCAGTAATGGCAATTATGAACAGATAAAGAGTTATATTAGAACGTTAGATTACCTGCGCTTACTACTTTTGGAATATTTGCAGTTTCAGAGTGACTAAAATCATTACTGATTAACCTTGGTTTGACCCTTTATGCTTGGCGATTCTTTCCCGCACAGCTTGGTGTATATCTTCCCAATCGTCAGGATTCATCTGAGTTGCATTCCCACAATTTAGACCTTCTAAAAGCATCGCTTCCAAACGTTCAGCCGCTTGACGCTTTTGGTCTTGGCGCACTAACTCACGGAAATATTCACTAACACTGCTGTAACCACCAGTCGCCACTTTCTCTTCTATATAAGTCCCCATTGCATCAGGGAGAGATATATTTATACTTTTCACTGGCACTACTTCCCTAATTTTTCCTTCATAATTATGACAAGTTATGCCATTTATTGCCATACTAGGTTCAATCAGCAAAAGCGATACCTGCGGTCAACTAAATCTACGTACTTTCTATCAAAAACTACTTCTATCTAATGCCCCTTCAAATTCTTTCAAAGCTTGTACGGTTCCTACTTGCCAAGCTCGTTCAACTGTAGCGGCAATAATTTGAGTTAGAGGGATATTTGGAAAGTTAGGACTGTGATCAGATTCGATGTAATGCCCATCCCTGAGTAAATAAATCCTCAGCTTTTTACTATCATAAATCCATAGTTCTGGAACAGCGATCGCTTCGTAAGCATCAAGAGTTGTTTTTGATGTCACATCTGTTTCAATTGCCAAATCAGGAGGCGGATCATCTCGTTCTAGTTTGCGACGACCAATCATTCTTTGGTAATTTTGGATGTAGAAGCAAGCATCTGGTTCTATCCCCGCCGTATTTTCCCGCTTAAAGGTGGTTGAACCGAAGGGTTCATAACTTTTCCCTGCGATCTTCAGCAAGATTTTTACAATATCCGAAATTAAGTCCTTTGATTTTTCGTGTTCGGGTAGAGGAACCATAATTTCTAACGTAAATTTGCTGTAAGCAACTCGTAGCGATCGCTTTTCCCCCAGTTCTTGCAAGATAGACTCAAATTCCTTCCAGCTTACATCTTGAATAGACACTGTACTACCAGGCGCTAGCCGCATTTGGCTAACAGGTTTAACAACGGGGGAT
>NZ_DASQZC010000567.1:0-2448 GCF_035638895.1 Nostoc sp. | reverse complement strand
TTACTCCCTACTCATTAAATAAATCCAAATCTGTGACAGCACCAACACTGCTAGAGGAAACTAACTTAGCATATTTTGCTAAGATACCTTTTGTATAACGGGGTGGACGGGGTTGCCATTTGGCGCGGCGACTGGCTAATTCTGCATTAGAAATGTTGATTTGTAACAAGCGAGCAGGTGCATCGATAGTGATGCTATCACCTTCTTCGACTAGAGCGATCGCACCACCAACGGCGGCTTCAGGAGCAACGTGTCCGACTACCATCCCGTAAGTACCGCCTGAAAAGCGTCCATCAGTAATTAATCCGACTGCATCACCTAAACCCGCACCAATAAGTGCTGAGGTGGGAGCCAACATTTCCCGCATACCAGGGCCGCCAATCGGGCCTTCGTAGCGGACGATAATTACATCACCGGCTTTAATCTTACCTGCAAGGATGGCATCTAAGCATTGTTCCTCGGAATCAAATACCCGTGCAGTACCAGTAATACTGGGATTTTTCACCCCGGTAATTTTTGCGACTGCTCCCTCTGTAGCGAGATTCCCTTTAAGGATGGCTAAGTGACCTTGGGCATACATCGGGTTATTCCAAGGACGAATTACATCTTGATTGGTGGCTGGTTCATCGGGGACATCTGCTAAAATTTCGGCGATGGTTTTACCTGTGATGGTGATACAGTCACCGTCAAGTAATCCATGTACCAATAGCATTTTCATCACTTGGGGAATACCACCAGCTTGATGTAAGTCTGTGGCGACATATCTACCACTGGGTTTTAAATTACATAAAACAGGGACACGACCACGGATAGTTTCAAAATCATCTAGATTAAGTTCTACATCAGCCGCACGAGCGATCGCCAGAAAATGTAATACGGCGTTAGTTGAACCACCCACAGCCATAATTACAGAAATAGCATTTTCTATCGATTTACGGATGATAATTTGTCGAGGTAATAGTTGATTGCGAATTGCTTCTACTAATACCTTGGCTGATTCTTCGGTGCTATCAGCTTTTTCGTCATCTTCCGCCGCCATTGTGGAAGAATAGGGTAAACTCATGCCCATCGCTTCAAAGGCTGAAGACATAGTATTGGCCGTGAACATCCCACCGCAAGAACCAGCACCAGGACAAGCGCGGCGTTCTACTTCCATCAGTTCGGTGTCGTCAATTTTACCAGCACTGTATTCACCCACAGCTTCAAAGGAACTCACAACAGTCAAGTCGCGACCCTGGTAGTGTCCGGCTTTAATTGTCCCACCGTAAACAAAGATAGCCGGGATATTCATCCGTGCCATTGCAATCATTGCCCCTGGCATATTTTTATCACAGCCACCGATGGCAATCACACCATCCATACTCTGACCATTACAGGCGGTTTCAATGGAGTCAGCAATCACTTCTCGTGACACTAGAGAATATTTCATCCCCTCAGTTCCCATCGAAATCCCATCGCTAATAGTAATTGTGCCGAACATTTGCGGCATTGCCCCAGCTAGTTTAATGCCAGCTTCAGCTATGAGTGCTAGTTTATTAATCCCCATGTTACAGGGAGTGATGGTGCTGTAAGCATTAGCCACACCCACAATTGCTTTGTTAAAGTCTTCATCCTGAAAACCTACTGCACGTAGCATAGCCCGATTTGGCGATCGCTGCACTCCTTGTGTGACAACTTTACTTCTAAAATTCTCTGACGAAATTGTTTTTTTATCCATTGCTTTGGCCTCGCTCAAATCTTTGTAAGAGTATGATATGTAGACTTTTTTAAGATGTCCAATATATATTTATTTAAAATTGAGACTTTTAAACTATCAAAAATATGGAACTACGACACCTGCGCTACTTTATTGCTGTAGCTGAAGAACTACATTTCACTAAAGCCGCAGAAAGGCTGCATATAGCTCAACCGCCTCTGAGTCAACAAATTCAGCAACTAGAAGCAGAATTAGGAGTGAAACTTTTTGAACGCAAAACTAAGCGACAAGTACAACTAACAGAAGCTGGTAAGGTTTTTTTACAAGAAGCTTATCAACTACTGGTGCAACTAGAAACAGCAGTGGCGCTGACTAAAAAGACTGGAAGAGGTGAAACAGGTCAACTCCGAATCGGATTTACTAGTTTGGTAATTTACGACCTATTACCCTTGATTTTGCGGCAATTTCGTGAACAATTTCTGGAAGTAGAACTAGTCTTACTGGAGTTAACTACAAGTAAACAGGAGCAAGCACTGAGAGATTCACTGATCCATGTGGGTTTTGCTCATCCACCTTTAGAAGATGACACACTATCTTATAAGTGCATTCACAGCGAAACTTTAGTTGTGGCTTTGTCCTCAACTCATTCATTGGCTCAAAAAGAACACATCTGTGTGCAATCACTCTTAAGTGAACCTTTGATCATGTTTCCCCGCTATCTAGCACCAGGACTTTATGATCGAATCATGAGT
>NZ_DASQZC010000566.1:0-1923 GCF_035638895.1 Nostoc sp. | reverse complement strand
GCAGTATTACCCTCCAAGATAAGGGACTTCTAAATATAAAAAATATCCTATTGCTTTTAGAGCAAGGGAGCAGGGAGCAGGGGAAACAGTTGCTGCAAATGCTTAATACTTTGCAACAAATACTCTTCCATGTATAAGAAAGGCTTAAATCATTGCAACAATTGTTGTAGTTAACTTATGAATTGATTAGTTATTGGTCATTAGACTTGTTGCAAAAGTCTCTAACACCTCTCCTCTAAGGACACACAAGTTTAATTACCCCCCTTAATCCCCCCTTGTAAAGGGGGGAAACAGGAAATCTAGTTCCCTCCCCTTGTAAAGGGGAGGGTTAGGGTGGGGTAAAACCCTAGTTGTGGCGTAGAGTTTAACTAATGACTCCGTGCAGTTAGTGTATTTAATATGCCATCACTAAACTTCTCATTTCTTGCAGTCCACGATACACAACTTGTAAGATTAGGCGCTTTAGCTGAACGATATTTTGCAGATGACCCCAATACTTGTTTAATTAAGTTGCGACAGTTTGGGGAATTGCTGGCTCAGTTAGCAGCAGCTAACGTTGGACTTTATGAGGTAGCGGATGAACGGCAGATTAATTTGCTGAATCGGTTGCGCGATCGCGGTTTAATTAAAGGAGATGTCGATCGCTTGTTTCATGAGTTACGAAAAATTGGCAATCAGGCAACTCATGAGATTTCTGGCAATCACCGCACGGCTTTAAGTGGGCTGAAGTATGCGCGTGAGTTGGGGATTTGGTTTCATCGTTCATTTAGTGGTAATCGCAATTTTGACCCAGGCGCGTTTATTCCCCCACCTGACCCCAAAATAGAGACACAGGCACTTAAAGCCGAGTTAGAACGCTTGCGAGATGAAGTACAAAAGAGTTTTTCTGAGGCTGAGGCAGCACAAGCATTAGTAACAGCTGAGACGCTGCGTAGAAGTGCCGCCGAAGATTTGGCACGGGAAGCAGAGTCGAAAGTGCAGGAGGTGTTAAATCACCTGGCAGAAATTCAGGCTCAAGCAAAAAGTGAGACTCAGCAAACCATTCAGCAAACTATTACTCAAGCTCAAGTCGCTGAAAGTGGTGTGTTGCTGGATGAAAGAGAGACACGCAGACTCATTGATGCTCAATTACGGGCAGCCGGTTGGGAAGCAGATTCTGAAGAACTGACTCATCAAAATGGTGTGCGTCCTCAAAAGGGAAGAAATTTAGCAATAGCTGAGTATCCCACTGCGAATGGACGGGCTGATTATGCGTTATTCTGCGGTTTGCAAATTGTGGGAGTAGTGGAAGCTAAACGGCAAAGCAAAGATGTTTCTGAAGGTGCGCTTAATCAAGCTAAACGATACAGTGAAGGGTTCCAAATTACGGGAGAAATGTTTGCAGGTGGACTGTGGCAAAATTATCAGGTTCCATTTGTCTTTGCAACCAACGGACGACCATATTTACAGCAACTTCTAACTAAGAGTGGCATCTGGTTTTGTGATTTGCGGCGAGCGACTAATCTTCGCGTCTGTCTACCTACTTGGCACTCTCCTCAAGGATTACTTGATATTTTAACTCAAGATGTTGACCAGGCAGTAACTCGTTTAGCCGAAGAAGGTTTTAGCTATGGGTTGAAATTGCGCGATTATCAAATTCGCTCCATTCAAGCGGTAGAGTCTGCCTTGGCACGAGGACAACGAGAATTACTCGTGGCGATGGCAACAGGAACAGGAAAAACTAAAACTTGCATTGGTTTAGTTTATCGGCTGCTGAAAACTAAGCGGTTTCGCCGGGTGTTGTTTTTAGTCGATCGCACCGCATTAAAAGAGCAAACCACTAACGCCTTTAAAGATTCTCGCATGGAAAACCTGCAAAGTTTCGCTGATATATTTGAAATTAGCGATCGCAACAACACTGAGTTTGATCGTGATCTTAAAGTT
>NZ_DASQZC010000565.1:0-4409 GCF_035638895.1 Nostoc sp. | reverse complement strand
AGTTTATCGGGGATAATAAAGCGATCGCAAACATCTTGTTGTGCAATTAGGAAACTCTCAACTCTACCTGTTTCTTTGAGTTGAACCAAGCAATTTTCTAAATCATGCTTCAATCCTAAAGCGCTCTGATAGCGGTCTTCAGGATTTTTCGCCATCAGTTTGCTAACAATTTCTGAGAATAAAGATGGAATTTCGGAATTAATTTCATGTATTAAAGGCGCTTTTCTTGCAATATGACAATGTACCAACTCCATCGCATCCTCTGACTGAAATGGTAATTTTCCAGTCAGTAATTCATAAAAAGTTACGCCCAAAGAATAAAAATCTGTGCGGTAGTCAATCCCTCGATTCATTCTTCCTGTTTGTTCTGGGGAAATATAAGCAAGTGTTCCTTCTAACACATTGGGGCTAATTAAGCTTTGAGTTTCTCGTGGCAGTAAAGATGCAATACTAAAGTCAATTAATTTAACTTGTTTTGTTTCTGGATTAATTAAAATATTGGCAGGTTTAATATCTTTATGAATAATCCGCGAGTGGTAGAGTATATCTAAGGTATTACATAGTGCGATCGCACTATGTAAAAATTCTATTAAAGCTTCTATGCTTCCCCCCACTCCCCACTCCCTACTCCCCACTCCCCATTCTTTAAGAGAAATCCCTCCAAAATCTTCCATCACCAACACATAGCCACTCTGGTAAGGTTCTAGGCTATATGTTTGGATGATTAGAGGGGAATTGAGATTTTTAGCTATGGTGTACTGATTGCGAAACGACAAGAGTTCAGAGAAACTTGGATAAGGATTTTTAAGCAGTTTAATCACTACTCTTAATGAGTCACTCTCTCGATACCCTCGATAAACCAGCGTTCTGGAACCATTGTAAAGTTCTTCACTGATCCGATATCCGGGAATACTGACTGTAGTGGTATTCATACTGCTAAATCCTAATATTTTATGGATTTAGTATTCCCAGATGGGTGAAGCAATTCATCTGCAACGCTTTTTGCATTTGCTCTGGGCCTTGCGATCGCGTATGCTAAATTCAGTCTGATTTGAATTATCTTCTGTGGACAGAAACCGCGAACCGTTTATCAGTCTGGCTCTTTACCACGCCTTTAAATGGTCGGTCGTCAGCCCCATGCTTCACACTTACTTTCGGGGCCAGATTTATGGTACGGAGAATGTCCCCCAATCAGGGCCGTTATTGATAGTGAGTAATCACGCTAGTTATTTTGACCCGCCAATTGTCTCCAACTGTGTACGTCGTCCAGTGGCGTACATGGCTAAGGAAGAGTTATTTAAAATTCCAGTTCTGGCGCAAGCGATTAAATTGTACGGTGGCTACCCGGTGAGTCGAGGAAATGCCGATCGCAATGCCATCCGTTCCGCCCTAGAATATCTTAATAACGGTTGGGCTGTCGGTGTTTTCTTGCAAGGTACACGCACCCCAGATGGTCGAATTACAGACCCCAAGAGAGGCGCACTGCTGCTAGCGGCGAAAGCAAAAGCCCCAATATTACCCGTGAGTGTCTGGGGTACTGAGGAGATTTTACAAAAAGGGTCGTCCTTACCTCGCGCAGTTCCCATCACCGTGAGAATTGGTAACTTGATTGATGCTCCCAGTTCTAGTAATAAAGAGGAATTGGAGGCGTTGACACAAAAGTGTGCCACGGTAATTAACGAGATGCATGATTTAGGAAGATGAATTAAGAGAAACTACAGATATATGCTTTAGGGAGGTAGCGATGCCTACGGCGGTAAACTACGCGCCTTAGCCTCTGTATCTTTAAGGTCAATGCGCTCTAGTAATGAAGTCTAACTTTGTGCTTAAATACAACTACTAGGCAAATTTACCATAAGTTTTTCTCTAAACAATATATATATGAGCGGCTTTGAAGCCAAGAATTTTTGGGAGCGATTAAATAATCTGGCGTTAGTCCGGTTTTTACTTTTAGTTGCTTCTGGCTGGGCAATTGTACAACTTTTAGCTTACTTTGAAGCGGTCATTGTTATTTTTACATTTGCTGCAATTTTGGCTTTTTTACTCAGCTATCCTGTACAATGGCTGCGACATTTTTTGCCCCACGGTGTAGCTGTTGCTGTCGTTTTCTTGTTCAGTATTGTGATTATTGGCAGTCTGATAATTACTGTTGGTTTAACGGTTTTATCTCAAGGACAACAATTAATTGACAGTATAACTGGCTTTGTAAATTCTTTAATACCTCTATTAGAGCAGCTAGAAGGGCTTTTGCGAAGCCGTAACTTGCAGATAAATTTAAGTTTTATTCAAGAACAATTGCGAAACCAAGCTGTATCTAGTCTTGTTACTAGCTTGGCTGTTTTACAAGGATTCATGACGAATTTTCTGACATTTATATTGATTGCGGTTGTGGCTTTCTTTATGTTACTGGATGGAGACAAGCTATGGAACTTTACCATAAAAGTAGTACCAAAACAGCGTCGAAATAGATTTACAAATATAATCAGACGCTCCTTCCTCGGATTTTTTAGAGGTCAGTTATTATTAAGCGCCTTTCTCACAAGTACAACTTTTTTGGTTTTTGTAATATTAAAAGTACCTTTTGCTTTGATATTGTCAGTGATAGTCGGAATTCTTGATATCATTCCTGGCATAGGAGCCACATTAGGAGTAAGCGCAGTTACTTTAGTTGTGTTGTCTCAAGGTGCTTGGTTAGCATTGAAAGTATTCATAGCTTGTATTGTCCTACAACAGATACAAGACAACTTGATTTCGCCTCGAATTATGCAAGATGCGCTGAATCTTAATCCCGTAGTCGTGTTCTTTGCTTTGCTAGTAGGCGCTAAAGTAGCAGGCTTACTAGGAGTTTTTATATCTATTCCCATCGCTGGAGTCATCGTATCTTTATTTGAAATTGATGAAATGAAATCAGAAGTTTAGAGACGCGATTAATCGCTTCTGTACAGGATTCAGGAGTAGAGACGCGATTAATCGCGTCTGTAGTAATTACATGTAAAATAGTTTCTTAGCCAATAAAAATTGAGGAATGATGTCGGATTTAAGAGCGGAATTAACAGAAATTTTGGATGAGGCAGAGTGGGAGTGGTTAATTCCTCATGTACAACGAGATGCAGTAATTTTGGTGGCGCTTGAGCTAAACTTGGTGGATGTTGGAGTAGCGATCGCCAGTGATAACATACCATCAGTAGAACAGTGGATTGATCAACAATTGATTGCCAAACCCACCATAGTACAGGTGGGAGAATGGAATGGTCATCGCACTAAACGATTTAACACTCTCATCGTTCAGCCTTACGTTTTGGCGCAAGAAATAGTTGCTGCTTAATCAGTTTTTGTGGCGTTTTCGCTCAGAGTTAGAGTCAACAAAAATGTTTATGTAGTATAAAATATATCAATGTATAAGAAGGCAGAGGGTGAATATACCTCTTGACTATTGACTAAAGCAAAATTTTCTCCTTTAAGATTTAGCCATCTAGCAGCTAGAATTGTTACGATAATTTCAGATTAGATGTTGAAACCTTGATCCAATCTGAAACCTTAGAATTATTAGAATGGCATCGCCTCTGCCAGCACCTTGCCACCTTTGCGGCAACTAAGCTGGGGGCGACAGCTGCGCGTCATCTGAAAATACCCGATTCTCAGATCCAAAGCGAACAGTTGTTAGAGCAAACCAAAGAAGTCTACCAACTGGAAACTCGCCAGACTACGGGACTGTCATTTGAGGGAATTCAAGATATTGGCGATTCCTTAGAACGGGCAGAACGTAGTGGAGTTTTGGCAGGGGATGAACTGTTAGCGATCGCTACCACCCTCGCTGGTGCTAGAAATTTGCGCCGTGTCATCGACAATCAGGAAGATTTGCCGATATTGACTGATTTGGTTGCCGATTTGCGGACTTATCCAGAACTAGAACAGGAAATTCACCGATGTATTGATGAACGGGCCCAGGTAACTGACCGCGCGAGTCAAAAACTGGGAGAAATTCGCACAGATTTGCGGCGATTACGCACTCAGATTACTCAAAAGCTGCAAAATATCTTACAGGCAAAATCTGGCGCAGTTCAAGAACAGCTAATTACACAACGGGGCGATCGCTTTGTCATCCCTGTAAAAGCACCCCAAAAAGATGCCATCCCCGGTATTGTCCACGATACCTCTACTAGCGGTGCCACCCTTTACGTGGAACCGCATTCAGTAGTGCCTTTGGGCAACCAACTGCGGCAGATAATTAGAAGAGAGCAAGCAGAAGAAGAAGCGGTTCGCCGTGCTTTGACTGAACTTGTAGCCGCAGTCAAACCAGATTTAGAAAGATTATTAGCGATCGCCACCACTTTGGATCTGGCAACGGCTAGATCGCGGTATAGCTACTGGCTAGGAGCAAATCCCCCGCGATTTATCCAGCGTGAAGA
>NZ_DASQZC010000564.1:0-4148 GCF_035638895.1 Nostoc sp. | reverse complement strand
GAAAGTATCCAAAGTCTTTGTTTTTTGATGAATGCCGAGATTTTGGAAGTGCATAGAGTATGATATTATGTCTACTTTTATTTTGGCTGCTTTTTTGGTTAGTTTAGTCAGTGCTTCGGGTTATGCTGCGATCGCCTACCTATTCCCTCAAAATCGTTCCTAAGATTGAGCAATTAACACTCTTTTGCTATTTTTGCTTTAGCCAGTTTTAATACCTAATAGGGATTTTAATGAATTGCAATGTGGTATCCTCCCGGGAGCCGTAATCTTTGCATTCAATGGTTTCAATCCCTAATAGGGATTTTGATGAATTGCAATAGGAGAATGTTGACGCCTTAATTCATTTGCTGAGTTTCAATCCCTAATAGGGATTTTGATGAATTGCAATTGCTTTGGAGTTGGCGACTGAGGATCAAATTAAAGTTTCAATCCCTAATAGGGATTTTGATGAATTGCAATAAGGTGATAGAGGATTACCGGGATTGAGTGGCAGGTTTCAATCCCTAATAGGGATTTTGATGAATTGCAATCCTTACTCGCAATCACGCCCAGTAATGGTAGAGGAGCTTGTTTCAATCCCTAATAGGGATTTTGATGAATTGCAATGAGCCAGTGTCCCCCCTGGCTCTCAGCATTTATTTCAGTTTCAATCCCTAATAGGGATTTTGATGAATTGCAATAACTCAAGTAAATCCATCTGTTGAACCTGCCGCGTTTCAATCCCTAATAGGGATTTTGATGAATTGCAATACCGCAAGAGAGAACGGCGCAGTCGTATTTAATTTGTTTCAATCCCTAATAGGGATTTTGATGAATTGCAATATGATAACCTCTGATTTTAATTTGTCTTGGATTAGGTTTCAATCCCTAATAGGGATTTTGATGAATTGCAATCTGTAATGTCATCTCGCGAGCCGTCGCCGGATCGGTGTTTCAATCCCTAATAGGGATTTTGATGAATTGCAATATTCTTAGCTAAAGACGGCCCCACTGGTGGCAAGGGTTTCAATCCCTAATAGGGATTTTGATGAATTGCAATTTTGTACCGCACTAAGCCCTTTATCCTTAAGGCTTTTGTTTCAATCCCTAATAGGGATTTTGATGAATTGCAATAACCGATCGCTATCTGCTGCCTGGCGATCCTTTCGTTTCAATCCCTAATAGGGATTTTGATGAATTGCAATAGCAGGAGCCGGAAAGCCAAGCTATATTTAGTTTTCAAGGTGCGGTTGCGCGATTCAAGAGAAATCATAGCATTAGAGAATTTGTTTGGAAAGAGTATTAGGAAAGTTTAAAGGCTGAAATTGTCTATTGATAAGCATTTCAAAGCTTGCGCGGATGAGGATTAGAGGACTAATGGTTTGAAAGCTTTACTGGAGTTGGGATAGAAGCACTTTTTTGGAGCTGAGGAATTTGTACACCTACCCTTCCGCGCATTCTTTAGATTGAGAATAACAACACCGGATAAAATACTGCGTAGGTTTTGCCTAGAGTTAAAATCGCTGACCTGTGGTAACTTCAAATCTAACTTCTCCCCGGTCGCTAATTCCTAAGTCGCCTCGAATCAGCCCAAAGGATGACTTGAATCGCAATCCTAAGCCGTAACCAAAGCCACTTCCAGGTTTGTATCGCAGTACTCCTGGTTCTCCTAATACGGTTTCGCTAGACCCGAAATCAGAGGCTAGGTCAGTAAAGAGAACTCCTCCGATTGACTGTAAAATTGGAAAACGATATTCAACAGAAGCTAAACCATAACTGCGACCACTAGCAACTTTGCCATAACCGTAACCTCTGACAGAATCTAGCCCACCAATATTAAAGGCATCTGCTGGTGGAAAGTCTCCAATAGTCGTGCCAATTTGTAAATTAATCGCCAACATTTCTGGATTGTCGGTTAGCCTACCATTCCCTATCCAACTGACTGGTAAATACTGAATGTAGTCTCCCTGTAGGCGGTTGCTGGAAATATTGCCCAGTCCAATGGGAATCGCTTGCTCTGTGCTGAGGGTGAGGATTGATCCTTGAGTCGGATTGTCTCGGCGATCGCGTTGATCTCTGGATACAGTAAATGATACTGTAAATAGATCATCAATGCCAGTACCGCTCACAGATAGGGGACTCCCTAATCTATCCACTTGTACAACGTTATATTCTTGATCGCGTAGGCTAATCCGGGTATAGTTGAGAGCCACTGATGTATCCCACTCATCAAAAGCTCCTAAAAGTCCCACAGAACCACCAGACCTTCCCTCTCGCACTTTGTTGCCGTTAGGCAATCTGATATCTTCGTTGAAGGTTCCCGATATATTTCGACTACGAAAACCTCTAATGCTATAGCCTAAGCGGTTTGGTTCTCCAGGACGATAACGATTAGTGAATTGACCATTAAACTGGATATCTTCACTGCTCAACTGCACAGTTGTATCTAATTTATCGTTAAGACCGCTAATATTTGCATCTTTGTAACCTAATCGCCCGTATAGCCCAACATCATCGTTATTTCCGCCTCCTAAGATTAGAGAAGGGAAGCTACGCTCTTTGATTTTGTAGATGATTTTAACACTAGAAGCATCTTCTTCTCGATCAACATTTACTTGATTAAATGACTCTAATCTTCTCAATCGTTGCAAGTCTGCTTGAAGTAAATCTTCACGGAATACCTGACCAGGTTTGAGTCTCAGCAGACTAATGATAAAATCTGTCTGAGTCTGCCCTTTGATTGCCTGATCTTTATCATCAAGCAGCTCACCTTTGTCATTAATAAAACGAATTTGGATGTCTTTGACAACTTTTTGGGAAAATTCAAGAGTTTGGTTATGTCCTGAAGTTGCTCCTATATAATTACCATATTTGGCATACTCTCCTATATGGATTGTAGCTTCCGGGGTAGCAATACCACTAGATTCATCCTGAGTAGAAGATTGCGAGTCTGCAAGGGCCTCTAGATTTTTCCCACCCACTAACATTACTGCGATGCCTACGGCGGCAAGCAACGCAACTACAGTTATTTGAACTCGCATATTGAAAATCCGTTAGTGTTATTAAGTTTACCACGTAGATCGGATCTCTTGTGCGTAAGTTCTATATGAACCTTGCTATTGGGTACTCCAAAATTCGGTTGTTTGCGCGAGTACTTAGTATAAACTGTCAGACTGTTTTCAGATTGCGATGACCTCCGGTCGGTCGGAGACCATCGCCTCCGGCGGGCGCTTACGCCATCGCTCTTGATAAACTCCTCAAAGGTTTAGAGGTTGCGCTGCTGTCAGAAAAAGGTATAGTCTAGAAAATAGAAATTATTACCAAATACTATGACAAAGGAATACTCAGGTTTTAAGCTCTTATTTAGGTTTTTTATAAGGAATTACAATGGAGAATTATTTGCTAAATCCACTGAGAAATAAAAAGCCATGAGAGAAAAAGCTAAACAACAAATGCGTATCTGGGCAACCTTGTGTCATTTATCAGCTTTATTAGGGTGGATATTATTGGTGCTTTTAGTATTTATTGGTATTCCGTTATATTTACCTTTAAATCTTTTAGCTCCATTGATAATTTGGAGATCAAAAAAAATACAATATCCCTGGATTGATTTCCAAGGTAAAGAATCTATAAACTTTCAAATTTCTTTAACATTATATACTTTATTTGTTATTGCTATATTCTTAGTTATATTATTCACTAGTTTTACTATTGCAGTAACTACTAATGCTTCAATTGATGAAATAAAAAATACTTTAGATACCTTATTACTTATACTTGTATCATTAATTTCATTTAAACTTGTACTACAATCGTTTGTAGTGAGTTTTGCCTCTATTAAAGCTTACAATGGTGAGCATTATTGTTACCCTTTTATAATTAGAGTTTTACGATAAAACAATGATTAAGGCTCTGTTATTTAATATCTACAATTTTCAAATAAACATTAAATATTTTAGATATGATAGATGAAATGATTTTATTAATTAAATTGGATAATTAAAGGAGTATATAATGATATGATTGGGATTGCGATCGCAGGCACTGGATTTGGTCAAAAAGTCCACATCCCAGGATTCCAAGCACATCCTCAAACTGAGGTAGTTGCTGTTTATCACCGAGATATAAATAAAGCTAAAGCTATAGCAGAAGCCCATAATATCCCCCAT
>NZ_DASQZC010000563.1:0-18730 GCF_035638895.1 Nostoc sp. | reverse complement strand
ATTTTTGCCAAATGTTGAGACATTAACGCCAACCCAAGCGATCGCTCTCGAAGAATGGATGAGTAAGGGAGGGCGTTTGATTGCTAGTGGCCCTGTAGGTAGTCTGTCAGCGCCGGGAGTACGCCAATTATTGCGATCGCTGTTGGGAGGTTATTGGGGATTTAGCCTCAGTGAGACAGAACAGATAAAACCCACAAAAACCAATATTTCAGAATGGGCAAATCAAACTGAACTCTTTGGCAAAGTGCGCGGCGGCGTTGTGATTCCTAATGATATGGGCAGTGAATCTCGTGCTGTTTGGAATTCCAAAGATAATCCAGCCGCAGTAGTGACTACTGAGCGTTCCACCTTTATGGGCTGGCGCTGGGGAACAGACACAGCAACAACCGCCGGGTTGGATAATGCCTGGTTAAAAGCTGCTATCAATCACTATTTGACAGCGCCACCGCCATCGAATCGCATGAAAAAAGTAGAAGGAGGTTCCCCAAACTGCTCGACAACGGTAGCGGCTGCGCCGAGAGGACAGGGGGTAGGGGGGCAGAAGGCAGAAGGCAGGGGGCAGGGGGCAGGGGAGCAGAGGAGTAGTTCATCCCCCTCATTCCCTCCTCCTAAAACTGCCACTGCTCCCATATCTAAACCGCTTCCTACAGTCAAACCCCCAAGTTCTCAAGAGGCTATTGACCAATTAGAACAAGCGGTGCGTCTGGATGTTGCACCCAACTCCAATGAGCCGATTGACAACAACCAAGCGATCGCTCTCCAGCAAGAGCTAGAAAATCTGATAGGTCGGCTGGAAAGCGCTAATTTAGCAGTGTCAGCCGATGCGGCTAATGTTGGTGAAGCTACATCTGAAGATAAACAGTCCTCTGGGCATCTGGACACCTATACTTCCCAATCTCTTAAGGAGCAACACACGGAATTAGCCTCAACTAAACTAGGGGTTCTAGGCATGAGTAAAGAGCAAGCCTTGGCACAGGTAAAGGTAATTGCCAAAAACTTGCCCCTATTGATTGCCCAAAAAAACTATGCTCTAGCTCGTCAGCAGTGGCTGAAAGCTAAAACGACTTTGTGGCAGCAGTTTCCTGTTGATCAAAGACTAGCTCAACCAGAAATTCGGGCAGTTTGGTTAGATCGGGGGACAATTGTTCGGGCTGGTAGCAAGGCGGGACTAGCCCAGATTTTTGATCGCCTAGCTCAAGCTGGAATTAATACTGTCTTTTTTGAAACTGTTAATGCTGGCTACACCATTTATCCAAGCCAAGTTGCAAAAGAACAAAACCCACTAATTCGTGGGTGGGATCCACTGGCAGATGCGGTGAAATTAGCCCATGAGCGAGACATGGAATTACACGCTTGGGTTTGGACTTTTGCTGCTGGTAACCAACGTCACAATCAAATTCTCAACCTTAATCCTGATTATCCAGGCCCAGTGCTGGCGGCTCATCCCGATTGGGCGAACTACGATAATCTTGGCAACATGATTCCCGTCGGTCAAACTAAGCCATTCTTCGATCCAGCTAACCCCGAAGTGCGTAAGTATTTACTCAAGCTGTATGAGGAAATTACCACTCGCTATAACGTAGATGGTCTACAGCTAGACTACATTCGCTATCCTTTCCAAGACCCATCAGCAGGTCGAACCTACGGCTATGGCAAAGCTGCAAGAGCGCAATTTCAGCAACTTACTGGTGTAGATCCAGTAAATATTTCCCCTAGTCAACCAGACTTGTGGCAAAAGTGGACGACATTTCGCACCCAGCAAGTTGATAGTTTTGTTGCCCAATTATCACAGCAGTTGAGACAAAAACGACCTAATTTGATTTTATCGGTTGCAGTATTTCCTTTGCCAGAACTAGAGCGGATTCAGAAAATTCAACAAAACTGGGAAACTTGGGCAAGGCAGGGGGATGTAGACTTAATTGTTCCCATGACTTATGCTCTGGATACTCCTCGCTTCCAACGACTTGCCCAACCCTGGATCGCCTCTAAACAATTGGGATCTACCTTGTTAGTACCGGGAATTCGCTTACTTTCTTTGCCAACAATTGGAACATTTGATCAACTCCAGTTGGTAAGGGACTTGCCAGTTAGTGGTTATGCCCTCTTTGCCGCAGAGAATTTTAACAACGATCTACAAAAACTCTTTAGTAGCACCCAAGGTAGGATTCAATCTACAATAAGTGAACCTATTCCTCACCGTCAGCCTTTTCAAACTGCCGCCATCCGTTACACCGCGCTGCAACGGGAATGGAAATTTGTTTTCCAAAATGACCAACTACAAAGATCGGCTCAGACAATATCAGATTTTAACAACCAGGCAGAAGTTTTACGCAGTGCTTTAAATCAGCTTGCTACTTCCCCGAATCCTAGCAAGTTACTAGTGGCGAGAGCCTCTCTAACTCGGTTCCAGTCTCAATTTCGGGTATTGATGAGCCAAGAGCTTAAGTCAAATTCCTATCAAGTCAAAGTTTGGGAAAATCGGCTTGTAACTATAGAAAGGCTATTACGTTACGGCGAACGGCGGTTGCGTCTTTAGTAAAGAGGCGAGGGGAGCAGGGGAGAAGAGTTTTCCCCTCTGCCTCTTTCCAATGCCCCATGCCCAATACCCGATTTTCAACTAGCTAGATATCAGCTACTTTGTAATTCTTAACACAGTTTTTGTAGTGTTTATAACCTAAATATTACTACTTGTTTAGTGTCAAAACATTGGAAAATTCCTTTGAGGTAGAAAATCAGATTCTCGTTGAGAGTCAACTACTCAAGTACAAATGGTTACTAGTAAGCGTTATAGTACCTAAACATACGATAGGCGAACCTGCTCGCCTCATTGGAGGTTCTGTGGATATTACCTCCTGTGTACAGGCAGAAGTATTATTTCGTGAGAGCGAAAGATAATTTCGCCCCATCTTCAACAGTTCCTTCCAATTTATCGGTTTACTGATAACAAAAGATATGGTGTTTTTGCATATTTGCATAATAAATAAAATATAAATTGAGGTAATTTATGCCAAAAATTTTAATAATAGAAGATGAAGAATCAGTTCGTGAAAACATTTTGGATTTGTTAGAAGCTGAAAATTTTGAAACTATTGCTGCGGCTAATGGCAGAATCGGAGTACATTTAGCTATCTCCGAAGTTCCCGATTTAATTCTCTGTGATATGATGATGCCACAACTTGACGGTTATGGTGTAATAACAGCGTTACGTCAAGATCCATCAACGGTAACAATTCCCTTCATTTTTCTCACTGCAAAATCTGCAAAATCTGACTTCCGCCAAGGTATGAATATGGGCGCTGATGACTATATAACAAAGCCTTTCACTCGGGCTGAGTTATTAAGTGCAATTATGAACAGATTGGAAAAGCACGCTACTTTAAAAAGATATTTATCTCCTAAAGCTGTAATTAACAACTTGTCTCCAAAGATGCAGTTATTAGAAATCAGTTTACACCGCGCTATTAAACAACATAATTTTGAAGAGTTTGAAATTTATTATCAACCAATAGTCGATATCGCTTCTGGAAAAATAGTAGCGGCTGAAAGTTTATTGCGCTGGCAAAGTCCAGAATTAGGGCTGATTTACCCGACAGAATTTATCCCGTTAGCAGAGTCTACAGGTTTAATTGTTCCACTTGGGAAATGGGTACTAAAAAATGTTTGTCAACAAATAAAAATATGGCGTGATTCTGGAATTTATCCTCTAACTCTTGCTGTCAATTTGTCAGTAATTGAATTTAATCAGCCAGGTTTTATTGAGAAAGTAGTTAATTTTATAGATATTAATGGTTTGGAACCACATTACTTAAAGCTAGAACTTACTGAAAGTATGATTATGCAAGATGTAAATAGTGCGATCGCTACTATGAGCAAATTGCAATCGTTAGGTGTAAAAATTGCAATTGATGATTTTGGTACAGGCTATTCTTCTTTAATTTATCTGAAAAACTTACCAATTAACACATTAAAAATTGACCGTTATTTTATCCATAATGTTGCTAATGATCCACAAAAATCAGCCATTACTAAGGCATTAATTCAAATGGCTCACAATCTCAATCTAGATGTAGTTGCTGAAGGTGTAGAAACAGAAGCAGAACTAGGGTTTTTACGCCAACACAAGTGTGATTCTATGCAAGGCTTTCTATTTAGTCGTCCTTTGCCAGCAGCAGAATTTGAAAAAATTTTATTGACTAATAAATGCTTATATGTATGAATATTGGGGAATGAGGGAATAAATTATTTTCTCAGTACCTAGTATTTTAATAGGGTGACTAACTCAAAAAATCGGACTTTAGACGGGCGACAATTATTAAGTCCCAAGTCTAAAGTAAGAAGATTGTGTCATAGTCTCTACCATCATGAAAGTCTTTGCGCGTTTCTTGCTGCCAGTTTTTTTACTGACGTTGGTAGCAGGCTGTAACCAGACTCGCGCTTCCTCAGATAATCCCACACCAGAAACACCTGTACCTTCTCCTCAACTGACGCAGAATCCTACACAGCCAAAAAATATTGTCCGAACTGAAGCACTTTCACCCACGCCTATCCGCATCAATCTGAAGAATTTACCAGCACCCTTCGCAACAGAAAGTGCCTCTAAGCGACCTGATGTTGTTCCCATTCCGGAAAACCCAGTGCTGCGTGTACCACCAGGCTTTACAGTTAACGTCTTTGCAGAAGGTTTAGATGCCCCACGCTGGCTAGCTTTAACTCCCAGTGGTGATGTCCTGGTGACTGAAACCGGGCAAAACCGCATTCGTCTGTTACGTGACAGCAATAGTGATGGCGTAGCCGACGTTCGAGAAACCTTTGCTAGTAGGGACAACGGACTTAATAAACCCTTTGGTATGGCTTTTGCTGGTAATTCCTTTTTTTTGGGGAACACAGATGCTGTGGTTCGTTTTCCCTATAAGAAAGGTCAAAATGAAATTACAGACAAGGGAGAAAAGATCGCCGACTTGCCTTCTGAAGGTTATAACAACCATTGGACACGCAATGTCGTTGTTTCCCCCGATGGCAATAAATTATATGTTTCTGTTGGTTCAGGAACCAATGTCGATGAAGAACCTCTACCACGGGCTTCAGTACAAGTGATGAATTTGGATGGTTCCCAACAGCAAACTTTTGCTTCTGGTTTGCGTAATCCTGTTGGTTTAGACTTTCATCCTGTAACTAGGGAACTTTACGCCACTATCAACGAACGCGATGGAATTGGTGATGAGTTGGTTCCAGATTATCTGACACGCGTTAAACAGGGAGCATTTTACGGCTGGCCTTATGCTTATCTGACACCAAACAACCTCGATCCGCGCCAAAAGACGGATGACAAAAGTAAACGCCCGGACTTAGCAGCCCGTACCCAAACGCCAGATGTGTTGTTCCAGGCGCACTCAGCAGCATTGGGTTTGCAGTTTTATGATGGTAAAACGTTTCCAGAGAAATACCGGAACGGTGCTTTTGCTGCTTTTCGTGGTTCTTGGAACCGCGATCGCGGTACTGGTTATAAAATTGTGTTTGTTCCCTTCGATGCTAAAGGGCGATCGCTTGGTTACTACGAAGACTTTCTCACAGGATTTTTGCTAAATCCTTCTGTACCAACCACTTGGGGAAGACCTGTAGGTTTACTCGTGTTACCAGATGGCAGTCTACTACTAACAGAAGAAGCTAATAATCGGATTTATCGGATTCAGTACAAGGGGGGTTAAGGAATTCACGCATTCAAACATTTAAAAATTCACGGATGGGATCTGTTGCCTGGAGTAAAGTTAGAACTGTTGTCATCAATAGAAATGTTGTGGCTACATCTCCCTATCCAGGTTTATCCCGTTTAGGGTAAATTACTTAAAAATACTAATACTCATCTGGTTGAGAAATTAATTATGACTCCCAATGAAAATAATACTCAGTCAAATATCAACGAATTGTCTCCACATTCAGGTACACGATACTGGGGTGAAGTAGAGGTGATCGAGGAGGGGGAAACTTATAGAATTAGTCGTCTTGAAATTAAGCCCAGGCATGGAATTAAACCACAAATTCATTATCATCGCAATGAACATTGGGTTGTAGTCTCTGGTGTAGCAAAGGTGATTTGTGGGGAAAAAGAAATTTTACTGAATCGAAACGAATCAACTTATGTTCCCGCAGCAACCTTACATAAGGTAGAAAATCCTGGACAAATTCCGCTAGTTATTCTGGAAATTCAAAATGGTGAATATTTGGGCGAAGATGATACGGAACGCCCCTATGATTTAAATTTGGTTAAACCTGTAGCTGATGGTCAGTAAGTACGGGGGAAGTGGATGAGGGAGCAGGGGGAGCAGGGGGCAAGGAGGAGATTGAAGAAAGAGACAAGGGGACAAGGAGACAAGGGGACAAGGGGAGGAATTCAGATGGGGATTCAGACCCCACCTGATTTAAGTCCACCAAAAAGTGGTGGGGGTCTTAAACCCTTGGGCGTTGCCGCACGACTTAGAAATGGGGAGACAATTCCCCAAGTCTCCTTGTCTCCCCATCCCCAAGTCCTCTTTGATAAAATCTTGCCAATACCCAAATAAATCAAAGCCACCCTTCTTGTTCGAGGGTTTCAATCAACTGTAAACCACGGGGATCACCTACTCCTAACAGTGAGGCTTTAGCATCTTCCCGAACTCCTAAATCTTGGTCTTCGGCAAAGGCTTGAATTAAAGCGTCGATCGCTGTGGCATAAACTACATTAGAAGGCAGTTCGCGACACAGTTGACCAATTGCCCAAGCACTATTACTCCGCACTGCTTCCACAGGATCTTTGACTAAGGCTTCAATTAATGGTGGTATTGCCCCTATAACCGCTTCATAACCCACATCTGCCATTTGTGCTAAGGCGCTAGCAGCCCACAAACGGACTGCGGAAATGTCAGTTCTGAGGGCATCTGCTAGGGGCGGTAAACAACGGCGATCGCGACAGTTTCCTAATGCCCAGACAACGCCTTTACGCACATAGCCATTCCAATCACTATTTAGTTGAGAAATTAACGGACTCACTGCCTCTGAACTAGGATTGCGTCCAAGTCCATAAGCTGCACTCACGCGCACTAAGGGACAGGTATCACTTAACAGACGAATCAGATGGGGGGTAGCACGCGCATCTTCTATATCACAAAAAGCACGCGCCGCTAACATTCTTTGCTGTGGCTGGGGATTTTCTAGCAGGGCTAGCATCACTTCTGGATCTGGTTTTGCCACGACTGATTCGGCAGTTAGCGGCTCTATTTTATCTAAGGGGCTTTCTAGCTCCTCCTCAATATCGAGTAGGCTTAGATCGTCTTCGTCATACATAATTTCATTTAAATCCCTTTTCGGGATTAACACATAATCCCCCGCGCCAATAAGTTAAAGCTTTATAAGTATTAGTTGCGTAATTATACACTTTCCTTTCTCCTCGTTGAGTTTTATCCAAACGAGAAACGCCATAACTCAGACGCTTAAGTATGCTACTGCTATCCTTATAGTTTATTGTTCTGCACTCAGGAATTTTACCATCCACAGGGATTGGGTTTGATAACCTAACTGATTGTAAAGATTTAATGCAGGTTTGTTAGATTGAAACACTTGTAATCCAATCTGGCGATCGCCTCTTTGAATAGCCCAATTTTCCACATATCGCATCAAAGCTCTACCAATACCCTGTCGGCGATGTTCTGGTACAACGTAGAGGATAAAAATGTGGGCATGACGATTACCCTGCACTTGATCTATGGCATTGCCCACCCAGAGGCAAGCGATGGGGAATTGGGAATTGGGAATTGGGAATTGAGTATAATTATTCTCCTTGTCCCCTTGTCCCCTTGTCCCCTTGTCCCCCTCCTCTTCTACCCACCACAAGGGCGTATCACTGGAAAAGTATTGCTTAACTGTTTGCTCTAGGTGAGAAAAATCCTCATTGGGAAAGAGATCCTCGTAAGTTCGCTGCATAAATTTAAGCAGCAGCGATCGCTCCAAAGTGGAACCACGGCGAATAATATACCCCGGTAGTAGTTGCTCAGACACTTTTAACGTTTATTGACTTAGCTAGCTCGCGTTATGTGCTGCTGGAGGTAAATCAGTTGGAGTAGGTTGATAACTTACCCCCACCTGTTCAATTGGTGCGGGTGCTGCCATATCGGAGGGTAAAAATATCCGGGCGCTGACTGCCACTAGGGCAAATAAAAATACTAATACTGCAAGCAGTGGGGCGATGTATTGACGAAAAATAGCCATATTTTAATTGCAAGAAGCTAGGAACTTTTATGAGAACCTAGCTGAAGATTTGTGAAGTATTCTTGATTTATTTTAGCAATTTTCTGTGCATGGGAATGAAGGATGAGGCATTGTTATTCTTCCCCTGCTCCCTCATCTCCCCCACTTCCTGCTTCCACTATTGGCGATCGCGCTCCAAGTCATCAAGGACTCTCTCACAATACCAATTCTCCGGCATCCCAGGATAAGTCTCTTTTGCTTGTTCAATTAACCGTTCGGCTGCGGCGGTATCACCGGATAATTTAGCGATTAACCTGTTTTTGAGATAGCTATCAGATACACCATCGTCTACCTGGTTTCGTATCCCTTCATTTATAGTTGATGTCCGGGACTGATCTCTCCGCAACTGCCAAAATAAAACGTAATAAAGTGTACCAAAAATTAAAATTAGGCTGAGTGTTCCAAAAAAAGTTAGGAGGTTAAATGCTAGAAATCCTAGAACTAACTGTGAGAGAACATAGCCAAGTAATAAACCAGTGAGTAAGAGAATAAATGTGCCGACAGCAATAACTACTTGATTCCCCATATATCCTCTTCTTCGTCCTCAAGTCCTGGTCTGGATACTGCCACTGGCTGAGGGTTCCAGGGGGCAACTAACGGTAAAAGCAGCAATCCAGGTAAGGCTGCTGCTAGGGTTAGCAAGAAAAATGAGGGCCAGCCTGTAGCCTTAGCCCAATCTCCGGCAGGAGCTGAAAGAACATCTCTACTAATAGCCATTAAGCTAGAGAATAAAGCAAACTGAGTAGTTGTAAAGCGGTGGTTACAAAGGTTCATTAAAAATGCAACTGTAGCAACTGTGACTAATCCAGCACTGAAGTTTTCGATGTTCACTGCCAACACTAAAAGCGAATAATCTTTGCCGGCAACCGCTAACGCATAATAACCCAAGTTACTAAATAATTGCAGTATGCCAAATATCCATAGACTGCGATTGAGGTTAATTCTAGTCATAATGACGCCACCAGCTAATACACCGACTGTCGTCGCTATAAAGCCCATTCCAGCTTGAATTGCCCCAATCTCAGTTTTAGTAAAACTGATTTCCCGCAAAAATAAATTCGCTGTGATTCCCACCAAAGAATCACCTAGCTTATATAGGACAATAAAAACTAGGATGAGGCTAGCTTGAGGAAGCCCAAATCGGTGAAAGAATTCCTTGAATGGTAGGAAAATTGCTTCTTGTAAATTTTGGGGCGGACTATCTTCTCTTACCTCACCTAATAACTCTGTCGGTAATAACAAAGATGTGACTATCCAGGCCAATATCAAAGTTGCTAATAGCCAATAAAATACAGGTAAAGCGATAAAGCCGACAAATACACCTCCGATTAATCCAACTACTAACACAGTTATAAATAGCAGAAAAATGACATCTTTAAAAGATAGGGGTGCAGCTTTTTGTATGTTGTCGCGCATCTTTGGTTCTGCTGGTGCCCATAAAGTGGTCACTATACTCCCTGCCATTAAAGCTGCCATGAGTAAGTAAACACCATTCCAAGGGATATGATCTGCTAAAACCAAAGCTAAGGAACTGGTAATAAACAGGGCTAAACGATAGCCTAGAACCCAAACTGATGCACCTGTTTTGGATTCTATGGGGTTTAAAATGTCCGTGCGGTAGGCATCACCGGCAATGTCTTGGGTGGCACTCAAAAAAGTGATGATCAGACAGTTGATTGCCAGAACTTGTAGTACTTGGTCATTTTGTCCAGGCTGTTGTAATGCTAGAAGTGCGATCGCTAATGCTAATCCGAGTTGTGTGATTACTAGCCAACCCCGCCTTCCTCCCAAAACTGGCGGTATAAATCTATCTAATAAAGGAGACCATAAGAATTTTAGCGAATAAGGCAAAGCCAGCAGACCAAATAAAGTAATTTTCCCTATATCAACCTTGGCATCTTGCATCCACAACTGCAAGGTTCTACTTGTTAAAAACAACGGCAACCCAGATGCAAAACCTAGCAATAACAAAGCACCCATTTTACGACTTTGGACGGCTTGTCGCAGTGCTTGCATTTCTCTCATTGTTTAAACATTCCTTATCACCTTTGATTAATTTCACTTAAGAATGCATGTTATCGGATGGAGCAAGCGCCTATCATGCAAATGCAGGAATTATAAAGCTGTGGGCTTCGCGTAAAATTGGCTAATACCAATTGCAGTTATCTTGCCACACCTGCTATACCATCTCATGCATATACGCTAGTTTGCACCAAATCTTCTTGGCTGATATGCTCATCAAGAATGCCCTGAAAGTCTTAGCGTTTCCTTAACTTTCCTGAATTGGATAAACCTGATGCCCCCTGATTTCTACTCTGTGTGCACCAAGGCATTTTTCCCAACCTTCACGCGTACCAATGTCGCTTTTGCTATTGAGTAATCCTAATTGCTGTTCTTGTTGGGTGAGTTTAGCAAATTCTTCGTAGCGTGGGTAGTTGCTGGTAACAAATGTTTCCTTTCGGTGTAAAATTGGCGGATTTGCCCTTCTTTCGTAGTCTCGATGAGTGACGAATAGGGTTTTTAGATCGATACCGATGCTGGCTTTTAACGCGGGATGAGGATCAGTGTCGAATTCGGGGTAAGACAGATAGGATATTTGTGGCTTATCAGTGTGATATTTGATCAACGTGGCTTCATCGACACGCCCAATGGTGCGGCTAGCGCAACCTTCACAAATTCGTAGCACGGGATCAAGTGCAGCAAGTGCGGAAACATGGACGTAAAGCGCACCGCGTGTATGTTTACCAATTTTGCTTTTTTCGCAAGCAGTTTGAATCACTCCAGGTTTACCTAAGCTGAAAAGCTTTTGGTCGGCGACTTGACAAGCTTCTTCATAACTACTAAAGAAGGCTTTGATATCGTGACGCATTTCTGGGGCTAGTTTCTGCCATGCAGGACGTTTATCAAAGTGGGTGAGGGCAAGGTAAACTTGGATATCGAGGGAACGACGGTAAGCGATCGCATCCCATTCAGCCTCATCAGTAGCTTGCAAAACTACACCAAAGGCGCGGCGGAAGTTACCAAATTCGCTCAGTAATTCCTGTTCATTTTCCAATTCGCCTTTCACAGGTAGTCTACCGCGCTTGGTAAAAAAAGCCATGAGTGGTTGCAGTTGTTCTTGATAGTTTTCAAACCGCTTAACGGGGATGCGGACTCGCGGTGTAGAAGTGCTAGAAAAGAAGCGGATAGCTTTGTAACTTTCTTTTTCAGCTTCATCTCGAAAAACAAAGTAAACGCCTAGTGCTATGGGTACTGCATCTACATTTAGGACTTCATCAATATAAGTTTTGAGTTCTTCTTGTTCGTAATATTTCTGGAAAGTATTGCGGCGCGTCACAATGCCATCATTGTAAGCAAGTTGGGTTTTGCTGGGAGCGTTAATTAGTATTTGAGCCGCGACAATTAAAACTTTCCCGGTGAGTTCCCAGGCTTGGCGAAGGCTTTGACGGCGTTCTTCTGAGTCTTCAATAACATTGAGGACATAACCCAAATTGACCACATCGGCGGCGGTGCGTGGTACATCAGGATAGTAGTAAGGGTCCCAGCCTGCACTGGTGTAGCCTAAGTTTTTAACTCGCCAGACATCACCACCGTAGCCGCAACCGTAGTCAAAAAAAGTGGTGTCTGGATTGAGGATTGATCCTTCTATAGCCAATCGCACGGGGCGAGATATATCAGTGCGAGCGATCGCAGCTCTATGACGCTCAATTTCTAGCGCTTCAGGCATAATACTAATTCGTAATTCGTAATTCGTAATTCGTAATTCGTAATTAAGACAGTTAGCAGCTAATATTCTTTCAAGGTTTAACCGCCAGTTCAATTAAATCTTCAATTTTCTTGATATTTGGATCGCCTGCTAAGTAGCCAATACCGCGATGCAAATGTAAGCGAAATTGGGTAGCGAGGGTTTCTTTGTCGGTGGGATAACCGTCATTATGACAGCGTTGCTTGAGGGCGAGGAGGAGAATATCGGACATTTCGCCGCCAAAAACGCGCCAAGTCATTTCGACGTTGCTATCTTGGGGAATTGGGACGGGGGAGGGTGCGGTTGATTCTGCGAGGGAACGACAAAAAGCCCAACGGCATAGGATATTCCATTGGTCGATTTTAGTGCTGCGCTTAAGTTTGGTAAGTTGGTCTTTAGCTGTTTGGGAGAGTTTTATTCTTTCGATTGGGGATTCCATAATAATTCGTAATTCGCAATTCGTAATTCGTAATTGATTTAAACTGAGACTGTAATTTTTATTTTAAATGGGGGAAATATAGACATTAAGATTTAAAAGACAAATATGGTAACTAATAGTAGCATTACTGACCGGACAAAAAGCTTTGCGGTAAGAATTGTTAAAGCTTCTTGCTTTTTAGATGAAAAACCTGGAGTTTATCGAATTCTCTCTAAACAATTACTTCGTTCCGGTACTTCGATTGGTGCAAATGTTCGAGAAGCACAATCTGCCCAATCTAATAGAGATTTTATCAATAAATTAGAAATTGCTTTGAAAGAAGCCAGAGAAACACAATACTGGTTAGAAATATTAATTGAATCCGAACTAGTGGATAGACACAAATTTCAACTACTTCTCCAAGAGGCAAACGAAATTGGCAAAATTCTAGTTGCTTCCACCAAACGACTCAAAGGTAAATAACCTGAGTTCGGGATAAGCTGAAACCCTTATTACACCGTTGCTTGATTTTGAGATATGTCAACGTGTTTCCGTCGTTTCCGTCAACTAACGCTGAATAAATCTTCTTAACCCGAACTGACGTTAAATAATTACGAATTACGAATTACGAATTACGAATTACCAAAAATATCCTGATTGGATAGTTGTTTGACGGGTGGAGGAGTCGTATTTGAGGAGATATTCGCGGGCGATCGCTTCGTTTTCTCGCAGTGTTTCTACTTCTTTCTTTCCAATCTCAGTATCCGTAGATAACAAAATTACTTGATGGCTGGCAGATGGAAAGTAACGTTCAACTAAGTTACTGCGGTGAGAGGAGTCTAGCCTACCTAGTGGCGTATCGATTGCTACTGGTAGGCGGTGTCCAGAGACTTTGGCTAGACCCCAGAGGAATGCGATCGCTAGTAGTTGTTTTTCACCTGCTGATAAACGATGTTTAGGGACAGCTTTACCATTTAAATCGTAAAGCAAAAGGCTAAAAGTCTTAGTATCAATGGTAATGCGATGCACTAAGTCTGATTTATGGAGGAGATAAAGGAAGCAATTTTTAACTTCCTCCTCTAATTTATTGAGTTTTCGCAGAGTTAATTTTTCACGAAAAATCTTGAGTGTATTTTGAACTTTAGCCGCAGAGGTAATAATATGTTCACTATTTTTATGTTTAATATTTTCTACTGTATAGTCACTTAATTCTCTCTTTGACTTGGCAATAATAGTTTCTAATTCAGCTAAACGACGGCGGATTGTTTCGTAATTTGCTTTAGCTTCAATAACTTGGTTTTGTGCCGCTTCAAGTGCTTGACGCAGCTTTGTATAATCTTCGGGTGCTGCTGCTGTCTGCACTTGTCTTTCTAGAGTATGAATTTCTTCTTCTTTATTTTTGAGAATAGCTAATTTCTCTTTAGCAGAAAGTTTGGAATTTTGTAAGTGATATATGAGATTATCTAGCTGACTTAAAGTTTCATCATCGGCTAATAACCAAGGTGCTTCCGTCTGGAGAGCCTTTGCATATAAACTATCTACATCTTGGATTAAAAATGATTGGATTTTTTCAACTTCTACCGGAGAAATTTCTACTTGATTTAGCCAACTGAGTAAACGCTGATCTCGTTCTATTAACAAATCTTTAGAAATTTGTACTTGTTGATGTCGAAATTCCTTTTCCCCCTGTGCTTGCGCCTGAGTAAGCAAATTGGGAATTAATGCCAGAGGTAAAACATCAGCCGCCAATTCACACATTGACTGACGTACTTGTTCAATTTCCGCAGTTTTTGTATTTTGCTGTAGTTCTAGTTGATTGCGTTCTGCTGCAATCTTTCCACCTTCAGAAATGAATTTATCAAAGGCTTCTTGCTGCTTTTGTTCTAATTCTTCTACCTGATTTTTGAGAATTTCTACTTTCTCTTCTGTGGTTTGATAATCTTCTTGCTGTTGGGTTAACCTAGTTTCAATTTCTTCTAGGTTTGCTAAATCCTTACTATTACCAACTTCTTTCAGTTTGCGGTTAACTAAGATATCTAAATCAACTGCTAAACGATCTGCTAACTCTAAACCTAAAAGTCCGCGAATTGCATCTACTACAACTGGTGGTGGTGTTTCCTGTTCTGCAAGTTCTTTAACCTGTTCACCATCAAAGAGAAATAAGTTAGAAATCCCTAATGGCAGGAGATTTTCAATATATTCATCCCAAATATTAACTAAAGCATCAGGCCATGTATCACTGTCACCTAAAATACCTAATGTGTCTTTACCGTCTTTAGGATTTTTTACCCAACTACGGACAACACGGTATTTTATTGGTTTATCGTTTTCAATATGTTCAAAAAGCAACTCAATTCGGGTGTCTGCAACTGGATCAATTTTGTTGTTAACACATTGATTGAGAAAATCGCTATAACTTAAATTACCACGGGTAGAACATTGGGCGCGAGCGCCATAAAGAGCGAGACGAATGGCATCCATAAGCGTGGTTTTTCCGCCGCCATTCATCCCACCTAAGAGGATAATTGGGTGTGAGTTTTCCTCATCAATTTTTGGGTTAAGATTGATTACCTGTTTCCCACTGTAGGGGCCAAAGTTTTGTAGAACGAGTTCAAGAAATATCATTGATTTTTAAGATTATTAAATACCGGCGAAAGAAATACCGGGCGAATGGAATGAGACTGTTGGCCAATTTACGAGGGGTTAAATCCCCATCGCCAAAACCTTAGTTTTGTGTTGCTTTCCCGCCCTGCAATAAATTGCGGGCTAATAGCTAAACTGCGTTGAAACGCACTAAAATTAAAGAAATTTAAGATGGATTATCGCTGATGGATTAGACTATTTATCAATTCGTTAACAATCTCATTCCATTCGGTCTGTACTAAATTATTTTATTCTTTATGAATCTTCCTTTTTAAATTTTATACTTGCCCAAGTTACCTGTTCATCACTTTCGCTTTCACTTTCATCGACTTCATTAATTGCTGCAACATCGCCCAAAGTCATCTGCTTGACTTTTGCAACATCACCTTGACTAACTGCTTCACTTAATTCGCGTTTCAAACGAGCATTTTTAATCGCATCTTCTGGAGAACGGGAACTCGTATTAAAACATTTTTCTAGGGTTTCGTATATCCCGACGCGACGAGTCTTTTTGCGATACTGGCGTTCTGTGTCTAACAACTTCGCCATGAGTTCCAAGTGCATCGCGTCACCTTCACAGATTTCTTCTAATACTATCCATTCATCACGACCTAGTAAGCTATAGTCAGCACCAGGACGGGGGTCTTGAAATTCTTCACCAGTCACTTCTTGATAAATCTGGGGTAAACTATCATCAAATTCGTGTCTTTCTTCTAGCCAAATGCGGCGAATTTCGCTCATTTCTTCTAGAGTAATTAGGGTGATGTCGCGCATATTTTCTGGCGCTGTTTGACGAATTTCTTTTTCGACTGTAAGGAGTTGTCTTAGCCAATCCTCCCGTGCTTCTTTAATAAATGGGCCAGGAATAGGTTCAATAGATATCCCATCTTCTAAGTTACGTTCATAAAGTTGGACACCGCCATTTCTACGTCGGAAATCTCTTTTATCACGGGTTTCTTCAGCGTCCAATTCTTTACGGAAATCAAGTAGAGGTTGCATCCACTCTTTCTCTTCGTCATTTTGGATCATTGCCGCGAGTGATTTATCTTGACTAACCAGCGTACAAACCCAGCAACCAAAACGAGAGCTACCACAACTAGGGGTAGACGTATCAACAACTAAAGGACATTCATTATCAGCAGAAGCACCTCGATACATAGTAAATAAATCTTTATTGCTATACCCCCAAGGGTTTTCCCACTGCATTAAATAAATCCAGACTTCATCATTTTCCCAGTCTTCAATAGGGCTATAAACCAAAGAATTTGGCAAGTTCATATTAGGACTGAGCCGATCGCGTACCCGTTGGGCTTCTAATTTTTTCATTCGGCTAGCACGTTTTGTGCTTTCAGCTTTGCGAGTCCCCAAAACAACAATCGCTTCTCCACTAGCTCGGATTACATCACGAATAAAACGATTTGAGGGATTAATTTTGAGGCGTTCTGTACACCAGCGAAATTTTCCTCTGGGTGCTGGATAACCTTTACCAATTAAACCTACCCAGAATGTTTCTTTAAAATCTGGTTGTAGCAAATGGGGTTCAAATGGTAATCCTTGCGCTTGGGCTTCAGATTTCATCTGTTTTAGAGAATTGCGTACCCAAGCAGCAACAATAGGATTTTCTACCAGTGTGTCTGTGGTGATAACGTATATTGTTTTAGTTCTCTTTTGGGGTGGTAGGGTTGCGATCGCATTCCAAACCAATTGCAGTACACATGAGCTATCTTTACCACCTGAGTAACCAACAACCCAAGGTATTTCATCTAAACAGTACAACTCTTGAATTTCAGTGGTGAGAGCTTGGATATCTTCCACTAAATCTGCTACAGTACGTGTCTCCTGACCTTTATTCTCTGGTTGTTGTGCTGTAGCCATTTCTCTCCTCCCTATCCAAACAAGTATTTTCGTTAATTTTTTTATATAGACGACTGGTAAACGCCCCTCAGACCAAAATTTACTGGCACACAAACAAAGTCCGCCAACGCGGACTTTTTTGAGATTTTATCTGTATTATATATAACCGCAATAACTGAAAGTTGCAGTTATTAGTTGTTTGACTATCAGCTTTTTAGGATAGCATTTTTTAAGAATTTTTAAAAAAGAAATATTGGTACCTAATACTTTAGACAATGTAAACTGCTTTATATCCTCTAGTTTTTAAAAATTAACATGAAAGACTCTGACGCAACTGCTGATATCACTAGAGAGTACCTGGAACGAGAAAACAAGGAAAAACAGGTGCTAGCTTTACTCCTAGAGAAGTTTTTAGGGAGAAAAGATCAGATTCTCGTTCAAAAAACCGAGATGGGTGGTACTGAGGCTTATGTTAGCTCTGTTACCTTAGAATGGTTTGCAGGTCGGGTTCACTTCGCTTCCGGCTTACCTCTATTTCAAAAAAAGTACAATCCAGAGACTGATAATGTCGAGATTGACGCGGATAGTATTGATGAAATTCAGCAACGTCCCCTTGATTGGTCACGTCAAGCGCCGCTAGTGCAATATTTAGCGGCTAGACACAACCACAAGTTTCCGCCGGTGCTAGTAGTAATTAATCAACCGTGGGTGGATAATCCCAAAGCTGCTGAGTGGGATAGTGAAGGACGCGCCACCAAGTCTACTACTGATTTCATCCCCCTAGATAAAGACGCTAAAGTAGGTCTACTAAATATTTCTGAGGATGATGTAACTATTTATGCACTGGATGGTCAACACAGATTAATGGGTGTACAGGGGTTGATGGAGTTAATTAAAACTCGTAAACTTCAGCGATATAAAAAAGATAAAGGTGTTGATGACACTTTTATTACAGTAAATGATTTGATAGAAAAATACCAAGTAGACCTTGCTTACTTACAAAATTTACCCAAGGAAAAAATTGGTATTGAGTTCATCTGTGCGGTAGCGGCTGGGGAAACTCGCACCCAGGCGAGGCGGAGGGTGAGATCGATTTTTGTTCATGTCAACCTGATGGCTGCACCCTTGACTAAAGGGCAACTAACACAGTTGAATGAGGATGATGGTTTTGCGATCGTTGCTAGAAAAATTGCAGTTACACATCCACTATTAGAACAACGACAAGAGCGCAATCCTCGTGTTAATTGGAATAGTGCAACAGTCGCTTCCAATTCTACAGTTCTGACGACTTTGCAAGCTCTACAAGATATGTCTGAGCGATATTTAGCTCCAAGATTCCCTCACTGGAAACCCTTGGAGAAAGGTCTAATTCCCATGCGTCCAGAGGATGAAGAAATTGAGCAGGGAATTGAAGATTTTAAAAAGCTATTTGATTCTTTGGCTAGTCTCTCTAGTTACAAGATTTTAGAACACGAGGATACACCAGCTTTACGGCGCTTCAGCTTTGAGAAAGATGGAGGTGAAGGAAATATGCTTTTCCGTCCAGTTGCTCAAGTTGCATTAGCGCAAGCTTTAGGAATTTTGGTTTTTAAAAAAGGTTTTTCCTTAGCAGATATTTTTAAGAAGCTGCGGAAGTTTGACCAGCAAGGTGGTTTTAGTGGTATGGAATATCCCCAATCTCTTTGGTATGGGGTTTTGTATGACCCAAATAAAAAGCGGGTGCAGGTTGCTGGACGAGATTTAGCGGCGAAGTTATTGGTTTACATCTTGGGTGGAATTCAGGAACAGATGGA
>NZ_DASQZC010000562.1:0-28682 GCF_035638895.1 Nostoc sp. | reverse complement strand
GTTAAAAACTTGGAGTCAGAAAATCAAGGGTTGCGGGATGAGAGTGATGTGAGAAAACAGCCGTTTAAGACAAAATCTTGCTCGATTACATCGCAAGCTTAAGGCAATGGCAACGAGAACACCGCAGGCATCGCATGATTCTTTGTGGCAAACAACAGACGGACAGCAACGCATAACCTGGGAAGCACACGCAGGTTGGGTGCGTTCTATTGTGTTTAGTAGTGACTGGCACTAAGAGGAGTAGCAGAAAGTTCTTAAATCAAGAACAGCCCTCAACAAATTCAACTTCTGGTAGTTTACCTGAGCGAAACTGAGTAACAAGCTTACCATCAGTCTCGAAGACAACGCGATAGTTTTGGTCAGGACGGTCTTTCGGGATAAATGTCAAGTAGTGTCCGCCTTGAACATATTTATGAGGTGTGACTTTAATTTGTCCTGGGTAAAGAGACTTTATTTGCGCTTCTGTGTCGCCAATTTTTGCACCTTTGAGGGTGGTAATTTGGGCATTTTGCTGCACATCTACTCTAGAAATGCGACCTCCTGTCACCATAAACGAAAGATTTTTGGGTTCATTTTGTGGCTTAACATAGTAGCAATTGTTATTGGGTGGATCACCCACTAGCTGAGTACCAGCAGCCTTTGCCGCTTGGGAAAGAGTCATCCCAACCCGTACTGTGCCGATTCCATTGATAAACAGTTTTGCCTGATTTGTCAGTTTCGCTTTTGCTACAACTGTACCGACAGTTAGAGAAGAAACCGCCAACGTTAAGGAAGCAAGAGTCAATAATTTAGTATTCATATGTGCAAATAAAAGTCGAGGAGGAAATTCGCGATCGCCACTTTCTTTAATCAAAGCCAGTTCTTTTGGCCCAGTAGGACGAAAAAGTGTGATTGTTTCTCGATCGCCCTTGGGCAAAGGTTTTCGTGCTTGCACCCATGCCGTGGGAATACTTGACCTGTAGATACTGCCACAATACCACCTGCGATCGCACAAGTAGTATCTCTATCTCCCAAGCCACAAAAAATAATGGGGATAGTTAACACCATCCCCATTTAAATTGACCAGTAGCTCAAGATTTTTCTTTAAGAGCTTACAGTTGCGGTACGTACTGCTGTTTCTCAGGAACTTCAGCGTACTCAGCCACAATCTGGCGGAATTCATCGCCGTCAATGGTTTCTTTTTCGATAAGCAAATCGACTAAGCGATCGGTGACAGTGCGATGGTCACGCACAATTTTCTTGGCGTTGTCGTAGCATTCTTCCACGATCGCTCGCACTTGTCCATCAATGCGAGAGGCAATGGATTCGGAATACTCAGATCGGGTTGTCCAGTCACGACCCAAGAAAACTTCACCCTGCTGGCTCTCCAACGACAGTGGCCCTAAGTCGGACATCCCGAAACGAGTCACCATCTGCCGCGCCATTCCCGATAACTGTTGCAAGTCTCCACCAGCGCCAGTTGTGACTTCCGCAGCCCCAAAAATTACTTCCTCAGCAGCGCGACCGCCCAAAGCACCAGTAATCCTGGCTTTCAACTGAGAACGAGAAATTAAACCTTGTTCTTCGTTGGGAGTAAACCAAGTCAAACCTTGCGCTTGTCCTCTTGGAATCAAGGTGACTTTCTGTACTGGATCATGGTCTTTTAACAAAGTTCCCACTAAGGCGTGTCCAATTTCGTGGTATGCAATTAAGCGCTTGCTCTTGCTGTCTACCAAAGGAGTACCTTCCATCCCAGCGACTACCCGATCAACCGCATCATCAACTTCGCGGAGGGTGATAGCTTCTTTGCGTCTTCTCGCAGTGAGAATTGCTGCTTCGTTAAGTAAGTTGGCTAAATCAGCACCAGTAAATCCAGGAGTGCGGCGAGCGATCGCATCTAAAGATACACTAGGGTCTAGTTTCTTGTTGCGTGAATGGACTTGTAAGATTTCCAAACGTCCTTTGATATCGGGTGCATCGACAGTTACTTGTCTGTCAAAGCGACCGGGACGCAACAATGCTGAATCTAGTACGTCGGGACGGTTGGTAGCAGCAATAATAATGATGCCAGTGTTACCTTCAAACCCGTCCATTTCGGTGAGCAATTGGTTGAGGGTTTGCTCTCTCTCGTCGTTACCGCCGCCGATACCAGCACCACGTTGGCGTCCTACTGCGTCGATTTCATCGATGAAGATGATACAGGGGGCGTTGTCTTTGGCTTTCTTGAACAAATCGCGGACGCGGGATGCACCCACACCAACGAACATTTCCACAAATTCCGAACCGGAAATACTGAAGAAAGGTACGCCTGCTTCACCAGCGATCGCTTTTGCTAGTAAAGTTTTACCAGTTCCAGGAGGCCCAACTAACAGCACTCCCTTGGGAATCCGTGCGCCTACTGCGGTAAATCTTTCTGGCTGCTTCAAGAAGGTGACAACTTCTTGCAATTCTTCCTTAGCTTCTTCAATTCCGGCTACGTCGTCAAATTTGACCCCGGTTTTCGCTTCCATTTGGAAACGCGCCTTGGATTTGCCGAAGTTCATCGCTTGACCTGGCCCGCCGGGGAGGTTGCTAGAACGCCGGAACAAAAAGAACAGCCCGGTAATCAATAAAACTGGGAATATCAGATTGCCCAACAATCCCCAAATTGCGCCATCATTCCGCATCGGGTGAGCATCAAAACTGATGTCTTTTTCTTTGAGCTTGCTAATTAACTCAGGAGCGTTAACAGGCAAATCCACACGCCACCTTTGGACACGATTTTCGATGTCTGGATCGCGGGCTTCTATAATTGCTGTCCTACCGCCTTCGTACAGATCCACACTGTTGACGCGATCGCCATCCAAGTATTCTAGAAAGCGACCATAAGTCATGCGCGTATTGGCTGCATTCTTACTCATGTCAGTAGGAGCGCCTGCAAAGGCCCCTTGCCAGAAGAAAAAACCAATTACCAAAGCAGGCAATGTCCAGAGTACTACGACTTTCCAAGAGAATTTCATCTTAATTTGCCTCTAGATGCCTATACAATTCATCAGCCTTAGTAACCAAATGTTGATCACTCTGCCACTTTAAGCTGTTAAACGGATGTCTATAAATCCATTTTGTTTAATTTGATCTCTTATATGCACTGCCATACAGCGATTGGCGCATTTTGGCGATGCCAACAAGAATCTTAATCAAAGTTAACTTAATTTTAATACAATATCGCACGAGAAAAGGGAGCGCAACGGGATGCAAAGACACGGATAATTTCTCCAGAATGTTCTTCGTGTCGTTCCAGCCTCTCTCAATCATTATTAGGGGAGTAGGGAGTGGGGAGTGGGGATTAGGGGAAAAGGGAGACAAAGAAGGGGAATAAACAATGCCCCATGCCCCATTCCCCATTCCCTACTTAACTTCTGTAATTTTTAGAGTGTAAGGAAGATACTTACCTTCTTGGTAGGAACCAATCCAAACTTCGTAATTTCCAGGTAGCCATTCACCAATCATGCCAGCATTTTTGCCATCAAAATCGTCATTGCACCAACTACCACCAGGCCCCTTAATAATGATGGTGGTGTCTTCAGGACTTTGTACTTGCAGCTTTAGGTAGTCAAATTTACTTGTAAGCGCTAATCTATGGTCTGGTGTTTCATCAACAAAGCCGGTGCAAGGGCCAGTGGCTGTTTCACTTCTGGCACCTACTTGACTCCCAGATATTGAACCACCACTCATCCCGCGAACTGTCAGGGGATCTGGAGAAAACTGAGGGCTAATGGTGACATCTCCAAATATCGTTGGCGTTTCCTCAGCATCAACGGTAGCATTTACTGTTGATGTGATGAACAGCATAACTATCATGAACGATAATCTCATCCCACTATTGAGCACTTTTGTTGGCATTGTAATTACGTTCGCTTCTAAGTGTTTTTGAAGACATGAATTTTACACACCAAGTTCCCAACGTGAGGATAATTGACTACCTATTTTAGATTTGAAATTGGGGAATGGGGAATGGGAGAAGAATTCTTATAATTCCTCACTCACCACTCCCTACTCCCCACTCCCAGATCCATTTAAAATTTGTTGTAATCGCTAATTAGCTTCTGTTATTGCCTTACTCAAGCGTGACTTATCTAAACCAATCTGATTTAGTAGTAACCAAGATTGTATAAGGTCGGGGCCATGAACATCCCCAGTTAAGGCTGCTCTGAGCGATCGCATTACTAAGCCTTTTTTGACTTTTTGCTCTTTCACCACTTGTTTGATAATCTCCTGGGCGGCGGCTTCTGACAGTTGCGGCTGATTTTCTAAAGCTGTGACAATCCCCTCAAGGACAGCAGTAGAACCTTCTTGATTGAGTTGTGTACTACCTTCGTCGCTAAATTCAACTGTGTCAGTAAAAAACAGTTGGCTTTGAGGTACTGCATCTACTAAACGAGTCAAACTCTGGCTAATTAAAGTTACTAGCTGTTCTAACCAGGGGCGTTCTCTTCCACCATCAAATTTATACCCAGCTGCTTGCCAATAGGGTATGAGTAAATCTGTGAGTTTATCTACTGGCGTCTTGTGGATATACTGACTGTTTAACCAATCCAGCTTGTCCCAGTCAAACTTTGCACCTGCTTTATTTACACGCTCAAAACCAAATTCTTTAGCTGCTTCTTCTAAGGTAAATATTTCTTGCGTCGAATCTGGTGGCGACCAACCCAGCAATGTCATGTAATTCACCAAGCCTTCAGAAGTAAAGCCCATTTGCTGAAAGTCAGAAATAGAAGTGACGCCATCCCGCTTAGAAAGCTTGCGCCCTTCCATGTTCAAAATTAGCGGCGTGTGGGAGAACTCTGGAATTTTTGCACCCATTGCTTCATACAGCAGAATTTGCTTGGCGGTGTTGGCAATATGGTCTTCTCCCCGGATGACATGGGTGATTTGCATATCGATGTCATCCACTACAACTACAAAGTTGTATAAAGGTTGACCGCTACCCTCTTCTGAGGCGCGGGCGATGACCATATCACCACCTAAATCACTACCTCGCCAAGACATTTTTCCCCTTACTAGGTCGTTCCAGACAATTTCCCGCCCATCTTCGATTTTGAAGCGAATCACAGAGGAGCGACCTTCTGCTTCAAATGCGGCGCGTTGTTCTGGCGTGAGGTTGCGGTGACGGTTATCATAGCGAGGAGCTTCGCCTCTAGCTTTCTGAGCTTCTCTTAGAGTTTCTAATTCTTCAGAAGTGGTGTAGCAGCGATAAGCTAATCCTTGATCTAGCAGTTTTTGCACTGCTTCTTTATAAAGATCCAGGCGTTGAGATTGGAAAAATGGCCCTTCATCCCAGTTGAATCCTAGCCAGCGCAGCCCTTCAAGAATATTGTCGGTATATTCGGGACGCGATCGCTCTAAATCTGTGTCTTCTATTCGCAGGATAAATTTCCCGCCGTGGTGGCGGGCAAATAACCAGTTAAATACAGCCGTTCTAGCTGTACCAATATGTAAATTTCCGGTTGGACTTGGCGCAATACGGACTCTGACAGTCACAGTTAATTCTCTCTTTCGCAAAGCATGATAAATGTAGCTTATATTCAAACCTTGAATTCTGGGTCAATCCCTTTGGGGAATTCAAAATCTAAAATCACCGAAGTTCATTTCAGTGATTGACTACTCATAAATCTAGAACGGGACTGACGGGGCTCGAACCCGCAACTTCCGCCGTGACAGGGCGGTGCTCTAACCAATTGAACTACAGTCCCTTGTTTGGCAACTTTGCTATTATCACTATTTTTTTTCTACTTGTCAAGCGTTTTAGAGTTATAAATTAGGAATTCTTTTTGTCCCGTCTTTCCAAGGTGCAGATTTTTCTTTAAATAGAGCAGGGTAATACAACCTGTGGCTGTGATTCTAGATGCTGCAATATGCGGGATTGCATTTGTTTATACTGCTGCTTTAATAGCTGTTTGCTCAACTGCGGTTGAGAAGCTGGTGGTAGACTATGAATTTGTTGCGCCCAGTTTTTCAACATTTGTCGCTGAGTTGGTTCGATACGACTGCTGAGAACGTTGGTGCAAAAATGTGGTGCTTCCAGAGTAAAGAAAATCAAAGGATAGTCTTCATTTTCAGCCAGGAAACTTACCAACTTAAGATTTTGGGAATTTTGCATATCTAAGTAGCATGGTAGCCACTTAGGAGCCAATTGCCGATTGTAGAGTACAGTCACCCACAACAGCATTGGGTGAGGAGATGTCATGAAGATAAAGTGGTTATAGCGGGTAGAAAGAGCATAGTTTTTGATTTCTTGTTTACGCAACATTAACCATAAGGCTGTCATAGATCCCTGTGCGGTGTCTATAAGCTGGGGAAAAACAATTTCTTGAATCGGTTTATTTTGAGGCCACAAAAGTTTGCGACAGCTTTGTTCTACTGTGATTGGTACTGAATCTAAAGGACGGCTAAGGATGAAACTAGAAGGTACACTTGTAGGTATACTGGGATGATTAGACTCTTCTAAACTGTTTAAGACTTGCAAAATTTGAGCGATATTTTGGGGGCGATCGCAAGATTTTTTTGCAAGACAAGACATGATTAAATTATTTAGTTTTTGAGGTATTTTAAGAGTAGGCTGAACATCTGCGATCGCTTTTGGTTGCTCAAAGTGATGTGCTTTATACCAAGCACCAAAGTAATCAGTTTCTGGCTGCCAAGGTTTTTTGCCTGTGAGCATTTCAAACATCATCACGCCCAGGCTATAAATATCAGAGCGACTATCTAATTTTTCTCCATCTAGGTGTTCTGGTGAACAGTAGGGTAAAGTGCCATTAAATCCTTTGCTTGTACTAGCTGTTGATGATGCATAATTCAAAAATCTAGCAATACCAAAATCGAGAATTTTAACTAACTGTCCCAATATCGGATCGGGAATAACTAATATATTGGCAGGTTTTATATCTCTATGAACTAACGGAGAGATTTTGCCATCAATGTTAATGCCTTGATGGGCGCACTGTAAGCCCAAACAAATTTGACGGGAGAGAGTCAAAAACATGGGCAGTGGTAACGGAATTAAATCCTTTAAACTCTTCCCACATAGATATTCCATAACATAGTATGGTTTTCCTTTTTCATTTACACCATAATCATACGCCCGGACTATATGTAAACTATTTTGACTCAAAGCTGCACTCATTAAAGCTTCACGGGCAAAGTCTTGTTGCATCTTGTTATCGACAACAGTTTGAGTCAAAAACTTAATAGCAACTGGTGTGCCTCCTAACAAAATATCATTTGCTAAAAACACTTCACCCATGCCACCGCTACCAATTAATTGCTTAAGTTGATAACGATTGGCAAGCAAGCCCGTACTACTTGGAGATGTAATTAAGCTCTTGTTCACTTTATTTACCTCTGTTGCTGAGTCTATTTAAAGTTAGTAATACACACATAAAAATATAATTAGGTAATGGGAACAAACATTTTTCTTTTGATAGCAGACTTTCAATGACGTGACAAAAGGTTTAAAAACATTTTCAAAAATTTATCCATCCAACTTTTTAAACCTTCTGTCTCAGATTTTTGCTCTGCGGCTAACTTATGTAAGATTTCTAACTTCAGCTTTTCATAATCTGTTTTTAGAAGATTTTTGGCTTGATTAGACAGAATTAATTCATTTGAAGGCTGACTCATCTCTAAGCAATCTATAAGTTGCTGGCGCTGATTAGCTGTAAGGCTTAAAGTTGTTACATGAGAGCAACGAGTTGGATCTTCTATGGCAAAAAATAGTAGATGATAGTAACCTACTTCCGCTAAACTACGTGCTATATTCTGGCCTTTATTATCTTTCAAATCCAGAAAATAAGGTAACCACTTAGTCATAGAAGGTTGGGTATCATATAGTACAGTTACCCACAATAGCATCGGGTAAACATTTATTTTACTAATAAATTCAGTACCATGTATTTTATCCAAAAATTTTGTAATCTCTTGTTTGGGTAACATTGCCCAAAAAGTTGGTATAGCTCTTTCAGTTGTTTGTAGTAAATGGGGAAAACCTATTGGCGCAATTGGTTTATTTTTAGGCCAATTCTTCTGCAAACACTCTTGTTCTGATAATAAAGTTGAAGGTATTAATTGAACCGGGCATGAAAGTTTAATAATGTCACTGCTATTGCTAGGAATACGCTCATTAATCTGAATATTGGCTTTTTCTAAATCTTCTAATATTTGGTTTATATTTTGAGGGCGATCGCTTACATCTTTAGCTAAACAACTCATCACTATTTTTTCTAACACCTGCGGGATTTTTACTTGCGGATTTACTTCCTCAAGGGTAGGTGGAATTTGAAAGCGATGCGCTTGATACCAAGTACCAAAGGAGTTACTTTTTGTCTGAATCTGGAATGGATGCTTTCCTGTCAGCATCTCAAACATTAGTACTCCCAAACTATAAATATCAGAGCGAACATCTAGCAATTTTCGCCCTTCCATGTGTTCGGGAGAACAGTAAGGCAAACTGCCAATAAAAGAATCTGTAAGAGTCATCCCACTTCGTTCTGTTAGAAACTTGGCAATACCAAAATCTAATATTTTAACAATTTCTCCTTGTTTCCTATCTTCAGTAATGAATATATTTTCTGGTTTAATATCTCTATGAACAATGGGATAAATCTCTCCTTTGAGGCTGATACCTTGGTGGGCACATTGTAAGCCTAAACAAATTTGATTACAAATATCTAAAAACTTCGATATTGTTAAGGGCTGAATTTTAAGAATTTGTTTGAGATTTTTTCCTTGCAGGTATTCCATCACATAAAATGGAGTCTTATCTTCAGTAACGCCATAACTTAATATGCGAACAATATGTTTACTTTTGCGGCCCAACTGAGCGCCGATAAAAATCTCTCTAGCAAAGCGTTGGGACATGTGCTGGTTCGCCAAACTGAGTGATAAAATTTTGACTGCGATCGCCATACCACCTTTAGCAGTATCTTCTGCTAAATAAACTCTACCCATGCCACCTTTGCCAATCAAATCTCTTATTAAATAGCGATTATTTAATAACTGTCCAATGTAATTGTCTAATTCTGCTTTTTGCCCTACCATATTCTCAATTTTACTTGGTAACATAAAAATTATTAATGAAAAATATTGTTGGCAAAATACTTGAATAAGTCTAGCTAATTATTAAATTTAAATTTAATAATTATCATAAGTTATAGAAAATTAATCATATCCTGTAATCATGGTTCATCTAGCGGAAAATTCTTCTAAACATTGTGTAACATATTTATTAAGCAATACGGTTGAGAAATTACACGGAAACTACAAATAAGCTAGATAAAGCTGGCTAGTAGATTCCGTGAATACACAGGTAAAAATAAATAATTGTAAAACCCTGATACCTCTGTACAGTTAAAGGTTGAGATTCGGGAGGAAACGGCGTAATAATCTGATTAGTGGTGTTTCAATTTTAATTTTAAAGGCTAGTATCTGGGTACGTTGCAGAGAGTTAAAATTGTTATCACTGATGAGAATTAATGATTGCTGACCATCGGGTAGTTTAGGGCCAAGAGTTAAGCCTTCAATGTTGTCTAGCAATACATTTAGGGTTCTCAAATCTAAGAGAAGTTTTTTCTGAACTGGTTTAATATTCTTAGAGCCAACTGCTAAAAGGCTATCTATCTTATGAATATCATCAGATCCTTCTAAAGAAACCTGAAACAGAGAAATAGCAAATCCTAAACCAGTAAAAGACCGTTCTAAACTTAGGAAGTGTCCTTGATTATCCAGAGCAAGTAAATCAGGTAATCCACTAACGAATTTGCCAGTCACATTCAAAAAGGGAGAAACTGGTTCTGTTTGGTAAAGAAATTCCTTTTCTGGCTGATTGTTGAGCAAGTTGTATTGCAAAATCCGGCAAGGAGTACCGATGTTAGCTTTCGCTGCGACACCATCTTGAATTAGAGCATTTTCGGTAGCTGTGAATAAATGCTTTTTATCGGGTGTGATGGTAAGGCTTTCAAAAGCTAAATTGTTGCGGATACCTTGTTCACCACTTTTGTTGGGCAAAAATTTGTTTGGTATGGGAAGTGTAGTAATTTCTTTGCCAGAAGATAATGAGAACTCTTTAATAAAAGGACTAATTAATTTTGCAGCATCGCCTTCAGAAGAAATAAATACAGTTGCTTTATTAGTTAAGGTAATACCTTCTGTATCAGTTTCACCAGGGCGAAATGTTTGCTCATTTTCATTTAATAATGTGGTAACGCTGACAGGAACAACTTTAACCTTTTGTAGGGAACCCTTACTTAAGTCGATTTTCAGAGTGTAAAAACGGGCATTAGCTTTTTGTCCACGGTCATCGGAAATAGCATAATAAAGGTTGTTTTTGGGATTATATGTAATTCCCGATAAACCTCCAACTTGATTTTTTTGTAAGTTTAAACCTTTTCCTAAAGTAGCTTCTCCAATAAACTCTATGCTACTTATTTGAACAGCATTTATGGGTAAAAATTTGAATAAAAGAATGATAATTATAATTGGGATAAAGAAGTAAATAATTTGTGGAAGTTTGAAGATATTTTTAATTAGCTGCATATATTTTGTTAAAATGGGAAAATTATAAATAAGATATCACGCTAAAATAAGCAGGGTTCACATCTGTACACCGCTATAAATAACATGTATTCTAAGCAATTGAAAAGCTTTAAAAAATCCGAAATTACTTAAGCTAGGCGCAAACCATATTCATCCTGAAAAAAGTTTACCAGCCAGTTTTTCACTCTGAGAGTAGCGCGACAGTCATCTTCGTTGTAGCTTTGGATAATTTCTAGTAAGGTGCGATCGCCTGTTTCTAGCCACTGATCATACCAGTAAATACATTTAGCACCACTAGCTTCTTTTTCGCGCCACTCGAATCCTAACCAACGAGCGATCGCTTTCAGGGCATAACTTTCTACAGGTAATGCTACACTTTGCGTTAATTGTTCATATACATCCACAAATCGACTCAGTACAGGACGCACTAAGGAGGAAGGAGTTTTGTAAAGCCTTGCCAACCGTTTAACTGTATCAAACTCGTAGACACAAAAATGATAAATTGGCGCTTCGGGATATTGCCAAACCAAATCCAAAAATTGCTGCCAAACTAATTCTTCGTCTTCTGGTTTATCTGCTAAAAACGAATAAAATTCTTCTGTATTGGCAAGCCTATCAACGACCAAAACCCCCAAGAGATAATTTAAATCCAAGTCTGGCTGCGCCTCAATATCAAAGTAAAGCTCTATGGGTGCAGTAAATGTAATATCTTTTATTGGTAGCGGGTAGGGTAATATTAACGGTCGTTTTTCCAGTGAAGATTGAGCTTGCACTATGAGTTTTGGCGCTACTTCCCTGTCAAAACCAACTAGGTTTTCTAAGGTGCTAGGACTGGTGTTAGCCAGAGATTCTAGCGTGGTGATAGCTACGTCTTGAAGTTGAGTGTAGCGAAGAGGTGTTACACCTGGTAATAATGAGAGATGTTTTTCAGATTGAGCGATCGCATAACATTGAGTATACCAATGGCAAAGATTGCACTTTTGCCGAGAAATAAACACCTCTGGCGGATTTTGTAACTCTAAAACTTGAATCAACTCCTCCACAATCTGCTGCATCCGTGGTGTCCATTTGAGCAAATCCACAGGATAATTTCTCTCTTTGGTACGCAATATCAGCCAAGCTGTTTCTGGTGCTAAGTCCTGTATTGTTGCCAATACCTGGGCGTGAAATGCGGCAACAACTTGATATTCTTGCTTAGGACGCTTACCCAGTTCAATACTAGCCGGAACGTACATCCAATCTCCAAAGCAAGATTTTCCTGGCCGTTTGACGAGTAAATCTGGACGACTTAGCAAGGTGTATCCCTCAGAATAATTTGCTAACAATACTCCCTTATAGATGTACTCAACCCCACGCTGCATCAATTCTAAAGTTGCTGCCTCTGCCGCTTCCCAGTTTCCATAAGAATAATCTGGTTGGTGATAAGTCACCTTTGCCAAAGCACTTAGCTGATGAGCGATTTTGTCCTGTTGTAGTTTCCGCAGCAACTCATTGGGAGCATCACGCTGACTTTTGTCACCGTGGATATCTAGAAAAGTGCGACGTTTACAGCGTTGGTATTGCAGTAGGAGTTCAGCATTAATTAGCATTCTTTTAAGTTAACAAGAATTAGTACACTCTGGGAGTAACTCAGACAATTAATGATTGAGTGGGAGAATGGAGGAGGATGAGGGAGATGAGTAAAAAATAACTAACGATCAATAACTTCTGACTAATCCAAAATCTACAATCTAAAATCTAAAATTGGTATGACCAGTACTTCTGCCACACAAACCAGGTTGCATAGCCATCGAGAGCAATTTCCGGCTTTGGGGAATAAGACTTATTTCAATTATGGGGGACAAGGGCCGATGCCCCAAAGGGCAATGGATGCGATCGCCCAAACTCAAGCTTATGTTCAGCAAATAGGCCCCTTTGGTAATGAGGCGTATCGCTGGATAGCGCCCCAGACTCAAGCTGCAAGAGAAGCGATCGCTTCTGAGTTAAATGCACCAAGCGAAACAATTACTCTTACCCAGAATGTTACTGTTGGCTGTAATATCGCTATATGGGGCATTGAGTGGCGTGCTGGCGACCATATACTGCTTTCAGACTGCGAACATCCAGGCGTAATTGCCACAACACAGGAAATCGCGCGAAGATTTGCGGTGGAAGTTACCACCTGTCCTCTTAAGGCGACTTTAAATGAGGGCGACCCTGTAAAAGTTATTGCCCAGCACTTACGCCCTAATACCCGTCTTGTAATATTAAGTCATGTTTTCTGGAATACTGGTCAAGTTTTACCTCTTGATAAAATTGCCGAAGTATGCAGAAATAATCATTCTTTTTTACTGATAGATGCTGCTCAATCTGCTGGTTTGTTGCCTTTAAACTTGACAGAATTGGGTGTAGATTTTTATGCTTTCACTGGTCACAAATGGTTATGTGGCCCTGCGGGTGCTGGTGGCTTGTATGTCCGGCCAGAAGCACGAGAAAGCCTAAAACCTACCTTTATTGGTTTGAATGGCATTGTTGTAGATAGTCAATCTCAGCCTGTGGATTGGCTTCCAGATGGGCGACGATATGAAGTGTCTACATTAGCTTATCCGTTGTATGTTGGATTACGGGAGGCGATCGCAATCCATCAGCAATGGGGAACCTCACAGGAACGTTACGAGCAAATTTGTCAAAACAGTGCTTACCTCTGGCGGCGCTTAGTGGCGTTACCTGATGTCAAGTGTCTGCGAACTTCTCCACCCGAAAGCGGTATCGTCTCGTTCCAACTGCTGAATAATCAGCCCCAAGCTAATCTCAAGTTAGTGCAATTTTTAGACTCACAAAGAATATTAACTCGGACAATTGCCGATCCTAGCTGTATACGAGTTACCGTCCATTACTTTACTTTAGAATCGGAAATCGACCAATTGATTGAGGCGATTCAAGGTTTTAGCAAAACTAATTAAAAGTTAGGAATTATAATTTTCACACCTAACTCTGCCGATTTTAGATTTTGGATTGAAGTAAAAATCTAAAATCTAAAGTCTAAAATCCAAAATTGAATGACTCCTAACTAGAAAATGGAACGCCCAATCTTATACTTAGCCATAACTAACCACGGCTTTGGTCATGCTACCCGTATTGCTTCTGTAGCTGCGACAATTCAAAAATTATGTCCAGAAGTTCTGCTAATTCTGGTAACTACTGCCCCGCGCTGGTTGCTAGAGTGCTATATAGAAGGCGATTTTATTTATCGTCCCCGTGCATTTGATTTGGGTGTGGTGCAAACCGATAGTTTGACAATGGATAAAGTAGCGACTTTAGAAAAGTTGCTGAATATTAAAAAGCATCAAAATTCCTTCATTGCTTCAGAAGTGAATTTTATCCGCCAAAATCGCGTTAATCTCATTTTGGCAGACATTCCCTTCCTCGCTCCTGGGTTTGCCAAAGGTGCAAATATTCCCTGCTGGATGATGAGTAACTTTGGCTGGGACTTTATCTACCGAGATTGGGGAGGCGAATTTATCGCAGTTGCAGATTGGATTAGTGATTGGTACTCAAAATGCGATCGCCTATTTCGTCTGCCCTTCCACGAACCGATGCAAGCTTTTAACAATATCACAGATGTCGGTTTAACAGGCGGTTCCCCCCGTCACTCTGCTGATAATTTACGTTCTCTTTGGGGAATAACTGCACCAGTAGAAAAAACTATTTTGTTAACCTTTGGCGGCTTGGGTTTACAGCAAATTCCCTACGATAGCCTGCGGCGATTTCCAGATTGGCAATTTATCGTCTTTGATCAATCTGCTCCTAATTTACCTAATTTAGTGAAAATTGATGATCGCAAATACCGCCCTGTAGATTTTATGTCTATTTGTGGACGAGTCCTTTCTAAACCTGGTTACAGTACTTTTGCTGAAGCCGCACTCTTAGGAGTACCTATTGTTACCATCCCCCGTGAGGACTTTGCTGAAGCAACTTTTCTAATAGAAGGCGTTACAAATTATAACCAGCATCAAATCATCACCCCATCTGAGTTTTTTCAAGGGACTTGGGATTTTCTGCGTGAATTACCTCAATTACCAAAGCAATCTGAACCAATTGCTAAGGATGGTAATGAAGCGATCGCTTATGCTGTAATTAATTATTTCGAGTCGAATAAATTTGTTCAAAACAACATAAATTAATAGTAGAACAATGGTAACATCCAGCAGATTCAACCGCTAATTAGCTCTTACCAACATCAATAACAGTGTTCTAGATGACTCACTACCAAAAGCTACTAAAAATTTCCACCACTGGTAAATCTTTTTACAATATCACTGCAAAAATTGAAGCCACAGTTGCAGAATCGGGAGTTGAAACTGGTCTTTGTACTCTATTTTTACGCCACACTTCAGCCAGTTTAGTCATCCAAGAAAATGCCGATCCCGATGTCCTTGTGGATTTAGCTAACTTTATGGCAAAACTCGTGCCAGAATCGGGAAAATACATTCACGATGCAGAAGGCCCCGATGATATGCCGGCACACATTCGTACCGCACTCACCCACACTTCTGAACATATCCCTATTAATCGTAGTCATTTAGTACTGGGAACTTGGCAAGGAATTTATATTTGGGAACATCGCCAGCGCAGTCATTTAAGAGAATTGGTTGTCCATATTTCTGGATAACCGATTCTCAAGTTTTATTTAAGGTGGAGTTCTGTAGAGTTTAAATACTCTGGTTATCACGCTTACGCTTTAGCTATAATCTCATAAACTCGCGGTGATATGCATTAAGTAAATTTCGCCGCAATCGCTTTGTAACGAAAATTAATCAGATCCACGCCAAATAATTTGTGTCAATTTGTAAATTCAAAAGTAAAGTTTATTTGTGATTATTTAAAAACCTATTTATTTCGATATAAACTAATATTTAGTGTAAGGTGTTTGGGCTATTTCAATTACTATGAAGCAAGAAGTCACACAAACTCATACTTTCCATTTTATTGACGAGATCCTTGCCCAACAGTCTATTAATGTATTATCACTTAATCCCCAAAAAACATTAATTACCAGTTTCGCAGAATTGGGGAATTTAATTACTGAAGAAAATGCCGAAATTCAATTCCTCATAACCCTTCAGCAAACTATCGAATCTATAGTCCGTACTCAATTGCAAAACTTTCCAGAAAATATATTCTGGGATTTTGACTTTTTAGTAAGTAGTATGCTAAGGCAGGCTCTCATAGCAGATGAGAGTGCTGTTCCTTTTTTAAAGCTTTTTGGTGAAAAGATGGTTTTACTGACGGAGATGTTCGGAAGTAAAACAGAAATCCGCTTTCGTTATGTTCACGATTTTATGTATGGGTTTGAGTGGGCAAGGTGGGTACAAAAAGAGCCACAAAAACGCGCACACATAGAGCCTTTTAGTCCAGTTTTTTTAGATTATTTGCTTGTCAAAGGTAAAGAACTTTTACAACGGATTAATCACGGTCAGGTTACATGTTATAAACTATGTGACACAGGCTACCGTAATCCCTTCACTTTTTCTCGTGAACCAGAAGATGAATATCGTTTGTTAACTTGTCTTGCCCAAGAAGAACTTATCCCAGTCGCAGTGTGGAACTGGAATGCTAGCCCTGTCTGGAACAAACCTTTCCAAGAAATGCGCCAGCAATTAGCATTAAAATTAAATATTCAACCTCAGAAACACTGATTAGCAATTAAAATTAAAAATTGCTGAAGAAAATAGTTATGAAAATTGCTGACTTAATTACTTGGTTTGAAGCGTGGGCAAATCCCGCTTGGTGTGAAAGTTGGGATAATTGCGGCTGGCAGATTGAACCAGGAGTGTTGGAGGAAAAAGCACGGGTTTTAGTATGTTTGACACCGACTTTGGCAGTAATGCAGGAAGCGATCGCTCTAAATGCTAATCTGATATTTGCCCATCATCCCTTGATTTTTACTCCTCCTAAATCTTTACGCACTGGTGAAGCGATCGCAGAAATGGTACGGTTGTCCTTCACCCACAATATTGGTGTTTACACTGCCCACACAAATTTCGATCAAGTGCAGGATGGTACTGCTGACGTTCTAGCTCAAATTTTAGAACTCAAAGAAGTTATTCCTATAGTACCTACACAAGCAGGATTAGGATATGGTCGTGTTGGTTTACTAGAGCCATTTCTGACATTACAGGAGTTACTTGCAACCATTCAAACCCGACTTGCTTCTCCTAATTTGATTTTTTCTCCAACTACTGATTTACAGCAAACAATTTCACGAGTTGCTGTTTTGGGTGGTTCGGGGGCTAGTTACATTTCAGCCGTCGCCAAAACTGGTGCTCAAGCTTATCTAACTTCTGACTGTAAGTTTCATCAGTTTCAAGAAAGCCGCGATTGCAGTCTCATTCTAATCGATGCCGGACATTACGCTACCGAACGTCCAGCTTGCGATCGCTTGGTGCAAAAATTCCAGTCCTTAAATTTACACTGGGTGCAATTAAGCCAAAAGGATGAAGATTTCCGCCAGTTTTTTGCTTGATTGCTTATGTTTCACTATATTTTTGGGAAACTTCCTTAAAAATTTTCCTATCTTTTAATCTTGTCAAATTATACGCCACCTCAGTACTGAAACTAAAGTTTTTTGTAACCATTATCTGCGTACATGAATAGATAAATGCACACAAATGTCATATTGTAACCGATTGATGTGATCTAAATCACTAACTAGGTGTAATGATAATCACATGATATTCATGTTCCATATCAATTAATATCAGAGGTAAATGTTCCACACTTGACGTAACAATTTTTTACTCTGTCCTAACCAAGATGATTCGTACACTCGTTGAATCTGCTTTCCAAACTGGATATCTTAGTGTTGAATCTGAGGGATTACTCCATCAAGTGCTTGTCACTAAATGCTGGAAGGAAGAGGATTTGTCAGCCCTTGCAGCCCTATACGATGCAGTTCGGGCAGGTAAAATTAAACGAGAAGCCTCCTCATCGAACGTGCTTATGGAATTTCCGCTACCATATAAATCTTGCTGATACTCCAAAATAAGCAGAGGGTAATTTTCCCATGTTTCACCTTATCTCACCATTTCCTTTGCCTTTGAAGCTTATCACCTCTACTCCGTTGCCTTTTAATTAGCTATCATCAGGCAAAAACCTTCAAAAATCAAAACTATTTAGGTGTTGTTGTTGAAAATCATCAAGGTCAGCAAGAGAATGAGTTAAGATCATATACACATGGGTAAAAGTAAAATCAAGTCCCCGGACTTCCCAGCAATGCCAATGATTAAAAGTAGGCAAGTTAAACAACCGCAATCAACGATTGGTTTTGAGTATTCTTTATTACATAATAGTAACAAGGACTCACCAGCAAATATGAGCCTGGTTAGGACAGGTTCGGAACTGTTTGACTTCGATAAAGCAGACATTGAGTAGAATGAGCCGGAGGGAGATTAAGTTCATTGCTGCAAGCATTGATTTCTGACCCAACATTTTCCAATATTTGACAACTACATGCAAGTTTTGGGATTGGGTGATGAAACATACTTGTTCTGAACGGTGAAATTAACCTCTTAAAGGTGTAATGTAATTGGGTAGAACCCAGATTTTGACAGGTTTAACTACGTTGTTTAAAAAGGCAGAAACAGTACATGCTACACCGCAAGATTTATCAACTCTGTTGCGATGGGCGCGAGGTATGTGTTTTCTTGCGGGACCAGCAACGCTGGATTGAACGCGCCCGCATCATCGACATAGAGGGAGATTTAGTGACCCTACGCTATGAAACAGAAGAAGAGGACGAAGTTTGTTCTTGGGAAGAAATGGTTCGCCTCGAGAGCATTGGTGCTGTAACGCAAAAACTAGCTTCAGTACCACGCGGTAATGTGGAGCCTTTGATGACTGAAGACTGCCCCGAAGCCGAACGCATCCACAACCGTTACACTGACTCGAATCCAGAATAATTAGTCATTAGTCATTAGTCATTAGTCATTGGTCATTAATTAAAAATGACAAAAGACACCGGATTAATGACTATTGGCTATCATTCAAACCTTCAAAAGCAGGACAGTAACCTTCTAGAGTTACCTTAAAGTTATACAACGGGGAAGCTGGATTCCAACATCGCTGCCCCCTTTGGTGTCGGCAAGTACCGCAACAGTCTACATCTGTCCATGTATAGCGATCGCTATTTTGGTTGAGTAATTCTCGTTGAGACAATCCCCTCAATACTAGTTCTTCGCCTTGCCAACGAGCTTCGATTAAACCAGTATCAGCAAATTGCCGCCAACGAGGATCAGTAGTAATCACATCGGCTAGGGTGATTGTGATTACTGTTCCCAGCTCTGTCAGTTCACCTTCGTAATTAGTTTCTGGTGCTGCCGGTTGTAAAAATGTATCGCCGATAGGCAATTCTACTAAAATGTCAGCCGCCGGGGAATGGATATGATAGCGGTTTTGCAACTCCTCTAAGCTAGTCAGGTCTGCCAAGTAGGCAGGTGAACCGTGAACAAAAATGACGTGCTGGGGCCGCAAATTATGAATTAGCTGCGTAGTACCAGGGCCATCACTATGTTGAGCCAAGAGATAAGTTTCAACAGTGGTGGGTGCTAGATATTCTTTATTAACTTTTATATCAATTTTTTCTGGTAGCAGGATTAGCCAAGGGCCTGTGTCTAGTTGGCAGTGCTTACCTAAATCATCTGTAGAGTCGGTAAGGACAATACAAGGTGACTTACCCACAGTGGGACGATGTTCTGCTTGTAAACGACGCACGCGGGGACGCACCCGTTCATCCCAAAATAAGGGTTGATGGCGGGCGAAGTTCTGTACAGATGGGGGAAGGTGAGGTAATAGTTCTAGGTAGGCATCACACCCAGTTGCAACAGCACCATCTACCCAGATATCTATATCTCGTCCGGTGAAGTGGTGATGAGAGCGTAAGAGCATTAATAATTCTTGACCCAATCCTAAAGCAGGAGTGGGAAGGATTACAGAACAATGGTCAGCGATCGCGCGATTAATTCGTTCTGCTAGTTGATTTTCTTGGTTTCGGCGGTGAGGATGACGGGATGTGCCGTAACTGCCTTCAATGATTAGCACATCCAAGTCTAATCCTCGCAGTTCCTCTAAACGCAAACCTTCTACCAACCGGGAGTTTGACAGGAAAAAATCTCCTGTATACAGTAGCTTATAAGTACGCTGCTTAGTGGTGTAGGTAAGAAGAATTGCCACAGCCCCCGGTAGATGCCCTGCGGGAAATAATTCTGCCACCAAACCATCTTGGAATTCCACAGGCGATCGCAACGGCAAGGCATGACAAAATTCGGAAATTTTCTCAGGATCTTGGTCTAGCCAATTCAACGGCAGTAACTTGCTGGTTACTTCGCTACCATAAATAGGTAACTTTGGAAAAGCTTTATGAAGTGCCAGTAAGCCTCTGGCGTGATCTGGGTGGGCGTGACTAATCAAAACAAAATCTGCTGGTGGGGGCGAACCAGTTCCAGGTACCGACTTAGTAAGCCCCTTCGCCAGCGATGAAATATCCTCCAAACCACAATCCAATAGGATGCGGTGTGGACCCATCTTCACCAATAAACACACACCCTCATCGTAATGCTGGACACTATAGGGGAAACATTCTAATTCAGTACCCCCTTCGGCAGCATCTACGTGAGAGGATGCCGACAGATTATCCCTCATGCTCTCCTCCCCTCAAACCTCATCATCATGGACATATCCCAAAAGCCAAAAATTACACAAATTTTGGTTTTGTGACTTAGGGGGTAAGTTTTATCGTGCGCCCCTACACCCTGAGAATACAGATTTTTGATTGGGGAGGACGCCTCCACTGAACCCGCACTGGTTCAGAAAGGTGGACTAACCAGAAGCCATCAAACTACTAGCTCAAGGATGCCTCTTGTTTCTTTTCCTTTTGCAAGTTCTGAACGCTCTTAACCAACTCACCCTACGGGGGGAAGTCGCCCAAGCGTTTACAGATTCATCTCAATGTGCAGAGCCATTGCCGTGATAGTTATCTGAATCATAGAATCCATTTTTCGTGCCAAAAAATAAGCACGAAAGCGTAAAGATAACTGTCAATCCAGCTAGAATCAGCTTTACATCCATTCTTTTGCTGTCCCTTACTTAAAGACTTTCCTATATTAATTTAGTGCTTCCGCAATCAAACGTAATCACTAGAAAATCTTTACTATGCTTATGTGGATTGGGCAATAGGTAAATTTACCGCAATCAGTCAGATTGTAGAACCTTTCGGTTCACATGTCTATTTATTTAGATGTAAACGAATATGACACCAGGAGCAATCCTCTAAAACCTCTAAAAATCCTCAGTAGTTAGGATTGACCCACTGTTCAAATAAGCTTTTGAGGCTCTTTAGATACAAACGTTTAATAATTTACTAAACTTTACCAAAAACGCTCTATTCATCCAAAACTAGTCTCAACGCCAAACTCAAGTCATCACCTTAATATTAAAAACAGGAGCAATTATTTCCCAACCCCTAAATAAAAATACCTGTGTTGTATGACTATCGAACGACTTCCCCAAAAACACTATCCCAAGGCTGAAATTGGGCGACGAGTTATGGCATTGGGGCTTGATTTCCTTGGTGTCTGGTTAGTCAGTTCCCTACTGGGAGGCGGCGATATCGGGATTCAATTTCTGCAAATCCTAGTTTTTGTGATATTTTGGCTGATTTTGCGGGTGCTGGTGGTATACAACAATCAAGGGCAAAGTTTAGGGCGTTGGGCGTTCGATTTAAAGGTGTTAGAAGTTGAAGATGGGGAAGTAGTAGGCAGAATTCCAGATTTGCCCTCACTAGTGAAGCGAGAGGCGATCGTCGGCTTGGGTGCCCTTTTAGTGTCAATTGCCCTTAGCAATATTAGAGCCAATCCCACTGCTATACTGCTAGTAATTCCCCTAGCAATTGATTGTGGAACTGCCTTCTCTGATACCCAGATGCGGCAGGCTTTACACGATCGCTATTGTGGAACTTTCATAGTTTCGTCGCGTCGTGGCTACTCGCTTGACATAAAAATTAAAAGATTAGTTGATAATATGCGGCGGAATGTGAGAAGATAGTCATTTGTGTTAATTCTCTTCAGGCTTCACTGTTTGTAAGATTATGGCTAAGAGTAAAGGTGCCCGCATTATTATCACACTAGAGTGTACTGAGTGCCGGACAAATTCAGATAAGCGTTCTGCTGGTGTTTCACGTTATACCAGCACCAAGAATCGCCGCAACACCACTAATCGGCTAGAACTGAAAAAGTTCTGCACCCACTGCAACAAACATATCGTTCACAAGGAAATTAAGTAGAGATGAGTTATTTCCGTCGTCGCCTTTCTCCGATCAAGCCAGGAGAACCAATCGATTATAAAGATGTTGATTTACTGCGTAAGTTTGTCACCGAGCGGGGTAAGATATTGCCACGTCGGATTACTGGGCTTACATCTCAGCAACAGCGAGAATTGACATTAGCAATTAAACGTTCGCGGATTGTGGCTTTGTTGCCATTTATCAATGCGGAAGGCTAAAAGAGTGATGAGTTATGAGTGATGAGTTATGAGTTAAGAATCAAAACTCCTAACTCCTAACTTAAAACTATTTCAACTGTTCACCAAATTAAAGTGCGAGAGTTGTGGAGAAGGGGACGCTAGTTGAATTTAGGGTTCAAGGCGATCGCCGTCTGGGCATCGTAGAACGCCCAGACGGTAAAACCCGCTGGTTTGTGGTAGACGAACGTGGTCAATCCCACAGCCTCGCGCCTAGACAAATAACTTATACAGTTACCGGGCAGACCTACAAGCCTTCTGAGATTGCCAGCTTTTTGGAGCAGATCAAGCCTTATTTAGACCCATCTAGCTTAGAAGTAGCTTGGGAATTATTGGTTGAGGATGGGGAAACAGTCACCCCCGACCAAATGGCGAATCTGTTATTTTCAGAATCAGACGCGCCTCCTTGTTACGCCGCCCATTGCTTGTTATCAGACGACAAACTTTATTTCAAGCAAAAAGGAGACGCTTACGAGCCGCGAACTGCTGCTCAGGTGGCAGAACGCAAGCACCAGATGGAAGTAGAGGCGCTAAAAGCTAAGGGACAGCAGGAATTTTTAACTCGTGTAGAGCAGGCGCTCAAAGGTGAAGCAGTAGAGTGGCAGCGCCACGATCGCCAACGCTTAGAAGGACTCGAAAAATACGCAGCACTTCTTGCTGACACCGTGCGGACAGGGGTCAATTATGATTCCTTGGCTCGCGCTTATCCGCCAAGCGCTCCAGTATTAGAAACTATGACCATGCTGGGACGGCCCACAACACCGCAAGGAGCCTTTCAGCTGTTGGTGGATTTGGGTTGCTGGAGTCCTTATGAAAACTTGTTCCTGCGTCGTTCTTCAATTCCGATCCAATTTCCTAATAAGGTATTAGAAGTGGCGCAACAGCGTTTGGATTTCCCGCCGATTGACTCAGATACAAACCGCCTTGATCTGACTCACCTGAAGGTCTACACCATTGATGATGAAACTACCACAGAGATTGACGATGGTCTGAGTTGGGAAGTACTACCCGATGGGCGGGAACGCCTGTGGGTGCATATCGCCGATCCGACTCGATGGTTAGTACCAGAAGATGAATTAGATTTGGAAGCGAGAAAGCGGGGTAGCACAGTCTATTTACCTACGGGGATGATTCCGATGTTCCCAGAGGTATTAGCGACTGGGCCAATGAGTCTGATCCAGGGACGCGTTTGTTGCGCCCTCAGTTTCGGGATTATTTTAGATACAACTGGGGGAGTAGAAGATTACAGCATTCATACCAGCTCGATTAAGCCGACTTATCGTCTCACCTACGAAGATGTAGATGAAATGCTGCAATTACGGGTACAAGCAGAACCAGAAATTGCTGCGATCGCTACTTGGGCGCAGAAGCGCAAAGCTTGGCGTTATGCTCAAGGGGCAATTAGCATCACCATGCCGGAAGCGATGATCAAAGTCAAAGATGATGAGATCAATATTGATATTTTGGACGATTCCCCATCGCGGCAAGTAGTCGCAGAAATGATGATTGTTGCCGGTGAAGTTGCGGCTCGTTATGGTAAAGCTCATAACATACCTTTGCCCTTTCGTGGTCAGCCGCAACCGGAATTACCCCCAGAAGAAGAATTGCTGCTACTTCCCGCCGGATTCGTTCGCGCTTGCGCTATGCGTCGTTGTATGCCCAAGAGCGAAATGAGTATTACGCCTCTGCGCCATGCTGGTTTGGGTTTGGATACTTATACCCAAGCAACCTCTCCCATCCGTCGTTACAGTGATTTGCTTACCCACTTCCAACTTAAAGCCCATTTGCGGGGTGAAGTTTTACCATTTACCGCAGATCAACTTAAAGAAGTAATGATGACTGTCACCAGCATCACCCAAGAAGTGACGATGGTGGAACGGCAAACTAATAGATATTATGCTCTAGAGTATTTACGCCGTCATCCAGAGGAAACTTGGGATGTAACAGTGTTAATGTGGCTGCGAGAAGACAGTAACTTGGCCCTAATTTTAATAGAAGATTTGGGCTTGCAGTTACCAATGGTTTTCAAACGTTCTGTGAAGTTGGGCGAACAGATATTGGTGAAAGTCAGCCACGCCGATCCGCAAAAAGATATGATCCAGTTTCAAGAAATAGTTTATCAAGAAGCCCAAACAGCAACGAATTAACTAATTCGTAATTCGTAATTCGTAATTCGTAATTATTGGTGAAACACTCGGGCGTAATTGTCTTTCTTGGTGATCTTAAATTAGTTGGGGATTTAGTTCCCAATTGATTCAATTACGAATTTCACACTGTGCTTTTGACATCACAGCCCGAATATAGTCATTTTTACCACTAGTATAAGCCTCGCGATCGCTGCGAAAAGTTGCTGCCAAATCGCGTTTTAAAGCTTCATATCGTTTCGCCTCTTCAGGATGCCTTCTCAGATAGTCGCAAAATAGCTTGCGTTCCCAAAATTCGCTGTTAATCTCGACTATATGAACATGGTGAGTACGTTGCTTTCCGTATGGTGGCATTCCTTTCACAAAAAACATCCGTCCAGGATCTGGGTTTTCACGCCAATAAACGTATCCCAAAGATTCTAATATCGGAACAGTAGATTTCGCATTTACTAAGGAACGGACTCCTACCATGATGTCAATAACTGGTTTTGCCGCCATTCCTGGTACTGCCGTACTCCCAATATGTTCAATTTCCACAACCAAGTCATTGCTTAGTACCTGCCAAATACGCTCGGCTTCTTGTGCAAACAAAGTCTGCCACCGTGGGTCATATTCGACTATATTTACTTCATCCATCGGTGAAATTAATTTTGTCTATAACAATGGTAGTTGGTTAAATCCTTTATTTAATTACCATTCAAGCAATTTTATTAGTATAATAATGGATCGTGTCGAATTAAAGCTAAACAATGCCTAAACTAAAGACTCGTAAAGCCGCAGCGAAGCGATTCCGTGCCACGGGCACAGGTAAAATCGTCCGTCGGAAAGCTGGCAAAAGCCACCTTTTAGAGCACAAATCTTCTGACAAAAAGCGTGGTATGCGTCAGAGTGCGCTTGTACATGAACGCGATGAACTTAACGTGCACTTGATGCTCCCATATTTGTAAGTATTTTAGGAAATAAGTTATGACTCGGGTAAAACGCGGTAATGTAGCTCGGAAACGCCGCAATAAAATTCTCAAACTAGCTAAAGGTTTTCGCGGTTCTCACTCAACTCTGTTTAGAACTGCCAACCAACAAGTGATGAAGGCGCTACGGAGTGCCTACCGCGATCGCAAAAAGAAAAAGCGCGATTTTCGTCGCCTTTGGATCACCCGTATCAACGCTGCTTCAAGGCAACACGGCTTGAGCTACAGCCAGTTGATCGGTAACTTGAAAAAAGCTGATATCCAACTAAATCGCAAGATGTTGGCACAATTAGCAGTCCTCGATCCAGCTAGCTTCGGTAAAGTTGCTGAACTCGCAAATCAAGCTAAAGGATAAAGGTGGCAAGGGATGTATAACAGATGTAACAGATGGGAAATAATTACTCGGTTACATCTGGTATTATCCGCCACTATTTTTTGGATATCTTGCTTTTCCATAGTGGGGACAGGATTAACTGCGTCTGCTGCCGAAATGCCAGAAATTCAGCAGCGAGGCTATATAACTGTTGCTGTTAAAGATAACTTGCGTCCGTTGGGATTTAGAGATGCTAACGGTAATTTGCAAGGCTTAGAAATTGACTTAGCACAGCGATTGGCACTTGACTTGGTTGGTACCGAGGCTGTGAAATTGAAACCCGTAGCGAATCGCGATCGCTTGTCTATAGTCTTAGACAAGAAAGTTGATTTTGCGATCGCTAGGGTAACAGCAACTGAATCTCGCAGCCGCATAGTTAGTTTCAGTGTTCCCTACTATTTGGATAGCACTGTATTAGTTACAAAAGATGCCTCTGTGCAGAAATTGAGTGATTTTGCAAAACAAAAAATTGCTGTACTCAACAACTCCAGCACCATCGCTAAAGTGCGTTACTTTGTGTCAAACGCCGAGTTGATAGGAGTGAATTCATATCAAGAAGCGCGACAAAAAATAGAAAGTAATGCAGCCTTTGCCTTTGCCGCAGATGCTAGCGTTCTGAGCGGTTGGGTGCAACAATATCCCCAATATCGGCTATTGCCAATTAAGCTATCAACTGAACCCTTGTCTGTAGTCATGCCCAAGGGATTGCAGTACGATGAGTTAAGACGGAATGTGAATGAAGCGATCGCTCGTTACTTAGCCGAAGGTTGGCTCCAGCAACGTGTTCAATATTGGGGCTTACCGTAAGTAAGTTAGCAGTTACGAGAGACGCGATTAATCGCGTCTGTACAGGAGTTAAGATAATTATCCTTATCTCTATCATGCCCAATAAGCTGATAATAGATTACAGAAGTAACTTTTAATATTTGTATTTGCAACAATGGATAACAGTCTAGCCGTTGTTTATCTCTCAGTTTTGGTGGTTATACTCACAATTGCAGCCGTGAGCGTTTTTCGCCAGATTTTCAAAACTCGTAAGATTGAAGGCTCCTTTGGAAGATTGCGGAAGAAGTTAGAGAAAGAAAAGGGTACGACTCAAGAATATTACGAGTTAGGCAGTATTTATTCAGATAAAAAACTGTATTCTCAAGCGATCACGCTGTTTCAAAAAGCTCTCAAAACTGCCCAAGAAGAGGGAGAAGAAAATATTGCCCCCATTTATAACGGGCTGGGTTATATCTATTTTATCCAAGAGCAATATGACCTAGCAATTCGTCAGTATAAAGAAGCCCTAAAAGCTAAACCAGACTACGTAACGGGGTTGAACAATCTCGGTCACGCTTACGAGAAAAAAAAGTTAACTACTCAGGCGTTACAAAGTTACGAAGAAGCACTAAAATTGGCTCCAAATAACCCTATTGCTAAACGGCGTGCTGAATCTTTACGTCGTTTGGTTTCTGCGTAAATTGGGCGTTGGGCATTGTTTATTTCTCCCTACTCCCTACTCCCCAACTATTAACAAATTAATTTGGCTTTAGCCTCTTAATTTATCGGTTTTCATGCTTAGGCTTGGAAATAGATAACTATAAGTCTTTTGTAAAAATGTAAAAGATGATTAAGCGGCTAAAGCGTTTTTTGTGGCTAGTTATTACTATCATTGTCGCCATTTCTATATCACTCGGATTAATGGGAAGATTGACGGCTCAACAGCCTTCGATTTCCCATCCTCTCACTTCGCTAACAGAGGCAGAAATTAGTACAGCCGTTTCGGTGATCAAAAGAGAAAAAACTTTGAGCGAAATGGCAGCTTTTCCACTGATCGCTTTACAAGAACCAGATAAAAAAGAAGTTCTGAAATTTACACCTGGTAAAGCTTTTCAACGAAAAGCTTTTTTGGTAATCTATGAGCGATCGCTAAATAAAACCTATGAGGGTATTGTTAACCTAACAAGCAAAACCTTAAGTTCGTGGAAAGAAATTTCCTCTGTTCAACCTGCGATCGTCGCTTCAGAATATGAACTGGCAACTCAAGCTTTTAAATCCGATCCCCAATGGCAAACAGCGATGCGAAAGCGGGGAATTACAGATTTCAATCAAGTCAAAATCAGTTGTTGGGCGCCAGGAATCCTGAGTAAACAGGAAGAAACAGCAGGAAGCCGTCTTTGTCGGGGTTTATTCTACTACAAGGGCGATCGCTGGAATTATTACGGCAGTCCAATTGAAGGAATATTGGGAACCGTTAATTTGAACACAGGTAAAATTTCCAGTTTCGTGGATAGAGGGATAGTTCCTTTTTCTAAGGAAAACTGGAACTACGATATTAAGTCCTTGGGTAAATTACTTTCACCACTTAAAGCACTAAAGATTCTCCAACCAAATGGTGCAAGTTTCCAGATTAAAGGCAATGAAATTAGCTGGCAAGGTTGGAAGTTTCGCTATGTAATGCATCCCCGCAGTGGATTGGTGCTTTACCAAGTGACACACAGGGACGGGGAAAATATCCGACCAGTTTTATACCGCGCTAGCTTATCAGAAATGGTAGTACCTTATGGCGATCCTGAGCCTACTTGGTCGTTTAGGAATGCATTTGATGTTGGGGAATACAATTTTGGTTCCCTAGCAACGACGATGGAGTTAGGTAAGGAAATTCCTGAAAACGGTCTTTTGCTGGATGCTGTTTTTGCTAATGGCGACGGAGAACCTTATGTTATGCCAGGAAGTATCGGCATATACGAGCGAAATAACGGTATGCTCTGGAAGCACTATGAGTATGGCACTCAGCGTAATGATGTCCGTCGGAATCGAGAATTAGTCATGACCATGACTGCGGCCATTGATAACTATGATTACAGCATCAATTGGATCTTTCACCAGGATGGGACTTTGGAAGTCCAAAATGAATTAACAGGTATCGTACTGGCGCAGGGAACGGCTGCACAAAAGCAATCTGAGGATGATTCCTATGGTCGGCTAATTGCTAAGAATATCTTCGGAGTAAATCACCAGCACTTTTTCAACTATCGCCTAGATTTTGATGTCGATGGACAGGCTAATGCTGTGATGGAAATGAATGTGAAAGCTTTGCCAATGGATGAG
>NZ_DASQZC010000561.1:0-2330 GCF_035638895.1 Nostoc sp. | reverse complement strand
CGACCTTCTTTATTGAAACTGAGAATTTGATAGAGTTTGTCTCCAGTTTTGACTTCAGTACCTAATTCGATTCTGGATTGAATCATACCACCTGCGATCGCATAATATTTTTTCCGGTTACTGCTAGATGCAAAACTCATTTCATGGGTTTTTGTGTTATCCGATAAATTAGGAATTTGCATTACACCTTTTTGCACTAAATAGTTTTTCACACCCCGTACACCTTTGGCAACTGAATCAGGGTTTATTTGCATTCCTGAGCCTAATTCTAGTGTCCAAGCTTCCATATCAAACTTGATTTCTCTACCTAACTCTTTAAAACAAGCTTCCAGTGCTAACCAAGGTTTGATAAAAGCTTCATCAAAAGCATCACCATCATATTTATCAAGCAATATTGCGAAATCAAGTAGGAAGTATTTTGCACTTTCTTCTCGATTTCGGAAGTAATAAATATAGTCTAAAGCTTGATTGGTAGAAGTATGTAAATCAATTAAGTAATCTGCATCTAAACTGAGATTTTGTAGCTTGTAGGCAAAAGTCTCAGTATAAGGAACGCCAACAGGATAATTAATTTTTTCTAAAGTTTTTGCGAATTGTTGCTTAATTATAGTTAGATAATTTTGTCGGATGACCTTTAGATCACTATGAAGTTGAGATTTAGTAAAAGCTACTAAATCATCAGCTTCTTTCTCGTAGTCCCAAAAGATGCGATTCCAGTCTTTAGCTTCGTAAACGCAATATCGTCCAGGGGAAAAATGATGAGCGCGTTCATTTGTCCCCATTGGATTACAAACGGGAACTAACCAAATTTCTCCAGTTAAATCTGTATCATTTATTGTTAATAAAAACTCAATTAGCTGGTGAATAACGGCATTACCAGCAATTTCTGCACCGTGCAGATTAGATTGAATGTAAACCTTTTTACCAGGTTTAGCGCCGATGAATTTGTATAGTTGTAAGTAGAGGCGATCGCCTGAAGCCATTTGACGTAATACAATGCTTTCAATAACTGGCAGCATGAAACAACTCGGTGATGATTTGAGTAAATTATCGCTGTATCTGTACTGAATTAAAAGCCTAGTCCAATAGAATTAGCTGATTTCATTTGCGTAATCAGCTAGCCTCTGTGTGAATTACTAGGATAAGGTAACATCACATTAACCAGTGTTGGCAGTAACTATGGCGCAGAATTGGTTGCGGATAACTCATCAAGACGACAAAATCCAACTTTCTTGGCAACGTGGATATGAAAGTCCTCGTTTTGCGTCAGAAGTCGCCTTCCAGCAACCCTTCGATGAAGAAAGCGCGGCTGAGTTGCGCTGGTATTTAGAAGATTATTTACAGTTTCCTTACGGTATTTTTCCTGATAACGCTGTAAAAATTGAACAAAAATTACACCATTGGGGACAACAGCTATTTGAGCTAGTATTTCGCAGTACAGAGAAAGGAAGAGAGTTTTTTCAAGAAGCGACACGGGATGAGCTAGGTTGATTCAGAACCCCGACTTCTTGAAGAAGTCGGGGTTCTCGCAGCACCTGAAATAAGTTTTGCTTAAGTATTACTTACGATCGCACAGAGCGTACTACCCTAAAGAGCGATCGCATAAGCTTTTGTCAAAAAGTTGTAACTTTAAGGCTTAATGTCGTAACCCTAAGCCTTAATCTTATGATGCTGGTGATTAATGTTGTAACGTTAAGCCTTAAAGTTATAGCGTTAAGCCTTAAGGTTACAGCATTAAGCCTTAATGTTATAGCGTTAAGACTTAATGTTGTAATGTTGGTGACGACAAGACATTCATTTAAGGCAGTTGGTCAACTTCTGCCGTGTCGCTACCGTAGACAGTACCGCAATCAACATGGCACTAAACCTTAACTTTAGAGATTTTGAAGACGCTATTTAATACATCCCAAACGAAAACGGAAGCGTTGCACATCAATCCCCAGCAAACTACACAGAATAATTCTGATGGTTTAGATGTAGCTGAAGATAGTTAATGCCTAGCGAAGCGATCGCTCATCTAGTCCATTTTTAATAGGCAAAAAATAAAGGTGGGTAATAAATAACCCACCTAATCTCTTACTCATCCTCCAAACTTAAGATTCAGAAATTACTTGCGACCACCCAACCATTTAGCCGCCGCAATTCCGAGAATGCCTGCTACTACAGGATTACTGAGAAACTTCATAATGCCTGGTTGCTCCGCCAGCACTTCGCGAAAGATGTCGGGATGGTTATGATACACAAAGGACGCTAGTTTGCTAACATCATCAGCACTCATGCGGCTGGGGTGGTGTGTAGAAAGCCCCAACTGTTGTTCTAGATGCTTCTCG
>NZ_DASQZC010000560.1:0-3850 GCF_035638895.1 Nostoc sp. | reverse complement strand
CCACAGGATAAACGGCATTTCAAGTTTATGTTTCGTCGCCGCTCTTTTCGCCCTGGCAATGAAACTGAGGTCAAACTATTACCCGCTATCAGTCATCAAATGAGGCTTCAGCAAAGGACTGAGGTTGAGCGACTGATTGGTGAGGTATCAGAGGAAGAAAAACAGAAATTCGATGCACTTAAAGAGCGGGTTTTGAAACAGTATCGGTCATTTGGGGGTGAGTCATGACTAACTACAAAGGTATTCAATCCACCGATCGCAAGCGTACTAGAGCGCACGCCATCATTCCTACCGAAGACCTAGCTTGGGCAATGAAACAAAAGCCTTCAGTTAACCAACTGTGGCACGAATGCTGGACATCAGACCCTTACGGCTCTCGTTGGATATCGCTTACTACCAGTCTTAGCTACAGTGCCTTTCGTGCTGCAAAAAAAGTCATCCAAGAACAAAATTTGTTTTTATTCACACCTAAGAAATCTGTCAAAGATGGTAGAAAAACTGAACATTGGATGACTATAAACTTGCATGGTTCACGCCGAAAATCCTATTGGCAACAGCCCACTGAGTACGAAAAATTCCTAAAAAGCGAATACTGGCTTACTATTCGCCAAGAAATACTTAAAAGAGATGAATTTAAATGTCAATGCTGTGATGCAAAAGAGAGCTTACAGGTGCATCATCTAACTTACAAAAATCACGGAAAAGAGCATGAACATTTAGAGGACTTAATCACTCTATGCGATGACTGTCACAAGAAACAACACAGCTTGGTGGTGAACAATGACAAAGACTAGAACTAAGCCAGATGTAGATAAATCCACAAAGCGCGATCAGAGCAACAAGGCGCGTACTCGCTCCCACATGACAATCCCAACGGATGATCTCGATTGGGCATTAAATCAATCCCCAACAGTGCTACGCCTTTTGTGTGAGTGTTGGAAATCAGATCCTTATGGTTCTCGCTGGATGCCACTCACCACAACCCTACGCGATCGCAATTTAAGAGGTGCAAAGAAAATTCTTAGAGATACTGGGCTATTTGATTTTAAGACAGAAACCAGAGTGCTGGAAGGTAAACAGCATTACGAGACTATGGTGATTAACCTTCATGGTTCAAGAACTGTTTACTGGAAACAAGGCAATAATTTTGCGTCCGGGGTCGGCAATGACAGTGCCAACTTGGGCAATGATAATGCCGCCCAAGGAATTGATAGCACCCCTATCGGCACTAAAGCATCCGGGGTCGGCAATGACAGTGCCGGGGTGAACCTTGAAATCATTACTGAGCAAGCGTTCCAAAACCTCTCAGTAACTTCTCAAGAACACCTCAAGAACTCTTCAAAAGAGTTCTTGAGGTGTGATTCTTCCACACCAAACGAAATCTCCCAAGGTGAGGAGACGGCGATCGCACCCTTGGGGGGTGCATCGCCTCAACTTGTCGAGGGTGTGGAAGAGTTGGAGGAAGAGTTACCTGCGGTAATGGACTGTACGACGCTGGCGCTTGTAGATGCGCTTCTTTGTCAATCTACTTCGTTGTCAGCAGAAAATGAGATTTCGGGTGTTGAGCCGAAAAACTCTCCTGATGGCGTTTGTTCCGTCGGCGCAAAAACATTAACTCAAAGCGAGATATTTGATTGGCTGGATAGAGCAGATGTTGGAGAATGCCCCCCATTGTGGGTGATTCAATACTTGCTAGATAGCAAATATTACGCCAACATCAGAGCTTCGATAAGCAAATTTGAGCAGCAGTGGAATGTTTCTGTAGTCGATTATCGAGTGCAGCAAAGAACGTGACTTTGCTGCTGAAAAATTTTTCATACTCCCCAACACAAGAGTGATCGCAAGCGATAAATTATGCGAGAATAGAAGTGTCAGAACAATTGTACTACTTTAAGCAGTAAACAGTATGCCAAGCGCCCTTGATGTTGCCAAATACTTTCTTTGTCGCATTGACAGAGATGCTGGTGACACAATATCAGCATTAAAGCTTCAAAAGCTTGTGTATTACGCTCAAGCTTGGAGTTTAGTATTGCGAGACAAGCCTCTATTTCCTGAAGAAATTCAAGCATGGCCTCATGGCCCTGTAGTATATGATGTCTGGAATAATTACAAGGATCATAAACATACTGCTATCCCCGAACCAGAGGCATGTGACCTAGATTTTTCTGAAGACGAGATTGAAGTACTAGAAGAAGTTTGGGATAGCTACGGCGAGTTAAGTGCTAGGCGACTTGAAAAGCTAACTCATGATGAACAGCCTTGGCAAGAAGCTCGTAGAGGCTTAGATCCTGGTGAAAAATCTCAAGAAGTTATTTCTCATGAGACAATGAAATCTTACTACGAGAAATACCTACTTGTTGAAGCTTGATGGGGAAAAAGCGTCTCCCAAAACAAAAGAGCGAAAATAAATCGAAAAAAATCTCTGAGGCAGCTACAGCAAAGGCAACTCAGGGAGAAACAACGGATCATTTACACCCAAGCTTTAGGTTTGCATATGCAGATCCAAATCGATGGTGTTTGTCGTATTGGGAAGCAGACGAAATAGACGATTTAATCCGCGCACTGCAAAAGATTGAAAAGCATACCTGGCTCCAGATCAAATCTCAGGGGTCTAAAATCAGAGGTGGATCGGTCGGTTGCGGATTTAAAGTTATCGAACAGCATCCCAATCTTCCAAACAGCGTCAGCGATGATGTTACTATTTCAGAAATGCGTGTTTGTCAAAAGAAGCGTATCTTCGGTTTCAGGATAGATTCTATTTACTATATTATTTGGTTTGACCGCGACCACAGCGTTTGTCCAGAGTGACTCTATGAGGTAAGTCTAGCCTCATGAAAAATTTTTCACAATGCTAGGGCAAATTCTCCATCCAACACCCAAACTTGACCCAATTCTGGAACTTTTACAACTCCCCCAGATGTCTCAACTTCCCCAGATGTCTCAACAAATCCTAGAGGGAAGCGCACCAACCCAGACGCTCCTGCGTCGCTACCGCTTGCGCTAACATCAACAATAGGCATTAGCAACACTACGCCCTCACCCACCCACACCACTGGCGTGCATGGAGCGCTGGTGCGAGATTTAGCCAGTTTATCAACAGGTGCGATCGCCACGCACCACCCCGGCAGCTTCCCAGCATCAGCTAGGGCAAAGAAGGCGTTAGCAGCATCAGGAGAAATGCTCATGCCTTCATCCTCAGCAGGTGTGAAGTAGAAAAAGTCACTCGGTTTGGCGGCTTCTGACTTCGGATCGCGGTTGCTATTAACAAAACAGCTGGTCAGAGTTGCGATCCCCAATTCAGCAAGGTGCAACTCCTCGCGGTGTAACTTCGCGCCATAATGTAGCGCTTGCAGAATTAACCAGGTTGGCTGGCTACCAAATCTTCCTTCACTGAATCTTTCTTCCTGTGGCCAGTAGCGGCGGATTCTCCAGAAGATTTCTCCCCAGTCGGGATCTCGCTGCTCGGTGTCGAGTTTCCCAAGTCAGTTTCTGTGATTTCAGTTGCAGCAACATCTTGCCAGCCAGATTCTTCATTCTTGGCAAATTCAATCACCAAATTAAGTAGCTGGGGATGAATAAGATTAGGATCGCCACTATTCTCTACTTGCCACTCAGGTACTAATCGTTGAATTACTGCCGTAGCCAATACCAAGTTACGGGATACAGTATTATTCTCTAGCAAATCTTGAAAGTTTACAAATTCCTCTAAGAAATCCTGTAAAGAATCGCTATCACCTTGAGTTAGCGCATTGTAAATTTCAATTACTTTTTTATCCGATTTAATGGCAATATCTTTGGCTAGTTTTACAGCAGCGATGCGGATATCCGCAAGGTTAGCAGCTTTGATAAA
>NZ_DASQZC010000559.1:0-68635 GCF_035638895.1 Nostoc sp. | reverse complement strand
GAATGGTTGGGGAAAGCCGATAGTGAATTTTTTCCAGATCCAGAAGAGGGACGGCGGGTTATGGAAAACGATCAAGTCGTTTTGAAGACTCTACGCCCCTTAAAGCTGATTGAAGAGGTAAAAATACCTGGTAACGATCAGCCGTGCTACTGGCTATCGTTTAAGTTTCCCTTTAGCGATGGCGCAACGGGCGCTTGCCGCATCGGTGGTATTAGTATCGATATTACAGAATCTATTGAAGCACAGCGATCGCTCACTGAGCTAAATCGGCAGCTAGAAGAAAAAACACTGAAATTAGAGGGAAAAAAACAGGAACTTATATATCTCTCAGATATGGCGGATATGCTTTATTGCTGCGAATCTGAAGATGAGGTGTATCAAGTGGTCGCTTCAAGCTGTTCTAAGCTATTTCCTAAGATGAGTGGTTGTATATTTATAATTGCTAATTCTAAAAATTATGTTCAGATGAATAGTTTTTGGGGAGATGAAAGAACCAGTAAAGAAATATTTTCAGCATGTGATTGTTGGGCATTGCGGAGAGGAAAATCAAACCTTTTATTGCCTCATAATTCTGGACTAATGTGCAATCACTTAATAGAGCCTGTTAGCGGCACACATTTATGTGTTCCATTGTTTGGAAAAGGTGAAGTAATTGGAATTTTACACATCTATGCGCTTGAAGAAGTCAGTCCAGAAGAGCAACAAATTACTGAGATTATTGCTAGAACCTTAGCCATTGCACTAAATAATCTATCTATAAAAAAACGTCTAACCTATGATAACTTGCGGGATGGGATGACCCAACTATTCAATCACAACTATATGCAAACCATAACGGAACAGAGGCTAGCAGAGGCTGAACGGTCGGGGCAACCTCTTAGTATTATTTTCCTTGATATCGATAACTTTAAATCTTACAACTCGCGCTATGGGCATTTGACTGCCAACATTGTTCTCCAGGGATTAGCAAAACTGCTGTTAACATCTATTCGCTCCTTTGACATTGCTTGCAGATGGGGTGGTGAAGAATTTGTAATTGTGATGCCTAATATGACACTGGAAAACCTCAGGAAGCGAGTAGAACAACTCAGAATGGATGTTGAACAAATGCAAGTGAAGGACGGCGATCGCATTCTCGAAGGCATTACCGCTTCTTTTGGAATAGCTGTATCAGAACCAGGGATTACAGTTAAAGATTTTCTGAATCGGGCAAATCAAGCGATGCTTGAGGCAAAGCGAATAGGGAAGAATCGAGTTATAGAGTATGTAAATAGGTACAATTAATTCATAATTAATAATTTAAAAAACGCCAAGCGATGAAATGAGCATTTCTTCAGTTGGCATCAAGCGTCAGACTTTCCAGAATAGTAATCTGAAACTTATAAATTTCTTGTCTAAAAAAACAACTCCCTGGAAATGTGGGAGTTGTCATTTTGTATTCGATTATTTTCTCAAAACATGATTCAGAATGGAGCGATTGCCAAACAGATGGCAGCCAAAATAGCAGCGATGACATAAAATACTCCAACCACCTGTAATTCTGACCAGCCAGTGAGTTCTAAATGATGGTGTAAGGGTGCCATTTTGAAGAGGCGCTTGCCTTTGCCATCAGGGCCTTTGGTGGCTTTGTAATAACTTACCTGTGCCATCACTGAAAGAGTTTCTACAAAGAAGATACCACTGAGAATGAATAGAGCTACTAGGGTATTTGTCAATAGCGCTACAGCCGCTAAAGCGCCGCCCAGTGCTAAAGAACCGGTATCTCCCATGAAAACGCGGGCTGGGTTACGGTTATGGGCTAAGAAACCTAAGCAACCACCACTTAATGCAGCACAGAAAACCATCAACCCAGGTGCTGTAGGTGCAACTAGAGCACCTAATGCCAAAAGCGCGATCGCTACTGTTCCTGCTGCCAAGCCATCAATGCCATCTGTTAAATTAGTCGCATTACTTTCTGCAACTAGCACAAAACCTGCTAGTGGCCAAAATAGAAACCCCAAGGGAAGTGTAAAGCTCACCCAAGGCAAAGCAATATTTGTAATATTAGAAGGTTGATTAAACATCAGCCATAGACAAAACACTGCCGCAAAACCCACCTGCAAAGCCAGTTTCGTTGCGGGAGATATACCTTTATTTGATTTACGGCGCAGAATTTGCCAATCGTCGAGCCAGCCAATCAATCCGTAGCTAATTGTCAATGCCGAAACTGCAAGTACCTCTTTAGCAAAGTTAGATAATATACAGGCAATTATCACACCTACGGGGATAAAAAATATACCTCCCATCGTTGGTGTGCCTGCCTTTTTTAGATGGGCTTGGGGACCATCTTCACGAATTATTTGTCCAGTTTTAAGCGCTTGAAGTAGGGGTATTACCCAATAACCCACAACACCTGAACCCAACGCACACAATAGTAGTGGCAGGGTTAAGGACATACTTTGCCAGGGTAGTCTATTGGCCATCGAATCCAAGAAAAATGCTGTTGTAGCTAGCCCTACGGTTAATAAAGAGGCTAGAGCTATTCCAGAAATATTTAAACCTTGCTCAGGAGATAATTTAGCGTCCACAAAAGTTTCCCTTCACTCCACACTTATAAAATTCAATATCAGCAACTAAAGATACTACCAAGTCCTTAGCACAGCACGCCGGAAATAAACATACCATTTCAAATGGTGCAAAAGCGCAGAATATGATTCTTTGACTTTTGACTTTTAACTTTTGACTTCCGCCTTGCGGTACTTGCCTGAAAAGGCTAATCCTCGGCGATTCCTATATCGTCATCAAGGTCGTAGCCAATCCCATCTTCTACACCCATTAGGGAGTCTATTTCTACTTCGTCATCTTGAAAATCCGGTTCGTGAACGTCACGCGCGATGATCCGACCGTAAGTTTGCAACCAGTCCAATAAAGAGGACTCTTCCTTTAAGGGGATAACATCGGCTCGCTGATTACGAGGTACTTCACGTAATGGAGAGTTCAACATATCGAGGAGGACAAGAAAATGTATACGTAAGTTGACATTTAGAGTCTATCACTTGGCACGGATTTATTTAGTTATCTTTTCAACCCTTTATTTGATAAATCCGCATTCAGATAGAAATTTTTTATTTAATAGGCGTATTGCTTACGCAAAGCCTTTATTTAGTAATTTTTATGGTTCTATACATAGGTTATGAATATCTTGTTTATGCTGATGGTAAGGACTGATTTTTGAGGTGACAGGCGATGATCAAAAAAGCGGCTCTAATGGATGCGATCGCTGGGACAAATCGCGGTCTACTGGCGACTCAAGCACAGAAACAGGTTATCTTAGCAGCGATCGCCAATTTAGAAGATTTTAATCCTACACCCCGTCCGGTTGAAGCTAGTAATTTGCTAAATGGCGATTGGCGATTACTATACACCACCAGCAAGGCCCTTTTAAACTTAGATGGTTTACCTTTGTGCAAACTGGGTCAAATCTATCAGTGTATCCGGGTTGATACTGCCAGTGTTTATAACATAGCTGAGATTTATGGCCTACCTTATTTGGAAGGATTAGTTAGCGTTGCTGCTAAATTTGAGCCAGTTTCAGGTCGGCGTGTCCAAGTGAAATTTGAGCGGTCTATTATCGGCTTACAACGTTTAATAGAATACAATTCTCCGGTAACTTTTATTCAACAAATTGAAGCAGGTAGAAAATTTCCCGCAATTGATTTTGCAATCAAGAGTGATAATCAGCAAGGCTGGTTAGATATCACCTATATAGATAACGATCTGCGGATTAGCAGAGGTAACGAGGGAAGTGTGTTTGTCTTAACTAAAACATAAGCTTCTACAAAATAACCGCTTGCGAACGAAGGTACGCTATAACGTGTGCCTTGTCAAGTATTTTCTAATACCGTTTTTTGGGGAGTAGGGAGTGGTGAACATAAGGGAAGTGAGGGAGAAAGAATAATTAATATTCAATTCCCAATTCCCAATTCCCACTCCCCACTCCCTACTCCCTACTCCCAATTCAGACAAATAACTTAACAAAGACTCTTACTGCTACCTTCAGGTTGTAGAGTGAAATCAATTAGCCCTCTAGATTGGCGATTGATAACTAAAAGGGAAAATAATCATGGTTCAACGTGGTTCTAAAGTACGTATTCTCCGCCCTGAATCCTACTGGTTTCAGGATCTAGGAACTGTGGCTTCCATTGACCAAAGCGGCATCAAATACCCTGTAATTGTCCGCTTTGAAAAGGTCAATTACGCTGGTATCAATACCAACAACTTTGCTCAGGATGAATTAGTCGAGGTTGAAGCACCAAAGGCTAAAGCACCTAAAAAATAGCAGCAAAGCTACAAGGGGCTTGTTTGATGCGATGATGAAGGGTAGTCTTAAGTCTGAAGTATGAAGTCTGAAAATTTCAGTTCATTCATATTTCACCCAAGCCTACCCTAATCTATGAGAAGCTGCCCTGCGGGTATTTACGGTTTCTCTTGGGTAGTAATACGAGCCATATAAGGCTGTGTAAGTTACTACTCCATCTCTTCTTTATTCAACGCCCAAGTACATCAAAATTGCCTGCTTAATCAGTTTGAATGCCTGAACTGCCTGAAGTTGAAACAGTCCGAAGGGGCCTAAATCAATTGACCCTTAACCAAGAAATTACGGGTGGAGATGTGTTGCTCGATCGCACCATCGCCTACCCGTTTTCTGTTGGTGAGTTTGTTGATGGAATTAAAAAGAATGCCATTGCTACTTGGCATCGTCGCGGTAAATATCTCCTCGCTGAACTCTCTTCCCCTTCTTCCACAGGTCGGCTAGGGGTTCATCTGCGAATGACCGGTCAGCTATTATGGCTGCACCGAGATGAACCATTACATAAGCACACGCGGGTTAGATTATTCTTTGGGGAACAGCAGGAATTACGCTTTGTTGATCAGCGTACCTTCGGGAAAATGTGGTGGGTTCCGCCTGGTGTTGCTGTAGAAAGTATTATGACTGGTTTGGCAACACTGGCAGCAGATCCATTTTCACCAGAATTCACTGTCGAGTACTTAGCAACCAAACTCCAAAACCGCCGCCGTCCAATTAAAACTGCACTACTCGATCAATCGGTAGTGGCGGGATTAGGTAACATTTATGCTGATGAAGGCCTGTTTAAGAGTGGAATTTTACCTGAAACCTTATGTATAGATTTGCAGCTAAAGCAAATTGAGCGTTTGCGAACAGCGATAATTCAAGTTTTAGAAACCAGCATTGAGGCTGGCGGTACGACTTTTAGTAATTTCTTAAGTGTTAAGGGTGTCAATGGCAATTATGGTGGTGTTGCCTGGGTTTATAACCGCGCTGGAGAACCCTGTCGAGTTTGTGACACTCCAATTATGCGGATTAGGTTAGCTGGGCGATCTAGTCACTTTTGCCCACAGTGCCAAACGCTACGGGGAGTTAGGAGTTAGGAGAGACGCGATTAATCGCATCTGTACAAGAGTTAAGAGTTTTTATCTCGGAAGTCTTTTAAAATGCGGATAAGTCTAATCTAGAAATTTGAGAGGGGAATTCATGGCAGTCAAAAAAGGAGATATGGTTCGCGCTATCCGCGAGAAACTGGAAAATAGTCTGGAAGCAAAAGCCAGTGATACTCGTTTTCCTCCCTATTTGTTTGACAGTAAGGGCGAAATTGTAGATATCAAAGGTGATTACGCCCTGATTAAGTTCGGGAAAGTGCCAACGCCAAATGTTTGGTTGCGTGTGGATCAGCTTGAAGAGTTTAAATAACTAAGAAAGAGTTCGGAAGTCAGAATAGACTTCTTGCATAAATCAAAAATAAGAACCCCACCCCGCCAAAGCTATGCTTTGTCTCCCCTCCCCGCAAGCGAGGAGAGGTTGGGGGTGCGTGTTAGGGGCTTGTGCAAGAGGTCTAATGTACGAGTCAGCATCAATTCTGACTGCTAACTCCCGAATTATTGTTGATAAAATTGCAGTTTAATAATTATGTTTTCTTCGCCTAACTCCCCAATTGTGTGTAGTTTACCTCGTGTCACCATCGTGGGTGCGGGTAGGGTTGGCAGTACTTTAGCCCAACGCGTTGCGGAGAAAAACCTGGCTGATGTAGTTTTACTAGATATTATTGCGGGAATGCCTCAAGGTTTGGCGCTGGATTTGATGGAAGCCAGGGGAATTGAAATACACAATCGCCAAATTATCGGCACGAATAATTATGCTGATACATCTGGTTCTCAAATTGTGGTGATTACCGCAGGACTTCCCCGCAAACCAGGGATGAGTCGGGATGATTTGCTGAAAACTAATTCCAAGATTGTGGTGCAAGCGGCAAAAAATGCGATCGCTCATTCTCCCAATGCTATTTTTATTGTCGTCACCAATCCGTTGGATGTGATGACTTATTTAACTTTGCAAGCAACTGGTTTACCACGCGATCGCATTATGGGTATGGCTGGCGTGTTAGATTCCGCCCGTTTTGAAACCTTTATTGCCCTAGAATTGGGGGTTTTGCCTGCTGATGTCAAAGCAATGGTTTTGGGTAGCCACGGCGATTTAATGGTTCCGTTGTCTCGTTATGCTACCGTTAACGGCGTTCCCATCACGGAATTGCTGGATGTAGCCACAATTGAACGCTTGGTAGAAAGAACTCGCAACGGTGGCGCAGAAATTGTGGAATTGATGCAGACGGGTGGTGCTTTTTTTGCTCCGGCATCGGCTACTAGCGTGATGGTAGAATCGATTTTGCTAAATCAGTCGCGGTTATTGCCTGTAGCGGCGTATCTGCAAGGTGAATACGGTTTAGAAGATGTTGTGATTGGTGTTCCGTGTCGGTTGGGATGCGGTGGAATTGAAAGTATTTTGGAATTAAATCTCAGCGATCGCGAAAGAGAGGGTTTGCATACTTCAGCCCAATCTGTGCGTAAAAGTATTGAGCGATCGAAAGAAATTTTGGCTGAGTAAATCCTCCTAAATTAAATCCCCCTTAAAAAAAGGGGGATTTTGACTCAGTTACCCCTTTTTTAAGGGGGTTAAGTTTCGCGTTAACGGCGGTAATCGTCATCTGCGGGATCGCCGTAGGGATCTTCGCTGGCTGGACGGACGTTACCAAATTCCCCTTGGTCTGCGGGGTCGCCGTAGGGGTCTTCACTGGCTGGGCGAACATTACCGTAAGACGCTATGTCTGCGGGGTCGCCGTATGGGTCTTGGCTGGCTGGAGTAAGGTTGCCGTAAGAGGATGTATCTGCGGGGTCGCCGTAGGGGTCTTCACTCGCTGGGCGGACATTGCGATCGCGGTATTCAGCATCCTCAGATTGATCGCCGTTCCCTCCCAACAAGAGATCCTTCGCCTTTCGGAAAAAGTCATCTACCATAATCTGTCTCCTGATTTAAGTTTGTGTTTCCGACGTGCGCGATCAGCGTTATCCTCCGGGAAACCCGCTTTCTTATTTACACACGCTTCACTATCTAGAGGGCTGGAGCTGCGGATGAACTTATGCCAGTTAGATCGCGACCTGAAGTGTTGCCGTTATAGCCTTGGAATTGCCGATATTGTTGTGCTTGAGATTCTGGTACTCGAATTCCTTCTGATGGTGGAGTTACCCAGTGAGCGCGATTTTCAGCATCGCGGTAGTATACACGCCCGTTCTTGGAAAGATAGTACTTACCTTGCGCTCCTTCTTTTGGAGCATTCTTATGTTGGTTGTACATGTAGTAAAGTGCCGCCGCACCTGCCAAAAGTGCCACTTTTTGCCCTGTACCCATTCCTTTCTTAGCTTCGGTTTGGCGATCGCTCACTGTTCTACCAACAACAGTATCATCAACCGGTGGTGGCGTAGCAGTTTTGGAACCTCCTCCGCAGCTACTCAACAAGGGTACGGTTAGCAATGCGGAAAGCAGAACTGCTAATAGACGCGAAACTATTTTACGTTCTTTATATACTATGTTCATCGGATTTCGTCATCACCTGTATTTACTAAAAGCCTTGCTGTTGCAAATACAAAGTTGGAATTCCTGTTATTTCACCTGGAATTGAAAGAACATATACCACTCAATTTACAATTGCACAGCTACAGCGTTTCACTGTTATGATGATCGATTTTTTCAAATATTCCATCCTGCCTTCGAGAGAAACTGATTCATCCGAAGGAAATATATTGTTGATTTTTTATTAATCAATTTAGCCCAAACGCCGAAATATTCAGCAATTTCTCGGTTATTTTTTCGGGATAAATAATTTAGAAAAATACAGTTACTATGATGATCTTTGCCAAAAAGTATATTCAATATGACATCAAAAAATACAGCCCTAACTAGCACTCGCCTCCTTTTAGCTTTGTGGGATTTGGGAGGAACGCAGCAGGAAGTTAAGAAGGGCCAACTCACTAAGCGAATTGTATCCAAAACCCAGAAGGTAGCAGATTATCAGGGTTCACTTGAAGAATTACAGAATCAGGGTGCGATCGCAATTTCCAAAAAGGGATATTCTCTGATATCTCCCAAGGGTTTAGAGGTGTTGGGTGAGGGTTTGAGAAGTGGCGATTTTAAGTTTGAAGAGACAACTGTTAGCGCTTGGGTGGCGAATGCGTTGGTGAAGTGGATAAGTCAGATTGATGTTGGGGTAACTGGTGCAGATGTTCCAGTTAATGGGAAGAGTGCGTTAGCGGAGCTTTCCAAAGGAATCGCATCTTACGACGAGTTTAAGTCGGTGGCGTTGGAAGTCTACGACAAGCTTAACCAAAACTACAACCTAGATAATCTTGTCCCAATTTATCGTATCAGGAGAGAAATAGGCGATCGGGTTAGTCGTGAAGACTTTAACACATGGCTGCTAGAAGTTCAGGAGAATGACATTTTGCAACTTCAGGGTGGAAGTATAGAAGATAGCGCCCCCGACAAGATTGAAGATTCCATTACTACTAAAGTCAGTGGATTACGCTGTTATGCTAAACGCCTCAATTTTTAAACTAAGTTACTCATTTTTTTACGCTTTGATTTCTTAGCCATTATTTTCAGTAAATACACAATCATGACTAATTCTTTCTCTTCATACTCAGACATCAACAAAGCTATTACAATTCATAACCCATTTGATAGATCATTAGTAGTTAGAAACTATGATATCTGGAACCAAACTTTTCCTGATGTTCCTTCCATAAATGCTCATGCATCAGATGCTGTTTATCAGGCAATAGAGCAAATCAGCACAGGAAAACGTTCAGTTATTGGTATAACTATTAAAGCTGAGAAAGGGCTGGGTAAAAGTCACTTAATGAGTCGGATTCGTCACCATATTCAGGATGAAGGTGATAGTTTTTTTGTCTATATGAGCGAAGTCGATTATGGTGACTTAAACAAAATACATTCTAAATTTCTAAACACATTGTCATTTAGTCTAAAACAAACTGGTAATCAAGGTGTAATGCAATGGCAAGAGATCGCAACTACTTTAGTCAATGAGGTATATAAGTCAAGCTACACTCCTCAAGAGTTAATGAAGCGATTTCCTGGGGTTTTAGCTCAACATCCCAAAATAGTTGATGCCTTGACTGCTAAAGTACTGAAACTTAAGTCAAATATTGAAAATCCTTATTTGATTCAGGCTATCCTATGGACGCTTTCTTTAGATAAAGTTTCATTTGCAACTAATTGGCTTGCTGGCAGAGACTTAGCGCAGTCACAAGCAGACTCTATGGGATTACCAAATACTAATCAAGACGATAAAGAAGCTGAAGCATTCCAAACAGTATGCCAAATTTTAGACTTAATTGGTGATTACAGGACAATAGTCATCTGTTTTGATGAGTTAGAAAGCCTCAATTGTAATGAGCAGGGTTTTACAAGAGCACAGGTTATCGCTCTGTTTGCAAAAGATATATATAGCAGAATTAAACGTGGAGTATTAATTCTAGCTATGTTCGATGAAACTTGGACGCAACAAGTTAAAGTTGTACCACAAGCAGATTCAGTTATTGATAGAATTGGTGAAAAGAAATTTGATTTAAGGCATCTTAATAGTGATGATGTAGTAACTCTTGTTTTGCACTGGTTGAAGGAGTTTTATGATACAAAGAATTTAACTCCACCTCATCCTTTATATCCTTTCGATGAAAACAATTTACGAGCGCTTGGTAAAGAAAAACCAATAGTTAGAAAGGTTTTACAGTGGTGTGCAAATAATTGGAATTTGCCTGGTGTCCCACTGGTGCAAGTAGAACCACTACATAAAATTGAAAAAGCTTTTAATAAAGAACTTGCAGCACTTGATAATACAATAGAAAATTACTTTGAAGACAGTAATATCATAGCTGATGCTATACGTTTTTGTTTATTAACTCTGAAAGGCAAAACTGTAGAGAAAGTAAAAATCGATGAAGTTGAAGAAGTTATAGTCAAAAATGTAGAAAAAGGCTACCTCAACTTTAGAATTATTGGTAAGGAAGATGAAAGAGTTATCAAAATAGTAGTAGCAGTTGTACAAGAATCTAGCAATAAATTTGTGAGTGCTGCCTTGAGAAGATTAATAGATTATAAAAAATTTGATATGACTCGTGGCTGCTTGGTTCGTGCTAAAGATGTGAAACCTAATACTAAAGGAAAAGAATATTTAGATGAACTACTTTCTAAAAATTTAGGAGGAGAATTTGTAAAGCTTAGTATTGAGGATATTAAGCCTCTTTTAGCAATTTTATTTGTTCAGCAAGCTTGCAAAGATTATGAAGTTAGTGAAGAGGAAATTTCTCAGTTTATAGTTCAACACAAAATTGCAGTTGAAAACTACTTAATACGTGAAATTTTAAGTGACCCATCTGGTCAAATACCTAGTGGTTTAATAAACGAAGAATGTGTTGTTGAAACTCAGCCTATACAAAATCTAAATGTAACGAAAGAGCTAGACGCTATGCTTGATAATTTAATTGTTAAACTTGGTTTATGAGTAATCTAATTTTGCTCAATACTGCCTTATGTCTACCTTCTCCTGATGTTGAAGGTTTGCTACAGGGTCGAATAATCATAGCTCTACCCCGGACATTTATTCATCCAGGGCGTTCCTTTGCTCTCTGTCCGTCTGAAAACTCAACCAATGTGTTACCTAATGAACAATACTACAAATCAAATTTCTTGACGGTTACACAGAAAGCTATTACTCAAATAAGTTCTGAAACAGTCTGCATTCAATCTTGGGGTAAGTGTGAACTGTGCCAAATCTTAAATAACTCAGAATCGTTAAAAGCTTTGTCACAATTAAATATTTGGACAACAAAAGGATTACAAGAGATTCTGCTGCAAAGGAAGCATATCTTTCTTGCTTATTTGCGTGTCTATTTATTGTCTCAGCCAATTGAAATACCTGTGAATTCACAAAGCCAGTTTATAAGTTTACCTGATCCGTTAAAGGTATCTATTGATTTACCAGTATTAAACGATCGCACCTTCGCCCAACGCAAACACCAATTAGAAAAGCTAGAACCCCCGCTACACCTGGAATTGGAAGAATTGCAGAGTGCGATCGCATCCCTAACCGTTAGCCAACCAGCAGCGAAACAATTAGACGACGATATCAAAGTATTTTTGGGTTGGAGTAGTGACAAACTAACCAATTCATTAGATTTAGACTTACCTTGGATTCATAAAATTGCTGAAGTTGGGAACTCTAGCGACGGACATACATTTGAAAAATTAGTACGTAGAGGGTTACTAAAATTAGGCTTTACAGGTTCAGGTTTGAATCCAGATGCAACTGGTGGCGCAGGAGGTATGGATTTTTACACTGAACAACCTTATCCAATAGTAGGAGAGTGCAAAGCAACTAAAACTGAGAAAGTTACTGATGGTACGCCTGCACAGTTACTAAAAATAGGTATGAACCATCTTGGTAAATTTCAATATGACAATTCTATTAAATTAATTGTAGCCGCCGGAGAACTAAATTTTTACGCCTTAAGAACAGCTACCGAAAATCAAATGAATGTTATTAGCCCTGAAACACTGCAAAAACTCGTTGAACTGCAAGCACACTACAAAAATTCTATCAACTTATTAGAACTAAAAGAATATTTGCAACAAGCTCCTTTTGGTTTAGCTGAAGATAAAATTAATACTTATATAGATAAAGTTGAACAATCAATAAGGTTGCGATCGCACATTATCCAGCTTGTCAAAAATCATCTAGAAAAAACAGGTGATGTAAATGTTGGAGTGGATGCCCTTCATATAGCATACATTTATGGCAGTCCACCTGAGTCTTTGAAAAATAAAGAAATTTACGAAATTTTGATTGAACTTTCTTCACCATTAACAGGCTATTTAGGACGAATAAAAGGTAGTGATTGGAATAGCGATCGCTTTTACTTTCTCCGTGATTTACCTACTAATTAAAGATAGTAAAATATATCTCTTTTCTTCCCTCTGCGCCCTCTGCGCCTCTACGGTTTGTTTAAAAATAACTGAAGCGCGTAGATTCTTTAGCTTTACGCAGTTTATCTCGCAATTGTTCAACTACAACTTCTCCATCAATACCTTCCCCTCTATCCAGTTGCTCAATAGCAACTTCAACTTTTTCGCGTGTTTCTTCTACCCACTGCTGATAACCTTTTTCCCACTCTGATAGCAACTTCAATGCTTTACTAATCACTTCTTCAGGATTCGCATATCTACCTGTAGCAATTTGCGCTTGGATAATTTGCTCTAGTTCAGGTTTAATTTGGATATTCATGATTTATATTCTAGTTTATTGACAGGTTTAAGCTTATTTTAACAATATTTAAAGTTAGATTGATTTAATAGCGTAGGCGTAGCCAGCCGTAGGCATCGCTTTTAATTTATCCGCAATCTACTTGTTAACTAAAGATAGTGAAATAAATTTATTTTTTTACCTATGCTTTATCTGTGTATCTGCTGTCCATTTAAAAATAACTGCGATCGCAGTTATCCCAAAGTTAATATACCAGCCTGATAATTCACCACCAACGGCAGAATTTTTAGCCATTCTGAACCTAACAAAAATTCTGTAATTTCATCCCCTGCATAAACAGGGATTTCAAACTCTTGTTCGTTTAATATCAACTTGCCTAAATATATTTTAAACAAGGTTTCACCCTGTGCAGTTCGCAAAGTTTCCTTACCAATATAAAACCAGTCTAGACTATCTAAATCTTGTTTGTTAATAGCCAAAAAACCTGTGAAACCAGTATCTAACATGGCATCTACAGGCAAATTTAATCCATCATCAGTTATTAAATCAATTTCAAAAAATAGTTGACCCTTTTCCCCAAATTTACCCTGAATCATATTGTGCCAGTGGTTCCTGTTTCATTAAAACAAAAAACACAGTGGTCAGTATTTGGGTATTTTTCAAGCGCTTTTTTATGAGCTTGCATTCTATCTGTATCAATCAAGTAATCACCACTATTTGGCTCTACAGCAATATACCAACCGTAGTGTTCTTTAATCAAATCTGGACGTACACGCTCAAAAATTTGCCGACAACGGCGATAAAATACCTCATCTTCAGCTTTGCGTCTAGCAAGTTCTTCTGGTGGCAAAGTACGTTCTGGAAAGATTCTGCCTCGACGTGCAGGTTGTTTTGCAGTTGATTCAGCCATAGTAATTAGCCCTATTTGTTAATGCTGTCTTAACTTTATTTTACAGAAAGATAAAGGCGATCGCTTTTACTTTCTTGGCGATTTACCTATCAGCTAAAAATAATACAATATATCTCTTTTCTTACCTAAGCAATTAGTTCCTCTGTCCTGTCAATTACGAATTACGAATTACGAATTACGAATTATAAAGTGAAGCATCCTAGACTGAAGATATATCTTCTATCTAGGATGCTTCACAATAAAAAATTGTTGCTGATACAACAATTAATGAACAAAATGTGATGTTTAGACTAGAGCTATCAGCTAGCAGAAACGGTTAAACTGCCGGGTTTCTGAAGATCACCTTGCAAAACCACACCTCGCTGATTGGCATGGATATGACGCAAAATCTTGTAAATTGCCTCAACTTGCTCTGATGCGCCTGCTTTCTCTGCAAGTTTCTCAAGAGAAATAGGAGCTTTTTCTTTTTGCAGCACTCCTATCACTCGTGTTTGCAAATCGAGAATAGAGGCGGCTGCTTTTTTGCCAGCTTCTACCCCTGGTTGATGGTAGGCGTTGACGTTGACTAAGCTAGCGTATAAACCAACAGCACGCTCATACAAAGCAATTAATGCCCCTACAGTTCGGGGGTTAACTTGGGGAATCGTGACTGTAATCGAATCGCGGTGATTTTCATAAAGCGCTTGTCGGGTTCCTTGAAGAAAACCAGAAAGATAATCGCCTGATGTAACTCCTGGATCTATTTCAGTGGATGGGCCGTGACGATCTTCCAACACTTCGATAAAGGTAGCAAAGAAATTCGCTACACCCTCACGCAACTGCTGGACGTAAGCGTGTTGATCTGTTGAGCCTTTGTTGCCATAAACGGCAATTCCTTGATGGACAACATTACCATCTAAGTCTTTTTCCTTGCCCAAGGATTCCATCACTAGCTGTTGCAAATAACGACTGAATAAAAATAAGCTGTCCTTGTAAGGTAAGACAACCATATCTTTTTCGCCCTTTCCGTTACCTGCAAAGTACCAAGACAAAGCAAGCAAGGCTGCTGGGTTATTTTTCACATCACAGACGCGGGTAGCGTCATCCATTTCTTTTGCGCCATCTAGCATGGCACGAACATCAATGCCCTGCAATGCGGCTGGTACTAGCCCCACAGCAGACATTTCTGAGGTGCGTCCTCCTACCCAGTCATACATGGGAAATCTAGCCAGCCAACCTTCGTCTTTGGCTAGTTTATCGAGGTTGCTGTCAACGCTGGTAATTGCTACCGCATATTGAGCAAATTCCAAATTGTGTCCGGCGTAGGCTTTTTTAACTTCAATCATGCCGTTGCGAGGTTCCGGCGTTCCCCCAGATTTGGAGATCACCAAAACCAAAGTGCTGGCGAGGCTATTTCGTAGATGATTGATGACGCGATCGATACCCGCCGGATCGTTATTATCGATAAAGTGAATTTTCAGGGGCGGGAAATCAGGAGCGAGAGCTTCCGCGACGAATTGGGGCCCGAGGGCGGAACCACCAATGCCAATGGAGATAATATCCGTGAAGCGGCTTGCTCTGGGAGGATGAATAGCACCTGTTTGGACTTTTTCCGCAAAGGCTTCGATTTGCTCTAGGGTTTGGACAATTTCTTGTGTAAGTTCTGGAGTTGGCGCTAAATCAGGATTTCGCAGCCAGTAGTGTCCAACCATGCGATTCTCGTCAGGATTTGCGATCGCACCCTTCTCCAATTGAGCCATATCCGCAAACGCCTTGTCAAACTTCGGCTGCAACGAATCCACAAAGGCATCATCGAACCGCATTCGACTTATGTCTAAGTACAGTCCCAATCCCTCGTGGAAATATAACCAGTTTTGGTATCGTTGCCAAAGTGCCCTAGCATCCATAGGGAAATCTCAAATAAAGTGTTTTTCAAAACCAGTTTAATGTAAGGTTATAGCGATCCCTGCCTAGCCTTATACAGTTTACAGTTTTAAGTGTTCTCTTGAATCTTCGCTTTAAACATCTGGCATAGGGATGACACGCAGAAATTTCACAATTTCACCCCTGATTTCTATGCCAATAAGATAATTATCGAGGGTAAAGCGGTGAAAAATGCCTTCACTATCAAGCTGTCGCAGTTCTTTTAAATCACTCAACTGCCACTTTTGGGATAACTCAATAAACACAAAATCATGCACCCGCTCGTAGGCGGCAGGTTCTAAATTCTTCAGGTCTAGCAAAAAAGACCTTGCATAGCGCATTTCCAGAGTCACTAGGCGTTACCTTAACCAAAACTTGAGGGGGGCCACCAAAAGAGTGCTGAGTTGAAAGCGCTGCTGAATCAGAAAAACATCAACAGTCTTACCGCTTCTTCATGGGTTAAGATATCCCACGGTTGCTGCGAGCGCTTGACTTGTTGTATCGCGTTAAGCATATAAGAGTCACAATGTAAAGCTTCGAGAACATCCCAAATGTTTTGCAAATCCTCATCGGCTAATTGCTCGATTAAGTGATGCATTCTCAGTCGCAGCAAATTCATACGTCAACTATTCCCTACCAGCAAACACCAACAATAAATAGTATTCCCATAAAATTAGCTACGCTCAAGCTACGCTAAAATTTATTCGCTTAGTGAGTGGGAGTGGGGAGTAGGGAGTAGGGAGTAGGGGCACAAGCGAAAATAACGATTCCCCATTCCTCCTTCCCCACTCCCCATTCCCCACTCCCCACTCCCCATTCCAAAACATGGTTGACTATCTCATTTTCTTAGCAATTTCTACAGCACTTTTTGCTCTATTCGCATTAGGACTCAATTTACAGTGGGGCTTTACGGGGTTAATTAACTTTGGTCATATTGCTTTCATGACCCTTGGAGCATATACAACCGTACTGTTAAGCTTAAAGGGCGTACCCCTACCAATCTCGGCACTAGCTGGGGCAATTGTCGCCGCTTTATTGGGTTTGATAATTGGTTTTGTAACTCTACGCTTACGGGAAGATTATCTAGGAATTGTCACTATTGGTACGGGTGAATTAATTCGTTTGGTGGTAAATAACCAGGAATTACCTGTGGGTGACACCTGGACTTCTGGGGCGTTTGGTGTGCAAAGTTATCCTATACCCCTATCCACAGAACCGAATTTGTTTGTCAGATTACTCATGATTGGGCTTTTGACACTGTTGGCTGCTGTAACTTTTTTTACATTGTGGCGATGGATTCGCACCACCCAAATATCTCGGACTACTGATTTAGGCAAAAGGGCAACTAGCAAACAAGAATTTGTATCACGTTTAGGTGTGGCAATTGTTTTAGCGGTTTTGGCAGCAGCAATTTATATTTCTGGGGTAATAGGATTGTATAATTACAACCCAAAAGCAGGTTTAATGCTGGTGTTGCTGTTAGTTTTAGCATTTGTATACTGGCGCTTAGAAATTTTGGTGCGATCGCCTTGGGGTAGAATTCTCAAAGCCATCAGAGAAGATGAAGAAATTCCCAAGGCACTGGGAAAAAATGTTTTTTGGTATAAATTACAATCTCTCATGTTAGGGGGTGCGATCGCAGGTATCGCTGGTGCTTTCTTTGCTTGGCAACTTAGCGCCATTTACCCTGATAATTTCCAACCACAGATCACCTTTGACACTTGGATTATGGTGATTATAGGTGGTTCTGGAAATAATATTGGCACAATCTTAGGTGCGGTAATTTTCTTTGGTTACGATGCGCTGACACGGGAAGTCTTACCCAAAATCGTCCCTCTTGATGAAGCCCGTTTGGGTGCATTTCGGATCATGGTAATCGGACTAATTTTGATGGTACTGATGATTTGGCGACCTCAAGGTATTCTAGGGAAAAAGGAGGAACTTACTCTTGGTAAATAACCAGTCATCGCCACTTCCCCTTCTGGTAGCTACTGGACTTTCTAAAAGCTTTGGTGGTATCAAAGCAGTTAATGAGGCGAAAATCGAAGTTGCTAAAGGCAGCATTACGGGTTTGATTGGCCCTAATGGTGCTGGTAAAACTACTTTATTTAACTTACTCTCAAACTTCATCCGTCCAGATAAGGGACGAGTGATTTTTGACGGTGAACCGATTCATAATTTGCAACCATATCAAATTGCCCAGCAGGGAGTAATCCGCACTTTTCAAGTTGCGCGGACTCTCTCGCGGTTGTCGGTGCTAGAAAATATGCTGCTGGCGGCGCAAAAACAAACGGGTGAGAACTTTTGGCAAGTGCAGTTGCAACCGCACATCGTAGCTAAAGAAGAAAAGCAACTGCAAGAGCGGGCAATGTTCCTATTAGAATCCGTAGGCTTGGCAAAAAAAGCACACGATTACGCTGGTTGCTTGTCTGGTGGACAACGCAAGCTGCTGGAAATGGGACGGGCGTTAATGACTAATCCCAAGTTAATTTTGTTAGATGAGCCAGCTGCTGGGGTGAATCCAAAATTGATTGATGATATTTGCGATCGCATTATCAATTGGAACCGTCAAGATGGGATGACTTTTTTGATTATTGAACACAATATGGATGTGATTATGTCCTTATGCGATCGTGTTTGGGTACTTGCTGAAGGACAAAATTTGGCTGACGGTACACCCGCAGAAATTCAAACTAATCCCAAAGTTCTAGAAGCTTATTTGGGAAAATAGAGTGCGATTGGCTTTATGCTCCAAAGCTCTCCCACACAGGGAGAGAGGCTTTTATTCTTGCTCTGATTTGCTGCTAGGGAACGCTTTGAGGCTTAGGTTTGAGAGAAATTCGCACACCGTGCCAAATCTTCAAAAATTTGGCTCTTGTTAAAATCGAGTTGCAAATCCTAGTGGAAAAAACTTTTTATGTCAATGATGACAGTCAGAGATTTAGAGCAAGTTCAAACCGCTTTTACCGAAGCAGGTTTAGATTACCAGCTGGAACTCGAAAATGGGAAAATTTCAATAATGGGCCCGTCAGATATTGTATCCAGCGAAATTAGTAGTCGTCTCATCGCCTTTCTCTTTGCTTGGATAAATCCTCGTCGCTGGGGAAGAGTATTTGATTCTGCTGGCGGTTTCATCATGCCAGATACAAACCTCAAAGCACCCGATGTTTCCTTTGTCCGCGCTTCCCGACTTCTCCAAAGTCCTCGTTACTTTGGAGAACTTGTCCCTGACTTGGTGGTAGAAATTAAATCTCAGAGCGATAAAATTAAACTTATAGCAGCCAAAATTCTGAAATTTATAGAACTAGGAGCGATCGTCGGCATTTTGATTGATCCTGATGAAGAGACAGTTACAATTTATCGCTCTACAGGCGAACCTACAGTTTTACAAAATGGCGAGATTTTAACTATACCAGAACTTTTTCCCGGTTGGGAATTGCCCATTACTGAATTGTGGCCTCCTATCTTTACCGAGGAAGAAACACAAATTTAGTGAAGAACTTTGGTAGCTAATCGTTAAATAATTCCAAGTTAATTTTATTGTATGAGCCAGCATCTGGGGTGAATGGGAGGTTTTTTTCTTAATCATCATTATTTTCTGCAAAATTGACTTGCTCATAAAGGTCGCGCAATTCAATTTGAAAATCAACTGTTTGCAATGATAAAATTGCAGATTCATGTTCAAGTTCAGTAAATAACCATTGACTTTCCGCAGTTTTTACATACTGCATTATATGATATTGATATTGATCAATTAAAATATATTCCTTGAATTCTGAAATAGAGCGATAATAAAGAAACTTATCGCCTTGGTCATAATTTTTAGTCGATTTAGATAAAACTTCAGCAATTAACATTGGGTTCATAACCGTTGTTGTGCTGGTTCCCGTATAAATAGGCTGTCCCTCAATCACCATCACATCAGGATACGTATGCTGCCGATAACGGGGTATCCACAAACGCACATCACCAATATAAACATCATAAGTTTTGCGCCTTAAAGCAATTTTTAAGGATGCAGCTAAATTCAAAGCAATTTTATTATGATTTGTAGTGCCACCCGTCATCGGTACAATTTCTCCATTACGGTATTCGCTTTTATATTCTGCTTTTTCTTCAATTTCTAAATACTCTTCAGGTGTGTAATAGAATTTTTGTGTTTCTAACTGCATAAAAAGACAACCTATAATTGTGCGGTTATTGTGCTGCTAAAGCAGTAAGGATTAATTGTACTTCTGCTAAAACTGCTCTTCGAAAGATCAAGTTGCGACCTCGTGACGAATATACGGCACTTGTTGAACGTCGTCACAACAACAAACTCCATTTGAGCAAAACTTCGCAGGTCGAGCCAATGTTGAGGGAAGCCCCTAAATTTATAGGGTTTCCCCCCTGCTCCGTGCCCCTTTTCGTCTTCTTTGACTCGCTATCGCTCGCTTTTCACGTCATGTAGAAATTCTGGCGATCGCTAACGCCGAAAGATTTCCCCAATCATTTATTGTGTTTGCTAAACTTTAATATTGCATTTTTAGAGTTTTTATAGTAAAAAATCAACCAGAGCTTAGACTATATTTTGCCAGAACTAGCGAAATTCAATGATGGTAGCAACCAAGAGCGATGTCTACGATGGTCACTGAGCTTGTCGTACCACTTTGTGGAAGCAAGCTACGCGCAGCGTCTGTCTGCGACACGCTGCGCGAACGTAGAGAAGTGCGGGCTACGCCTACCCCAATTGTTGAATAAGTGTAAATCCTTGATGAAAATACAGCCGAGCTAATATCTTCTCCAGCAAATTACTGTAAGTATAAACATAGATAACTTCAAATCATCTATGCAGCTACTTGCCATCTAGATCGGAACAATTTCTGAACTTAGACAATCTTAGAAATGGTCATCGTCAGTAAATGCACTCAGGTAAATATCACTATCTTGGCTGAAGCAAAGGTTTATAGCGCTTAAACGCTACTTAAAACGTAGGATAACTTGCTACTTAAATAATGTTTAATTTTCCCGAACTGCTTTTGATCCCCATTTCGATAGAATGACTAGGCAGAACCCTAAAACTAAAAACCGCTTTTGACTGCGACGCCCATGAATCAACTGAACAATGGTTTTACTATATTTCTAAGTCTGCTAGTCGAGGCGATGCCTTTTTTGCTTCTTGGGGTTTTATTCTCCAGTTTGCTGCTGTTTTTTGTTGATGAGCGCAAATTAGTAGAAAAAATGCCCAAAAATCCGTTGCTGGGTGCTTTAGTTGGCAGCATGATCGGCTTTTTATTTCCGGTGTGTGAGTGCGGGAATGTACCGGTAGCCCGGCGGTTCCTAATTCAGGGAGTACCCACACCAGTCGCAATTGGTTTTTTGCTAGCAGCACCAACAATTAACCCAGTTGTAATTTGGTCAACTTGGACAGCATTTCGAGATCAGCCAGAAATAGTAGTATTACGAGTCGTATTTTCTCTTGCAATTGCCACAATTATCGGGTTTGTTTTCAGTTTTCAAAAGGACTTAAATCCTATAATCCAACCTGCGATCGCTCGGTATATGAAGTTTAATCCGCCCGCGCAGCCTGAAACTAAACGCCGTAGTAAACGTTACCAAGTAGAACAGGAAGCAACAGTTCCGAATCTGTTACAATCCGGGACTTATATTTTAGGAGGAAAAGCAAGTATACCTATGCGGATAGATGCGAATTTGGTACCGCCTACTTTAATCTCTACCTCCGATAAACCGCTTGCAGCTAAACTGCGCCTAGTTGTGGATAATAGCATCCAAGAATTGCGAGAATTAGGCGGAGTGATGATTTTAGGAAGTGCGATCGCTGCTGCTATTCAAGTGCTAGCTCCCCGTGAATTAATTCTCAGTTTGGGTGCTGGGCCCATTACTTCAATTGTGGTCATGCTGATATTAGCAGTAGTGGTGTCAATTTGTTCTACAGTCGATTCTTTCTTTGCACTATCTTTTGCCTCAACCTTTAGCAGTGGTTCGTTGTTGGCATTTCTGGTGTTTGGTCCAATGATTGACATCAAAAGTGTTGGTTTGATGTTATCTATTTTTAAGCCCAAAACGATTTTTTACTTATTTACTTTAGCAGCACAATTGACATTTATATTCACCCTGTTTCTGAATTTGCACGTCTTTTAAAAAAAATATTAGTGATTTGTCATTTGTCCTTTGTTAATGACTAATGATCAATGACTAACGACCAACGACTAATAATTAATGGCTAACAGAAATTCCAAATCTAAAATTCCTAATCTGTTATTCCCTTGGCTGGATGCTGTAGCAATTACAGCTTGGGGAATTTTGATGTTGAGATATTGGCTAACCAACAAGCTGAACTTGTTAATTCACCCAAATTACATTTGGTTGGTGGTCGTGACTGGTATCAGCTTCATCATTATGGGTTTATTTAAAATGCAGGAACTTTGGCAAAGGCGTCGCCGTGATGTTACGTCAAATAACCAGCATATTAGTTTATTTCCCCCTGGTTGGGGCAGTACTTTGTTATTAACTACAGCAATTCTAGGTTTTATCATTACACCGCAAGTTTTTGCTAGTGACAAAGCACTCCAAAGGGGTGTGACGGCTGATTTATTGGGAACCACACGCATCAAACCCCAAGCCTTTCGAGCTACTGTTCTTCCAGAGGAGCGATCGCTTGTAGACTGGGTACGCACTGTCAATGTCTATCCAGAACCAGATACATATACAGGGCAAAAAGTCAAGGTGGAGGGATTTGTTATCCACCCGCCAGATATCGGAAAAGAATATTTGTTCTTAGCGCGATTTGTCTTAACTTGCTGTGCAGCAGATGCTTACCCTGTAGGATTACCCGTCAAACTCCCAAACAATCAAGAAACTTATTCCCCTGATACCTGGTTGGAAGTAGAAGGACAAATGGTAACAGAAAATTTGGCAGGTAAACGCCAACTTACCATTGCCGCTACCTCTCTCAAAAAGATTCCTCAACCCCAAAATCCTTATAGTTATTAGTCATTTGTTGATGACCAATGACTAATGACCAATGACAAATGACAAATGACAAAATCTAAAGCATTTATTCAACCACTAGATCGGATAGCGATCGCACTAATGCTACTGCTAAGTGCGCTGATTGGGTTAATTATATTGCAAGGTGATGTGGTGACTGCTCGTGTCCGGGACTTTACCTGGCAAAATCAGCAAATTGGGGCAGAAGATAATTCTTTCACCCTCACCTTCAGCCGCCCAATGGAAGTAAAAAGCGTAGAGGATAACTTGAAAATCGAGCCACCCCTAGCAGGTAAGTTCAGTTGGGCTGGGCGGCGGATGGTTTATACACTGGTAACACCAGCACCTTATGGCACAAATTATAAAGTGCAGTTACAGGGAGCCAAAGATAAATTTGCCCAGCAGGAAGGCAAAAATCGGGTGATACAGCCCTTTGTTGGTAGCTTTCGTACACGCGATCGCGTCATCCTTTATATAGGAACCGATAAAGAAGAACAGGGACGATTAGTTCTTTACAACTTAACCCAAGAGCAAAAAAGGCTACTTACCCCTCAAGACCTGATAGTAATGGACTTTGAGTCCTTTCCTGATGGGGGAAAAATTTTATTTTCGGCTCGTGCGGCTAAGAACCAAGACTTACTTTCAGCTCAACTGTACACAGTGACAACAGGTGTTCCTGGTAAATCTGGACAAGAAGTAGAACCAGCAGGCAAAGTTGACTTAGTTTTAGATAGTAAAGATTATCAAAACCTGAAATTTGACTTATCACCTGATGGGCAAACTATTGTGATTCAACGCGGCAATAAAACTAATCCCGGTGACTTTGGGCTATGGTTTATGCCTGCAACCAGTAACGGTTCAGCAGAAAAGCCCATCGTTAAACGTCTGGAAAGCCAACCTGGGGGAGACTTTATGATCACACCAGATAGTCAAGCCGTAGCAGTTGCCCAAGGACAGGGAGCAGCTATCCTACCACTGCAAGGTGATGCCAGGAAACCCCTAGATTTTCTGCCGCAGTTTGGTTTGGTACAGGCTTTCTCTAAAGATGGCTCTCAAGCAGTAATGGTAAAGTTTAATACAGATTACACACGAGATTTGTTTTTAGTGACAAACCAAGGTGTGCAGAAACAACTATTAAAAACAACAGGCTCAATTGTCAGCTGCCAATTTGATATTGCCTCACCCACCCTCTACTGCTTGCTGACACAGCTAGTATCCAAAGAACAATACATCGAACAGCCTTATGTGGTGGCAATTGATCTGAAAACCGGGCAACAGAAACCACTGCTAGTACTGCCTCCCGATCAACGGAATGTGCAAATGAGTTTATCTGCTGACGGTTTGGGCTTGTTATTTGATCAAGTAGTACCACAGACAAACCCCCCAGCATCATTACCTACAAACACTTTGAAAACTGACGATGGAGATGTTATTGCTACTAGTAGTCTGTGGTTAATGCCTTTGTTGCCCATCGCTGATGCTGCGACTGTTGAAATTAGACCAGAACAACTCCCCTTAACCGGATTTCGACCCCGGTGGCTACCTTGAGAGAAGAATTTGTAAGTCGATTTCGGAAGTTCAGTTAAGGTGTCGCCACCAAAAGTCGAGTTGAACCTAATGAAGTTCAGTTCCATCCTTACGGAGCAGATAGCGATCGCTAATCAACTTCAAGACTACTCTACCTATTTCTGGATGCGTTTTCTCAATAGTCGGTTGCACAACAACGCCTTCCATGATGCAATTGGGACTGACTACACTATTTGCATTATTGAACTGAGATACTGCTTCCCAAGTGTAAGCACCGATATAAAGCACAGGCACTCTCGGCAAAGCAAATTCCTCGCAAAAAGCCACAAAATCGCTGTGATTAAGAAAATAACTGCCGCGACGCACAGCAAATATAGCAATTCCAATATTGCCATTATTCAAGCCATATTTGATATCTTGTACGCCGTAGATTTCCCCAAAAATCTGAGTTCTTGGCGGAAGTTTCTGCAAAGCTTCATTTTCGTTGTAAGCACGAATATAAACTAATTTTTTGTTGACTTCGCTGTTTTTCCAGAAGTAATTATGGCTGCCAATTTTAGTCTTGCCGTCAGCATCAATTAAGACAGTGAAGTTAGTTCCATGCAACTTCTCTGTTACAACAACTTCTTCACCTCCAATTAGTATATTTTTGTAACGTTTCAGGTTTTCTGGGCTGGGGAATTTGTAATGTCCAACAAAACTTTCTACTTCCCCACTCATCCCTTGAGGAATTGGATATTCGTACTTTGTTACGCCAAAATACTCCGTATAGTCGTCTCCGACATTTCCCATAAAATTATTACCAACAGGAATAAGCAAACCCTCAGAGAAAATTCCGCGAAGTTTGGCAGCATACAGTTTTTTCGAGTAGTAGTTACGAATACCAAACTCATCCAAAAACTTTTCTGGAATAACACTATCAATAGGAAAATAAAAAGCCAAATCTCCAGCGTGAAGCTTACCTTTGGCTATAATTACTTGATATCCCATATTTTCGATAGAGACAATATCTAATCTATCAGCATTGGGATGAGGATTAATGCTGTTGATTTTGACAACTTCAACTTTAAAAATACTCATAGTTCACCTCTTTTAAAAATCTAGACTTTAGCTCTCTTGTAGTGGCGTGGCAAGGATAAAATGGTGTAATAGCTATGCAACTATGAGCCTTTAGCTATTACACCATAAATCTAATCTACAAATTTAGTCTTGCTACGGTACTAGGGTGCGTTAGCCTTTGGGGGGGTCGGCTTCTCTGGGTTTAATAAGTAATCAAGCAGACATGAAATTACGAATTAGTAATTATTTGTTGATAATTTATTCCGGCTTCCCAAAAAATATAAATTGATAGTAATCCTAAACTCACAGTATAATCTGATAATTTTGGCAATGTGCGAGTACTCATCGATCTGCCTTAGCTTAGTGCCATGAGGATTTCGCAACTCTGGAAATAGCATCAACCGCAAAATCGATATCAGCCCGCGTAACATCTAAATGAGTAACTGCCCGAATAGAATGACCAACGGCTCCCATTTTCACACCACCCTGCTGTAACAGAGTGAGAAACATGGCTTTGTCGAGTCCTAATCTTGAAACATCAAAGAAAACAATGTTTGTCTCAGGTTTTGGATCTTGAACTGTAATTCCCTCGATTTCACTCAGTCTTTGAGCGAGATAAGTTGCGTTGTCGTGGTCTTCTTGTAGACGTTCAACATGATGGTCAAGTGCATAGAGACAACCTGCTGCGACAATGCCAGCTTGACGCATTGCGCCACCAAAAATGTGTTTATATCGACGTGCTTCAGCAATAAATTCCCGTGTACCTGCAAGAACAGCACCGATTGGTGCGCCTAGTCCTTTAGTAAAGTCAATCCAGACAGAATCAACACAGGCAGCAAAATCCTTTGCTGGAGTTTGAGATGCAACAACTGCATTTAAAAGTCGTGCCCCGTCCATGTGGGTAGCTAAACCTTTTTGACGGGAGAACTCGCAAACCTCACGTAGTTCATTGAGCCGCCAAACCGAACCCCCTCCAAAATTGTGGGTTTGCTCTACACACAACAAGCGGGGAATTGCAGAGTAAAGGTAAGGAGCAGTTGCGACTCTTTCAAGTGATTGAGCCAGAGCATTGACTGTAAAAATTCCCCGTTCGCTTGCAATCGGTTCCATCAGTACACCAGAAGTCATCGCTGCACCCCCCGATTCAGCTCGAATAATGTGTGCCATCTGTTCTACTAGCACTACATCAGCAGGGCGGGTATGGGTCTTGATTGCCACAAAGTTGCAAATGGTTCCACAGGCAAAGAAAAGAGCGGCTTCTTTGCCTAGTAAATCTGCAACCCGTTCTATTAGTTGGTTAACGGTCGGATCTTCTCCTTTTTGCTCATCTCCAACTTCAGCAGTGGCGATCGCCTGTCGCATCGCCTGTGTCGGCTTTGTTTCAGTATCGCTTGTTAGCAAAATCATCAGCACTCCTAGAACAGGTATATAGTGGTTTATAGTTGCATAAATCAGGGATGCTCATTTAATAAAAGTTGTGTTCCACTGATGTGAAAACTGCTATCAATAATACAAAATTGCCTTTACAATACTCAAATGAAAAGGCAAGCCTGATAAGCGTGGTTATTTTGTTCTAATCGCATCCAGAACTTTAGCTGACTTTTCTCCAACAAAAGTATTATTCAGCATCGTATGAGAATCATCAGTTGGGCCTACATCAGAATCTGGATGATAGATAATGATTCTTAAGGAATCATCAATCGCACTGAAGCTATGTAACTTGTTTTCTGGAAGACAGAAGACCGTTCCCGGCTCCATTTTGAATGTTCCTTCATCCACCTGACAAGTTCCACTACCCGCAGCGACAAGCCCAATCCGCAATGACGGATGGGTATGGGGAGTTTGTGATACACCTGGAGGAACGTGGAGGAAATTCAAGCAGGGTTCTCCACGTCTTAAAGGATTAATCAGAACCGTTGAAGAGCAGCCATCAATGTAATTCAATCGCCCTAATGGTTCAATAGGCCCCCCAATTGTGAAAAGTCCAGTGTAGTTGAGTCGCGTTGCAACTAACACTTGGGCTGTACCATCTAAAGAAAAGTTTCCCGGAACTGCGGCAAAGCAGTTTTTTCGCAATAAAAACTCTCCGTTAGTGCTGTTGAGGGTGACTTCGCCCTCTGAAACAAATAGAAAGTGCGTGTCTTTTTCACTCTCATTAACTTTGATAGAATTGATAACCCAAAAAGCACTCGATGGATGACCCGCCATTGTGTAGTCAAGTTTTGTCGCCTTTAGGAATCGCTGACAGTAAAACTTTTGGTAGTCCCCCATAGGAATGCTAAATAGTTCGGACTCAAGAGAAATATTTTGGGCTTGTTTTTGTAATAATGGCGTTTCGTTTACGTGCTGCATAATTTATATGTGTTATTTATGTTGTTTTATCTAGTGGAAAACTCGGTTATCCCAATTATTATTTAATAGATGAATTAAAAACTGTATCCGCAAAATTGCTTAATTATTTTACTTTTTTTGGTTATTTAATATACTATGTGCTTTATGTCTATAAGTAGTCAAGTATACTTTAAACAATTTTCTTGTAGTTATTAAATAAACTTGACACATTGAAAGCAAGTTGTTAGAGAAAGCTCTCGCTAACTAAGCTTGAAATTGCTTACTAGGACTATATTTACTCAGAAAAAACCCCGGATCAAGTTAAGGTTGTTCTTTAAAAAAGTTTTATTAATTTACTTAAAATAATTGTTACCTCTTTATCAAAGATTTATAAATATTTATCCGTAATTATCATGGTTGCCTAATATTTCAGGTCTAGCAGAAGCTCTTGGTTCTTTGCTGACATGAAATAGCGATCGCCCAAAATAACACAATAGTACTTAAGTACCTTACATCTTGACCATCATGTGAATGGTAAGCTTGCTCAACTAAAAGTCTTACTCTACCTAGTTCCCAGGCTCTGCCTACCGTAAAACCAGGAGGCTCTAATTTCTACAAAAGCATTACAAGGCTCTGTCTTGTAACTAGAGCTAACTCGCAGTTAGTTGCCTCTGTCAATGCGTAAGTCCTATAGAATGATTAGTTAACGGTAGATACTTGTACTGACATCTATCCTAAGTAATAAAAAACTCAGCATAAAAATGTATTATTCAATACATTTTGATTTTATATATTAAGGTGGATGCGATTATAGACAATAATTTATGTTGTGAGGCAGTTTTTTTATCTCGAAAAACTTCATCAGCCAATACAGTTTAGTTTTTAAGCATCAGGTTTCTCTTTTCTGCGCCCATCCCCGAAGGCAGCCCAAATTCCCCTACCGTCTCTTCTTGACGGCCAAGAGCATCATAGTGTTATAACGGCATCAGTCTAGATACAAAATAGGGAACACCAATTGATGATTAATTGCTGGCGCTTAGAGAGAGTTAAACTTAGCTTCTAGAGCAAACCCTGATTAGACACAGTTAATAAGCAATGCTAATGCCAGCACTGCTGAATATTTTTAAGCAGGTGAGTCAAGAGTGATGAATGAAGCTAACACCTCAAACAAGGGGGTTGTGATGGAATCCCTAAATTCTGCTAATTCGCCACAATCGGAGCAGGCGAGTTGTCCGTTTTACTCAGTTGTGCCTAATGACAATATGACAGTCAGCAAACTGCCACTCCTCATGCCAGCTGAAGATACACAATTTTCAAAAGATACCACCCAGGCAGACTGGGTTGCAGAGCCTGAAAGCGGCAAACAAGCACTTATTGACTCAGAATTTCAGAACCTGCTGGCATTGAACGAAGAATTGCGTGCAGCTAACAATAACTTGTATGAACAAGTGGAGCAGCTAAAAGATAACCTAGCTGAGTCAGAAAAGGTTTTGCAGTGGCAGAAAACACGTTCTAGCGTTAGTGAGTCGATGCTCAACCAACACGCTCAAGAACTGGCTGCGGCTCAAGAGCAAATAAAATCCCTATTTCAAAAATTAGAAACTGCTGTACAAACTGTTCAACGCCAGGAAATTCTCGCCGAAAGTTATAAAGCACAGCTACAAATTAGCCAACAACGCCTTGCCCAGCTAGAGCGAGAATGTACGTTGCTACACACCAACAGTAGCGAACAGTCTCAGCAGTTATTGCAATCAGAAACTGTTTGTCGGGAGTTACGTACTAGGCTGATGCGACAACAACGCCAAACGCTGCAATTTAAAGCAGCTTTGGAAAAATGTTTAGATACATCGGTTCCTAACTATGACTCGCTAGAAGATACTGCAAAACATCCCAAAGACATAACTAGTGGGCAAGGAAGATTTTCTAGAAAAGCTCGATCTTTGTTTCCTAACGTCCAGCCAATTCAACCTTGGTCAGCAGAACCAGAATCCCTGACTGATGATCTAGATAATTCTTGGGGCGAACCGTCAGCACCAATTCCATTCCAAAGAAATGAACCGACTCCGACGCCATCATCTTCTTGGAACTGGTCAGTTAAGCAAAATCCCTCAACACCAGCAGAATCAGGCCCTTCTCCAAAAATTGATGATCCCCCAGAGACACCGGAAGCTGTTTCAACTTCAGGGTCATCAAATTTAGATCAGCAATTAGATAGTCTCATTCAAATGTTTTTCACCTCCCAGCCTGCATCTGGATCACCACCACCTGCGGCGAAAACGAATGTGGATAGTAATGATGCACCTATCTGGGAGACTTTAACAACAATCTTAGAAGACGATGAGGAATTAGAAAATCCACAGGAGGAGCAGTTGGCAGCAGAAATTAATCCTCCTACAACTACCTCCACTTCTTGGACAATAGATTCTGTAGTCTCACCAGCCAATGAGTTACCAGTTTCTTCTACTTCACCTCATACTGAGACGCCGCCTGAAGGAACTGAAGATTACTGGTCAGAATCACAATTGACACATTTGGAATTGTCGGCAACTGATTTGTCTCCAGAGTCATTAGGTGATGACACCAATGATACAAGTTCACCTTCACCAGTAGTTTATCCTCAGCGTCCACCCAAGGGGCGTAAATCATTGGCATCTGTGGAATTACCAAATTTTCGCCCCAAGAGTCAATAGTTAGTTGTCATTAGTCATTTGTCCTTAGTCCTTTGTCTAATACTAATGACCAATGACTAATGACTAATTCTTACTTCTGACTTCGGAATTATGGCTTCTGGGTTGGCTTTTTCTACTTGAGAGCGCGATCGCGGTTTGCCTGTGGCGATCGCATAATTAATCGCCAATAACCACAGCCACAATCCCGGATTCCGGGGTTCTAGCCAAAAACCTACCCGGTTCAAGAAATCCCCGAACCACGGACTCAGCAAAGAGCTAATTAGGGCATGACGACCGAAGTTGAAATAACTACCAAGCCATCGCCCTAAATCTCTGGGGCCAGCAAGTTGCCAAATCCATAAAAGTAAAGCAGGATTTTTTCTAGCTGCTTTGAGTGCAAGGCGGTTAAAGGTTAACCAATCACACCTATCTTTGATGAAGTTATCTGCTACTTCCTGGGGTTCGTCTGCTAACAGTCCAAAGAAGGTGTTGAGCATGGAGTTAATCCGTTGGGGCGGTAAAAATTTCCCTGTGGGTACCATCATGCCTTTGGAAAATAGCCAAGTGACCGAAACGTTGCTTTGGTAAGCACGAATTTGGTTCAAGTGGCGGAAACTCAACAAGTCATGTTTGAGAGCAGTATCCAACAGAGTTGTTAAACGCTCTAAGTTGCGAACTAGCGAACCAAAACCGGTGAAGACGAGGGGAGACTGGAGTGATGCAGCATCACCGATCGCAATCAATCGATCAAAGGCAACTGTGCGATCGCTACTTCCCACACTAAAATGCCCCGGTATATATCCAAATGTCGGCTTCTTCCACACCAATTTGTCCATATCGCACCTGCGATACTCTGGCAAAATCGTGAAAAAGTCTTCGTACATCTCTAGCAAGGAACCGGGATTTTCAGTATTGACCTCATGGTAATGAAATAAATAAATCGTTAGTTCATCATCTGCCCCAGGAAACAGTTCCCAAATCAACTGTCTTCCCCGCGAGATATCCCCATGACTGTAAAGAACGTCTCCATATTGGGAATCCCATACTTCCGGCTCAAATCCGCTCTCAATTGCCGCTCCCACCGTTGGACATACACTATCAAAAGCACGACCACCATTTAATTGCCAAGCTATGGGCGATGCAGTTCCCATTGCATCTATTAACAGTCGTCCACTTACTTGCTTCTCAACCTGACTGGGTAAGTGCTTGACTTTCAAAAGTACTTGTGATATATCAATATCTGCACGGATAAACTCTGTTTCATCCCAGATTTCACCGCCTGCCGCTTGCAGTTTTTGCCCACACATTTGGAGCCATTTTTCGGAATCTAAGCCTAAATTTAGGACTGTGGGTGTGTGGAGGACGGGCGATCGCAGTTTGGCTGGATTATTAGCATCAAAAAACTTATTGAATCCGTCTTTGTATTCTCTGGCAATGATGGTCTCTAACTCAGCGGGGGTGACTAAACCCAGGTTAACTAAGCTTTGAATCTCATCGCGGGAAATATTCCATTCTCGGTTCATCCGCCCAAAGGGCATTCGTTCCACCAGCAGGACTTTATATCCGAGTTTTGCCATCAGTGCTGCATGAATCGCGCCTAGTGCGCCGCCGATGTAGATGATGTCGTAGTGGGGATTAGGTATTAGGGATTGGGTATTGGGATTACCTTTTCCCCAGTCCCCTCGACTAGAAAACACCACCTGACGAGGCTGCTGCGGATTCCGTACCCCTTCGCGCCATCGTTGTTCCCACCAGTAGGCACGCGTTAGATCATATTCACCGTTGGGCATTTTCTGAAAATACTTGACGGTGAGGGGGTAAGCAGAGCCTAGTGCTGCAAATATTGATTGCTTAGATAAATCAATTGCTGGCGGTTCTGGGTAATGATGCGGAAAACGGCTTCTGATTTCTTTGGTTAGGTGTTGCAAAATCTGCCCCTCTTTGGGAAAGGGTTGTTCTGCCCAACGAAACACTTTCAGATAAGTAGTTCGTTGCACCGACCAGACAAATATCGAAAGTTCCGCAGGCAAGTGTTCGGAAATAGTCCCGGTAGCAGTTGTAGTTGCAGTGGGGATTTTGAGGCGAAAGCCTTCCGAGGTAAGTACTTTTTCTCCATTTCCGGGTTCAAAATCTGTTTGTAGCCAGCTACGTACAGTTGCTATATCCGAAGTTGGAACTTCTAAATAAAGAATTTCTCTCATCGTTTCCTGACATCTCCGATCAATCTACTCACTAAGACAGATTTTATGAAGGCACAAAGAGAGGTATGCTCCGCCCTACTACTTTCATAAAGATTCAATGAAGAAATTTTAAGAATTTGTCAAATTTATTGTACATTTTGTATTTCTGTAAACCCACGCCATGAATTATCCCATTCCAGACAGTCCCCAAGAAATTGTTGCCCTACGACAACAGCCGATTGATGAAGAACTAGTTGCCAGTGCGATCGCTGGAGTAATTAAAATTGTCCGCGCTCAGGGTCAATCTTTAGAAGAATTAACCGCTCAGTTGCTAGCAGATGATCCATTGCTGGATCAGCAACAACGTCGCTGGTTGAGCCAATTAGTTGCCCAATGTTGGGAAAATTTCTCCTAAAACCTTGCATAATAATGAAGTTTTTGTCGCAGCATTAGATTTCTAGGTCTGCACCTAAATGTTCGCGATGCCTGCGGCGGGCTGCGCCTACGCATTTTAGGTATAGGAGTAACATGTCTGGAATTGGCAATTGGGTTGCTATTTTTGCATTCATGGCACAAAAGCCACTAATTAACCATATCAGCGTTTTACGTTGCTAATGAATTTTACAACGTTGTTAAATGCAAAGACCTCTGGTGCAAACCAGGGGTCTTCTTTGTGGATCAATCTTCATGCTCCTTTGATCAGCGCTTCGACACCTTAGCGGAATAACTTACGGTTTGAGCGTTCCTATAAATCCATTGCTACATCTTGCAGCAGATGTTCAGGGTGTCCACCCCGCCTCTAAACCAAACTTTTACCCGCTTGTAAGATTAGCCAGCGTTTGTCTCTACTTTAACCATCGCGCCGCATCTTTGGCGTGGTAGGTCAAAATCAAATCTGCCCCAGCCCGTTTAAACCCAGTTAAAGTTTCCATAACCACGCGCTCCTCATCAATCCAACCATTGAGAGCCGCAGCTTTTACCATCGCATACTCACCAGAAACATTGTAAGCCGCAACTGGTAAGTTACTCGCTTCTTTCACCCGCCAGATAATGTCCATGTATGCCAAAGCTGGCTTAACCATGAGCATATCCGCACCTTCAGCGATATCCAATTCAATTTCTTTAATCGCTTCGCGGGCGTTACCTGGGTCCATTTGGTAAGTTCTTCTGTCCCCAAATTGCGGTGTCGAGTCTGCTGCATCCCGAAATGGGCCATAATAACCCGAAGCATACTTAGCGGCATAAGACAAAATCGGCGTATCTTGAAATCCGGCTTCATCCAAACCCTGACGAATTGCCTGGACAAAGCCATCCATCATTCCAGAAGGCGCAATGATATCAGCACCGGCTTTCGCTTGCGAAACTGCTGTTTTTTTCAACAATTCCAGAGTTGGATCATTTAAAACTCGTCCTGTCAAATCACCAGTTTGTAAATAACCACAATGACCGTGACTGGTGTACTCACATAAACAAGTATCAGCAATTACAATCAAATCTGGCACTGCTGCTTTTACCGCAGTCGCAGCTTTTTGGACGATACCGCAATCATGCCAAGCGCCAGTGGCATCCACATCTTTATCAGCTGGAATCCCAAATAAAATAATCGAAGGAATTCCTAAGTCGTAAACTTCTTTTGCCTCTTCGACAATTTTATCTACCGAAAGTTGGTAGACTCCGGGCATCGATTTTACTTCGTTAGCGATTCCCTCACCCGGTACAGCAAATAGTGGGTAAATTAAATCGCTTGTTGTCAAAACAGTTTCACGAACCATCCGGCGCAGTTGAGGATGAGTACGCAGACGACGGGGGCGATGTGTAGGAAACATAAAATTTTATAAAGAAAAACAACGCAAATGGACACAAAACAAAGCGTCACAAAAGCAGGCTAAAATTTTCCTGCCGTCAGACAGACTACAAACAGTGCTTAACTGTCCTTTGCCCTACTCTTAATCAAGTTGTGGGGCAATTTTGTATTCTACAGCTTGGTTGCATCTATCCGACGGGCTGGAAAAAAAACAACATAGTAAGCAATTCAAAATTCAAAATGATAAAACTGTCTGTTGGCAAAATCTTGGCAAATTGAGGGTGGAAATTTAAACACAAAGTGGCGCAGAGGTAAACGCAGAGGCACGCAGAGAATTCGCTACGAATTCATGAGATGTTGTACTTACTTGGTAGCAAATAACTGACAATTAGCAATGCCTCATGCCTCATGCCCTAATTCTCATTAAAAAACTCGGAAAATATAAGGATAACGGAAGGGTATATCAGGATTGCCGAAAACTTTGATGAGCGCCCAAATTGTTAATCCCCAGTGCAATAGATATCCCAGACCGGCTAATGGCCCGAGCAATAATAGAGGTAACACTAACCAACCGAATAGAAAAAACAGCGCTCCCAGAATTCCTCCATAAAGCCAGACATTAAAGTGGAAATTAATGGATTCTTTGGCGTTTTCTTTAACAATAGGATCATCAGATACGAACAGTATGGCAATAGGTATACCTACAGATACCAATGTCGTGCTGAGAAAAATGGCTCCATGCGATAAGCCAGATAGAAGCTTTCGCTTGTCTGTGTCGTACATTGCTTTCTCCTATTTAGTCAGATTGTTGGTCATATTACGACCCTATCACGAACATCGTTGTCTTAAGATTAAAAGACTTACCATCAAAAAAAATTAAGTTAACCAACAAACAAATACACTTATGTCTACTGAACTTGAGTCTGAACTTATTCAAGCAGTTGAACTTCGCCGCAACTTTGCGATTATTTCTCACCCTGATGCAGGTAAAACTACACTAACAGAAAAACTCCTCCTGTACGGAGGTGCAATTCACGAAGCTGGGGCGGTTAAGGCGCGACGGGCACAGCGCAAAGCGACCTCTGACTGGATGGCGATGGAGCAACAACGGGGTATTTCTATTACTTCCACCGTGTTGCAATTTGAATACCGGGACTGTCAGATAAATTTATTAGACACACCAGGACACCAAGACTTCAGTGAAGATACTTATCGCACCCTTGCCGCCGCCGATAATGCAGTGATGTTGATTGATGCGGCAAAAGGTTTGGAACCCCAAACCCGCAAATTGTTTGAGGTGTGTAAGTTGCGGGGTATCCCGATTTTTACGTTTATCAACAAGCTCGATCGCCCAGGAAGAGAACCTCTGGAACTTTTGGATGAAATTGAGCAAGAATTGGGATTGCAAACCTATGCGGTAAACTGGCCGATTGGTATGGGCGATCGCTTTAAAGGTGTTTTTGATCGACATAAGCAACAGATTCACCTCTTTGAACGCAGCGCCCACGGCAGCCGAGAAGCCCGTGATACGATAGTCGAATTAACTGATCCGAGAATAGAAAATCAGTTAGAACAAAGCTTATACTACCAACTAAAAAATGATTTAGAACTGTTAGATGGAGTTGGGCCAGAGTTAGATTTGCAGCTGATACATGAAGGCAAAATGACGCCTGTGTTCTTTGGTAGCGCCATGACCAACTTTGGGGTAGAGTTATTCCTCAAGTATTTCCTCGACTATGCCCTTAAACCTGGTTCTCACTACAGCAGTGTTGGCGAAGTTGCTCCTACATACCCGGAATTCTCAGGGTTTGTCTTCAAACTGCAAGCGAACATGGACCCGAAACACCGCGATCGCGTCGCATTTATCCGGGTCTGCACTGGTAAGTTTGAAAAAGATATGATGGTGAATCACGCCCGCATTGGTAAACCCATTCGTCTTTCTCGCCCGCAAAAACTCTTTGCTCAAGAGCGAGAATCGATTGATGTGGCTTATCCTGGCGATGTGATCGGTTTGAACAATCCCGGTGTTTTTGCGATCGGGGATACAATTTACACGGGACAAAAGCTCGAATATGAGGGGATTCCGTATTTCTCGCCGGAACTGTTCGCATCTCTGAGGAATCCCAACCCCTCGAAGTCTAAACAATTCCAAAAAGGCGTTGCGGAATTGCGAGAAGAAGGTGCTGTACAAATTATGTATTCAACTGATGAAGCCAAGCGCGATCCAATTTTGGCGGCGGTGGGTCAGTTGCAATTCGAGGTGGTACAGTTTCGCTTACAAAACGAGTATGGTGTAGAAACCATACTAGATTCATTGCCCTACAGTGTCGCCCGTTGGGTTGAGGGTGGTTGGGAAGCATTAGAAAAAGTGGGACGAATATTCAATACCACTACAGTTAAAGACAGTATGGGACGGCCAGTGTTGCTATTCCGCAATGAATGGAATTGTCAACAATTACTGGGCGACCATCCAGAGTTAAAATTAAGCGCGATCGCTCCAGTTTTTTCTAGTCAACAACCAGTGGAAGAATGAAGAAGAATACAGAATCCAGAATTCAGAATTAGTCCTACAAAATAGCTAACTGAATTCTGACTCCTGACTCCTGGATTCAATCTTTATCATTCACTTGACAAGCAAAACTTGGGCGCGGTTGATTTCCACGGTATCCGAGGTTCGCGCTTTTGCACAAACGTGGATCACTTAGAAGAGATTGGAGTGCCAGAATTTGTATGCCTTCACATGCCAAACCGTCTTTGGAGGCTGGTTTAGTTGCCCTCAAGCAGGGAAATTACCAAACCGCGATCGCTCAACTAGAACCTATTGCTAGCAGCCATAATGGTACTGCTAGCTTACAAGCCCAGGTTGGTTTAGTGATGGCTTATGCACGAATTGGAGAAGCCTCCAAAGCGATCACTATTTCTCAGAATCTCATTGAGAGTAACAATCCGCAAGTTCAAGAGTGGGCAACACGCGCTCTCGAACACCTAACAAAACGCCAAAAACGCGATCAAGAATCAAAAAATGTCGAAACTGGATTTGTTGCTTTTAATAATTCAACGCCAGATTCAACGCCAGATTCAACCCCAGTTACTCCCCGGGAAACTCCTACATTAGAGGAACCAAAACATCAAGTAATAGAAACTAAGAGCAACAACACCCCGTCGATGGTGCCACTAGCTAAACTCAAAGCTACAGTAGCGACACCACCGCCACCGCCACCGCCAGCAGCAGGCTCTGTACCCTTAAGCGGCTTCATGGGTTCTGTTACCCGCACCCAAGCTAAATTATTCGGCGTTATTTATTGGCGACAAGCACAACGCGCCAGAGCATGGCAACCCCTACGCAAACCGAAATTAATTCCTTTGCGGCTGCTGACAGCAGGAACATTCATCGCTCTGTTTTGGGTGATCCGAGAAATGCTCAAGTTCGCAATGGGATTCATCAACCAGAGTTTAGTCAAACTACCTTATCTGGAGCCATTGCAGCTTTTATACAGCAACCCTACTAAATTGTTGCTAATAGTATTGGTGATTTTGATCGGAGTATCACCTTGGTTGTTGGATTTGCTACTGGCGAACTTGTATGGCCAACGAGAATTTCCTAAAGATGTATTGAATGCCCATAGCCGCGAAGCTGTTCGGGTGCTACAACGTTGTTGCCAACAGAGGCACTGGCCGTTACCCAAACTGCGGATTTTACCAATGGCTGCACCAATTATCCTGACTTACGGTAGTTTACCACGTAATGCCAGGATTGTTGTAAGTCAGGGGCTATTAGAGCAACTAGCTGATGATGAAATCGCCATTATCTACGCCACGCAGCTAGGGCATATTGCTCACTGGGATTTTGCTGTGATGTCTTTGTTGCTGCTGGTCACACTACCAATTCATCAGCTATATCAGCAAGTGTCGAACTGGGGAGATAAAATATCAGGGATTTGGCGCTATCCGGTGACAATTCTGGCTAGTATCGTTTATGGAGTTTGGTGTTTGCTGACTGGGACTGCATTGTGGTTGTCACGGTTGCGGCTTTATTATAGCGATCGCATTGCCTCTGAAATTACTGGTAATCCCAATGCCCTGATTCGCGCTTTACTCAAAATCGCCATTGGCATTGCAGCTGATATCCAAAAAGAGGAAAAAACTAGTTGGCAACTAGAAAGCTTAAATCTCCTGACACCAGTCAGCCACCAACAGAGCCTTTCTTTGGGAACTATTGCCAGCAATCTATCTTTTGAAGCCTTTTTGAAGTGGGATACTGCCAATCCCTATCGCCGATGGTTTACAATTAATAACAGTCATCCCTTGATGGGCGATCGCATCGAACGCCTCTGCCAAATAGCCCGTCACTGGCATCTAGACACCGAACTACATTTTGCAAGCGAACCATTAAAAGTTAAGCGTCAGTCTTTCTTATTACAAATCGCTCCTTGGTTAGGAATTCCTCTAGGGATTCTGTTTGCAGCTTTCGTCTGGCTAACGTGGCAACTAGCATTCGCACTCAAGTTTTTAAATCTAAAGTGGATATATGAAGATTGGTCTTTCATTACAGGCTGCCTTCTAATTGGCTTTAGCATCGGTACAGTGATGCGGATTAATTCTTTCTTCCCCGATATTAAACCTGCCACTGTGCAAACTGACGATTACCTACCCAATCTATTAGCTGATCCTTCTGCCTTACCAATTGATAGCATCAGCGTGCGTCTTGTGGGTAAATTATTAGGTCGTCAAGGCACTAGTAACTCCCTAGCGCAAGATTTAATCCTTCAATCCAGCGCAGGTTTAGTGAAATTACACCACATTTCCTGGCTAGGACAAGTCAATCACCAGGATCTAATTGGTAGGCAAATTATCGTCACAGGTTGGTTTCGGCGAGGAGCAACACCTTGGATCGATATCCAAACCCTGGAAACTCAAAGTGGTAAAACCCTTCATAGCCCTCATCCCATTTGGTCTACTTTTTTAGCAGTTGCAGCACAGGCTTGGGGCGCATACATTTTTCTCACTAGTTAGTTATTGGGCATTTGTCATTAGTCATTAGCAAAGGACAAAGGACAAATCGGAATGTAAACAAAAGTTGCAGGTTTTCTTTAAAAATGTTACATTTATTTACACAAACAATAGTAAGCGACATAACTCAGCACTACAGCTTAGTTGTGAACTCGGATGCTTTTCCCCCCGCTCTATACCTTTTTCCTCCCAACACAGCAGGAAATTAACCAGCCAGTGGCTGGTTTTTGTTTCAAAATATGCTCCCTTGAAACAAAAAATGTGTTTTATGTTACGATGAAGTAATACTAACGTCGGAAATGTATGCGCTAAACTAGCTACGTAGAAAATACCGTGGTAATGTAAGGAATGGTATTTGATTCTGCGAAAAAAGGCATGGAAAAAAGCGTGTACTTTAGCAGGCAATAGGCTATTAAATTTACAATTCTTAGAATTAAGGTGTTATTAGCTCACCATAGTGTGGGCCTTTAGATTAAACAAGCTTGATCCCGACGAAAAACTGTATTGTTGTATAGGTTGACAGTCTCAAGCAAAAAAATTGGTTGATGTAGTCTTGGTCAATAGCATCTATTTAATTAAAAGCCAAAGCCAAGTGATTGTTTTCTTGCCTTGCCATGTTCATTTAACTCTGGAGGTATAGTTCATGTCCATTCGCCTATATATAGGTAATTTGCCTAAAGAAGAAATAGATCGTCAGGATCTGCAAGCAGTTTTTGCAGCAGAAGGTGATGCTGTAACTACTAAATTAATTAAAGACCGTAAAACTGGCAAATGCCGTGGTTTCGGTTTTCTTACAGTTAACAACGACGAGCAAGCTGACGAAATTATTGAAAAATATAATGGTCAGATGTTTAAAGATACTCCCATTAAGCTAGAGAAGGCATTACCTCGGACAAAAGGTGATGAGGGCGAGGAGCAAGCTCCCAAACCAGTTACTGCTGCTAGTAGTACCCCTACTCCTATGCCTACTAGAGAAGGTAGCCGCCGCGAGAAAAGCTCTAAGAAGCCTCGTCGTGGCTCAGGTGGCGGCGGCGGTTCTCGTGAAAACAACAACACCACAACCACCGATTCAGACGCTATTCGTCCAGATCCTCGTTGGGCTTCGGAATTAGAAAAGCTGAAGCAGATGCTAGCTGCACAAACTACGAATTAATCCTTATAGGGAGAGAAATTAAAAATTAAAAGTCAGAATTTTTTTGATTTTTAATTTTTAATTGTTGATTATCACCTGGCTGCTTAGTTAAAAGCTACTTGCAGCTATTTTTGTAAGTGCATATCGATACAACATAACTTGTATAGAGTTGCTGTTAAAACCTGCTTATAAAAAAATTAAGTTTTTGCGATTAGACGCATTAAAAAGGTAACTGAAGATAAGTGCGATACCTACGGCGGGCTGCGCCTACACAGGAATTGTCTGGATTTGACAAGTTATTATAGTCAATAATGGCTAGCTTCATACTGCCAAGAGAACCAGAGGCGCTATCGCTCTTCAGATAATTTACACTCAAGGTAAGACCGATCATTTGCAGCTTCTGTTATGTCCTCAACTCTAGATTCTTTGCCACCTGCGCTTGCTAAAATTGTCCAGCGCTTTCAACGATCAACCGACCAAAGAAGACGTACTGAACAGCTAATTGGCTACGGTAAGAAGCTGAAGGATTTTCCAGAAGCTGATAAAGTACCGGAAAATAAAGTTCCTGGTTGCGTTTCTCAAGTTTACATCACTGCTTCACTCAATGATGATAAGGTCGTATTCTGTGCTGACTCAGATGCTCTCATAAGCAAAGGGATGGTTGGTCTTTTAATTGAAGGATTAAATGGCCTAACTCCAACAGAAATATTACAAGTGACTCCAGATTTTATTCAAGAAACAGGCTTAAACGTTAGTCTGACAGCTTCCCGCGCTAATGGATTTTATAACATTTTTAGAACCATGCAAAAAAAAGCGTTGGAATGTAAGTTAGATTTGCCTAGCTAAACTTGGTTATTGGTCATTAGTCATTTAGTCATTGGTCATTAGTCATTTGCAAAGGACAAATGACAACTGACAAAGGACAAATAAGGTACAACTACCAAAATTTAGTCTCATGTCAACAAATTTATTATCTACCCCTGCTGCTACCGGCTTTGGTGGAGTAGTTCAAGAATATCTCTGGAACTGGGAAAATCAGCAATTGCGCGTTGTTTATGAAACCCTCGGTAAAGGTTCACCGCTATTGCTGCTACCATCTTTCAGCAGTGTTTCAACGCGTTTGGAAATGGGCGAACTTGCTAGGCTACTAGCTCCCCATTTTCAAGTTGTAGCAATAGACTGGCCTGGATTTGGTGAATCATCTCGCCCTAGTTTGAATTACCGTCCAGAAATATATCAGCAATTTCTGGAAGATTTTATCAAAGCTGTTTTTAATACTCCCATTACTGTGGTGGCGGCTGGTCATGCTGCTAGCTACGTTTTACAATTAGCTGTCAAACAAGCTGCTGCTTTCTCACGAATTTTGTTGTTAGCTCCTACTTGGCGTGGGCCTTTACCGACAATGGGAGCAAGTCAGCAAATAGCTGGCATTGTGAGAGAATTGGTGCGATCGCCTATACTTGGTCAAGCTCTCTACAAACTCAACACTACCCCATCCTTCTTAAGTTTGATGTATCGCCGTCATGTATTTACTGATGCGGCTAAAATTACACCCAGTTTCATCGAGAAAAAATGGCAAACAACTCAACAACCAGGAGCGCGATTTGCATCTGCTGCCTTTGTAACTGGTAATCTCGATGCTGTACACGAACAATCTGATTTTCTGAAACTTGTGCAGTCTCTAACTGTACCGCTCATGGTCGTAATTGGAGAATCTAGCCCCCCCAAATCACGAGAAGAGATGAACGCTTTAGTAACCTTACCAGGAGTGAGAAGCGTTGTTATCCCTGGTTCTCTGGGACTACATGAAGAATACCCAGCAGTTGTTTTAGAAGCAGTTCAAGATTTTTTGTTCTCCTCAGAAAATTAAATCGTCGCACCAAGACGCAAAGAATCATTTTGCACCTTGGTGCGAGATTAAGATTAGTTCAACCTACTGCGAGTAAGTTTTTGCAAGCGAGATAGAGAAAGCGCTAGTAAACCGACTATACCAAGACCAAGAACAGTTGAGGACTCAGGCACTGCCTTGACTTCAAAATCAAAATTGAAAGTGCCGGACTCTTTAAAGGGAATACGGTGATTATCAGTGCCTAAATCTACTAACTTAAATGATGCAGAATAAGTTCCTAGTGGTGCAGCAGCTTCAGTCCAAAAAGTAGGGGTGAACGAAAAATTATCACCACTGCCGATTGTGTAGATATCGCCTACTGACTTGACAATATCAACGCCTGCTGAATCACCAATATTCAATCCACTGCTAATTGAGGCTAATTGTAAACCAATATTTGCACCCTCAAGAGACGACTGCCAACGACCATTAGAGCTATTTAACAAATACTGGTTGTCTAATTCTTTTGAAGTTTTGAGAGACGCTATAGGTTCTATTGTGAGATTGCTATATTCATTGTCTGTTGGAGTACTAATCAAGCGACCAGTATAGAACCCTGTGCCAGGTAATAATGTTAACGGTGGTTGTTCTGAGTAAGACTCAGGAATTCGGTTATTTGTATTGGTTGGGTTAATAGTTGGGTTATCTAAAGAACCTGAGTAGCTATAAGTACCAATACCGTGGAAATGGCTAGATTCCGGCGTGTCTTCATCCCTGTGTGCAAAGAGAAGGGTCAAACGATTATAGTTAGGGTTCTCCAAACCTGCGTATGTCCCTGTAGAGAGAACCTCCAAACCATCTAACCCAATGTAAAAACCTGTTTCATCCGAATGATTATGAGTATCATCAGCTTGTGCCGGGGCTATTGCGGTAGATAAAACCAACGGTGCAAAGATAAAAAAGCTGACTGCAATAGACGCAGATGCTTGTCCTGCTTGAGTTAATTGCTTTCTCAAGTCGGTAGTATTTTTTGAAACCACCATCCTACTCCATCAAAGTATAATTTTTTTCTTTAAGATAATGATTATCATTATACTAGTAGAATTGTCAAGGTACTAACCTGCGACTTACCGCAGGTTGTTGGCTTGTATGCAATATTGCCAGCCAACTTTTGAATATCTATTACTTATTACAGATGCATAAAAATAAAATGTTTGGTTATTAAATTATGTAATTATTTTGCTGAAACCCAAAATAATAGTAAGTTCGCACAAAAATATAAAAAGATTTATGATATGTGATAATGATTATCCATAAGGTGAGACAAGAGGAATTTAGAGTATGGTGGCTGACGTAATCAACAATTCAGTTCCCGTTACTGTTCTTACAGGCTATTTGGGAGCAGGTAAAACGACTCTACTCAATCACATCCTCACCTACGAACACGGCAAGAAAGTTGCTGTGATTGTCAATGAATTTGGGGAAGTGGGTATTGATAATCAATTGATTATCGATGCAGATGAAGAAATTTTTGAAATGAATAATGGCTGTATCTGTTGTACAGTGCGCGGCGATTTAATTCGCATCATTGGTAATTTGATGAAGCGACGCGATAAATTTGACCATTTAGTAATTGAAACAACTGGATTAGCCGATCCTGCACCAGTGATTCAGACATTTTTTGTTGATGAAGATTTACAAAGCCAACTGTCTTTAGATGCAGTGGTGACAGTCGTAGATGCCAAGCACATCTCGCAGCACTGGGATGCAGACGAAGCACAAGAACAGATTGCCTTTGCCGATGTAATTTTACTTAATAAAACAGATTTGGTAGCACCAGAAGAGTTGGATGAATTAGAAAAACGGATTCGGGCGATGAATGCGATCGCAAAAATCTACCGTACCCAAAATTCTGAACTCGGAATGGATGCTTTATTAGGTGTAAAAGCCTTTGATTTAGATCGTGCATTAGAAATTGACCCAGATTTCTTAGGCGAAGATGCTCACGTACACGATGAAAGCGTCTTTTCTGTAGCTTTAGTAGAAGCAGGTGCAGTCGATGGAGAAAAATTAAATACTTGGCTTTCGGAGTTACTGCGTACCCAAGGGACAGATATCTTTCGGATGAAAGGCATTTTAAATATTGCTGGAGAAGATAATCGATTTGTCTTTCAAGGAGTACACATGATATTTGATGGCAAACCCGATCGCCCCTGGAAAGCAAGCGAAACCCCCAAAAACGAACTAGTATTCATCGGCCGCAACCTTGATGCAGCCCAACTCAAGCAAGATTTTCTCGCTTGTTTAGCATAAATAGGGGATTGGGGACTGGGGATTGGAAAAAATTCACTCCCTAGTTTCGAGTCTTTAGTTTCCAGCCCCTAGTCCCCAGTACCCAGTACCCAATAACTATGAACACCACAACCAGCAAATCTAAGGAATTTGAACAACACTATTCGGGGACACTTTCAGATTATGTAACTGCGATCGCTTGGTCGCCACAAGGTCAAACTTTAGCAGCAACTTCCGCCGCCGGTGAAGTAGTTTTGTGGAATGATGGCGAACTTACAAGTTTACAAACTGGTAACGGTAAATCTGTAGACTGTCTAGCTTTTTCACCAGATGGAAAATTTTTAGCCGTTGGTGGACAAGATGGACAGGTGAAAATTTGGCGCGATACTGAATTAATCGCCACCTTGGAAAATGCCCCCGCATGGGTTGACAAGCTAGCTTGGAATTACACTAGTAACCAACTGGCTTTTAGTTTGGGGCGTTACGTCCAAGTTTGGGATGCAGATACTCGTGAAATTGTCGTAACGCTGAATTTCGACAACTCTTCAGTACTGGGTATAGATTGGCGTATTGACGGACAATACTTAGCTATTAGTGGTTATAAGGGAGTCAAAATTTGGCATAGTCAAAACTGGGATGAAGAACCATACAACCTAGATATGACTACTGTCAGTGTAGCGATGGCTTGGTCGCCCGATGGCAAATTCCTCGCTTCTGGTAACATGGATCGTAGCGTCACCGTTTTAGAATGGAACAACCCCGATCCTTGGGTAATGCGTGGCTTCCCTGGTAAAATTCGTCAATTGGCATGGTCAGAAGCTACCACGAAACTAGGTGCGCCAATACTAGCATCTTCTAGCGTTGAAGGTATTGTGGTGTGGGAAAAACTAGAGGATGATTCTTTAGGTTGGGAAGCACGAGTATTAACAAATCATGTGGGCGTGATTAATGCGATCGCCTTTGCACCTAAAAGCTTCCTTCTCGCTTCTGCTGCTGCTGATGGCTGGCTGTGTTTGTGGAACAAAGCCAAGGAAGTATCCCAAATTATCACAGGTGTCTCAGCAGGATTTTCCACCCTAGCTTGGCATCCCCAAGGGAAGTTACTGGCCGCAGGCGGTGAACAGGGCGAATTAGTTATATGGTCAAAAGTTTTGCGGGGTCAAGGATTCGGGCGTAGTTAAAATAATTCGTAATTCGTAATTCGTAATTCGTAATTAAAGACTATTACATCAAAGTATTTATACGCAGACCGAAAAAAAGCGTCATTTATAGACGTTGGCGTTGACCTCTCCCCTTTGGGAGAAAGGTAATTAAACCCAACAATTACGAACTACGAATTACGAATTACGAATTATTAAAGTTGAAGATGGTCAAGTTATTAGCTATGCTGTATCAGCAAAGGTATCTTTGTGTAAATTATGAACATTGTCAAACTGATTTTACTTGCCTGTCCCGCATTTTTGGTATCCATGCTGTTGGTAGTCAATCCAGCACACGCATCCAGCCTGAAATCTGCTTATGCTACCCAAATTATGACGGTAGTATCTACACAACAAATTCCTGATCTGGCAACACCACATTTGATTCAAACATCTAATCCGATTATTGATCAACTTGGTTGCAATTGTGCCAACTGTGTACAGTCTAAATTTCAGTCGCTACAAGGCAAGCTGCCATCAGTAGGTTTTTAATAAACTTACGAGTTATGAATATTGTAGGGGCACAGCAATGCTGTGTCCTTATTAATTTTATGAGCTTTTTGTCCGTGGCGATCGCCCTGGTTACGGCATAATTATTTATGATCTTCGCAAAAGGTCACGCCTGAAAAACGAGGTAGGAAAGCTGTTAGGTGAATTCCTAGATACTGAGAAAGCTGCTGGGAAGGCAGTCAAGTTGGTGCAATCGTCATCTGCACCCAAGCTGTTAAGCTCTTGTTAAAAGAGCTAGTCTGGGGGTTAGAAAACTTGCTAGAGTGAACAGAGTTAGCCTTAATGTCTAATCCCCAAAACCTATACATCTCATGGATTTTGCTAATATTGCATCCCAGCTAAACGCTGGAACGATTTTGCCAGAGGGGATTGTTATTCTCACCCTCTTGGGGGTTTTGATTGTTGATTTGATTTTGGGGCGTACATCCGCACGCTGGATTGGATATCTAGCGATCGCAGGTTTATTTGCTTCGATTATCGCCCTATATTTTCAATGGGACTCTCCCAATCCCATCGGTTTTACCGGTAGCTTTAACGGTGATGACCTGAGTATTGTCTTTCGCGGTATTATCGCCTTATCTGCGATCGCGACTATACTGATGTCAATTCGCTACGTTGAACAGAGCGGCACTCCTTTAGCAGAATTCATCGCTATTTTGCTGAGTGCTACTTTGGGAGGAATGTTTTTATCCGGGGCTAGTGAGTTGGTGATGATTTTCATCTCCCTAGAAACCCTGAGTATCTCTTCTTATCTGTTGACAGGTTATACCAAGCGTGACCCCCGCTCCAATGAAGCGGCGCTGAAATACTTGTTAATTGGAGCTTCCAGCACGGCAGTATTTTTGTACGGTGTATCACTGCTGTATGGACTATCTGGAGGACAAACTGAACTAAGTGCGATCGCTAATGGCATTGCTACAGCTAAAGTCGGTCAATCTTTAGGTTTAGTGATTGCGTTGGTTTTTGCGATCGCAGGTATTGGCTTCAAAATCTCCGCAGCACCCTTCCACCAGTGGACACCAGATGTTTACGAAGGCGCTCCCACCCCAGTCATCGCCTTTTTATCAGTCGGTTCCAAAGCAGCTGGGTTTGCCCTAGCCATCCGCTTGCTGACAACAGCCTTCCCCTTAGTTGCTGAAGAGTGGAGATTTGTCTTCACTGCTCTGGCCGTTCTGAGTATGATCTTGGGTAACGTAGTCGCCCTAGCCCAAACCACCATGAAACGGATGCTAGCTTATTCATCTATCGCCCAAGCTGGGTTTGTGATGATTGGCTTGATTGCTGGTACACAAGCGGGCTATGCCAGTATGATATTCTACCTACTGGTTTACCTGTTCATGAACCTGTGCGGCTTTACCTGCATCATCCTGTTCTCACTGCGAACGGGAACTGACCAGATTGCTGAGTACTCTGGTTTATATCAAAAAGACCCACTCTTAACACTGGGCTTGAGTATCTCCCTGCTTTCCTTGGGTGGTATTCCACCATTGGCTGGGTTTTTCGGCAAGATTTACTTATTCTGGGCTGGTTGGCAAGCAGGTCTTTATTGGTTAGTCTTGCTGGGCTTAGTTACCACCGTCGTCTCCATCTACTACTACATTCGTGTAGTCAAGATGATGGTAGTCAAAGAACCCCATGAAATGTCCGACTCGGTAAAGAATTATCCACAAGTGCGTTGGGATTTGCCTGGACTAAGACCTTTGCAGGTCGGGTTGGTGGTAACATTAATTGCCACTTCCATAGCAGGGATTTTGTCAAATCCACTGTTTACATTGGCGAACAATTCCATCTCCAATACCCCAATTTTGCAAGCAACAATCAACACTAATGTAAAGGCAGAAAATCCACTGTTACCAAAGTTAGATTCGGTTAGTCAGTCTCAACCCTCAGTTGATTCTACCGCTAAGATTTAACCGAGTCTCAACCAAACTTTTTACTTAAAGAAACGCCTATTTGGTAATAAGCAAATAGGCGTTTCTGTTTAATAACACAAAATAAAATTTCTAAGTTGCAGCAGAATTAAGAAGCAAAACAGGCTTAATATGTAAATAATATTACTAATAAATCATGTAAATTTATCTATATGGAGAATGATTTTTGCTATGATTTTCAAATAGGAAGCTTAATGATGAACTCTGAACCTTGTCCTGGTGCTGAATTTACTTCCAGAGTTCCTCCATGTTTCTCGACAACAATTTGACGAGCAATTGATAATCCTAATCCTGTGCCTTGACCCACAGGTTTAGTGGTGAATAAATGATCAAAGATTTTTTGCTGGACATCAGGTGACATTCCCACGCCATTATCTTTAATCCGAATCAAAATATGTTTTTTGTTTACAGTGAGGCTAGTCTGAATCAATACTTGATTGGGATTTGCTTCAATCTCAATATAGGTGCGCCCTACATTAGACTCCTCTAAAGCATCAATAGCATTAGCTAATAAGTTCATAAATACCTGATTTAGTTGTCCGATAAAGCATTCTATTTCTGGCAAATTATCGTAATCTCTAATTACTTGAATATCGGGATGATCCTCAGATGCTTTTAAGCGATGTTTGAGAATCATGATTGTGCTGTCAATGCCATCATGAATGTTGCAAGAAACTTTGCGATCGCTATCTGCTCGAGAAAAGTTTCTCAGACTGATACTAATGTCGCGAATGCGCTGAACACCCTCTTTCATTGAGGATATTAAATTAGGTAGATCGGCAAGCATATACTTCAAATCTATTGCTGCAATTTCCTCTTTAATTTCTGGAACCGGATTAGGATAATGCTGCTGATAGAGGTTAATGATATTAATCATGTCTTGAAAATATGCTGAAGCATGTTGGAGATTGCCATGAATAAAACCAACAGGATTATTAATTTCATGAGCAACTCCTGCTACTAATTCACCAAGGGCAGACATTTTTTCTGTCTGTACAAGCTGAAGTTGAGACTCTTGTAAGTCTTTTAATGCCCTAGACAACGCTGCTGTCCTTTCTGTAACTCGTTTTTCTAAATTTTTTGTGAGATTTCGTAATTGAAGATGGGTTTTAATTCTAGCTAATAATTCTTCTTCATGAAAAGGCTTGGTAATGTAATCAACTGCGCCTATATTTAGACCTTTTACTTTACTGTCAGTATCAGAATCCGCCGTCATAAAAATTACCGGAATATCACAAGTAGCTGAGTTTTGTTTCAGTCTTTTGCAGGTTTCAAACCCATCTATACCCGGCATCACTACATCTAATAAAATTAAATCAGGGGGGTTATATTCAACTTGCTTGATTGCATTTTCTCCATTATTTTCTGTAGTAACGTTAAAACCTACATTAGTTAATATGTTAAAGACAATTTCTAAGTTTGTAGTAGTATCATCTACCACTAAAATTAAACTATCTTCTGATAAATCAAGGGTTTTTATATCTGTCTTGTAATTCATGTATTTAACTGAATTTAACTCCTTGTTATTTATTCACTATTGGCTCTGCGATCGCAGCTAAGTCACCTTTGTTTTATTGGCGGACTGACTGACAAATTTTTAGCCTAATAATCCTATAGTTCCCAAAAAATCTGACAACAGCAACATTCTCACATTAAATTGTTCTATACGACTGCGGGGGCGATCGCTACAGTATGAATATGAAGCGCCAATCTTCATTTTGACTACAGATGAACATCCTGTTTAATGAAGGCGAGTGGCTTTAAATTAGTTATTATTACTCTTGTCTTTTGAAAAAAGTAGTGTCAACTCAAAACAATTTTGCTATTGAACAATATTTTTAATGAAGGCGATTGTTATCAAGTGAGTTATTAATACTCTTGTTGTTTCATACAAGTAGTATGTTTTTTATAAAAATAATCAGCTACACACCCTACATACAGCATGGTTTATTTACGTAGTTTACCGCCGTAGGCATCGCAGGATAATTTAGAAAAGCCTGAAACAACCTCAAAATCGTTAATTCACATCACGATGCATTTTTACAGGGTGTAAGTCTTACAAATAAAAAAAAGCCTGCCGTTCTCCTTAGATTAAGAGCAAACTACGGCAGGTTTTGTGGGTATTGGGCTGCTTTTCTAGACTGTCAACCTCTTCTTTTGCGAAGACGCTGTTCGCGTTCGGGGAATTCAAAATTCAAAATTTATAGAAGTGCAGATAATTGCTAGTTATGTTTTCCTGCTTTTGAATTTTGTTTTCAAAGATGATTTCGCAACATAAGTATTTTTGAACTAACTATTTTTACCCGCTTTTAATGGGACACCCGTTATCATAAACGGGGTATTTTTAGCTGCGATAATAATAATGAGTACAAATGCTACTTAATTTTTTGTTTAATAAAGGTCACAACCTGAGTAAGCTGTTTCTTCAAGCCATCGATTTCAGCTTGCATTTTGACAATTTTCTCATTCAATGCACTAATTTCTGCGTTGGAGGCTCCTCCGGCAGTAGGGGTTGCGTTGCTTGCCGCCGTAGGCATCGCAGTATTTACAGCACTAGGAGCTGCTACTGTAGCAGTAGTTACAGCACTAGGGGCTGCTACTGTAGCAGTAGTTACACCAGAAGTTGCGACTGTACCTTTTTTGACAGTAACTGCTCCTACTGGCACTAGTTCTGGGCGTGGCTGTTTCGCCTTGGTCATAGCTAACTTAATTGCGTTAATTAGTTGCTTCTGATCAAAAGGCTTACCCAGAAATTCAAAGTATTCAAAGGGTTCTGTAATTTTTTCAGTCACCTCTTCCTTGCGACCAGACATGATTACCAAAGGAATTTTCCTTAATTCAGGATCGGCTTGAACTTTCTGGAAAACCTCCCAGCCACTCATTTTAGGCAACAGGAAATCCAGCATAATCAGGCTGAGTTTTTCCTGAAGAATGAAATTTAGTCCTTCCAAACCATCTTTTGCTTCCAGTACCTCAAAATTGCCCGGAGGCAACATTTCTCGTACCTTTACCCTGACAACTGTAGTGTCATCGATAACTAAAATCTTGTTGCTTGCCACGGCTGTTTGCTCTAACAGAAACTTTAAGTGTAAATAGCGGCTTTGCCGATTGTCATTGAGAATTCCCCCACTATATACAAAATTTTTAGCAATTGGGGGATAGTATATTTCGGTATAAATGACATTGCTACAGGTGTTTTGCAAAACTTTTGCTTATGCTATTTTCAATTTGTGTCATGGTGATATTTAAGGCTCTAGCTCTGTTCTAGGGCATAAAAGACATGCTGGTACTGAGACATGGGGACTTCATTAAGAGCATCCCCACGTCTATTCTTATCTATTGTTAATTAACAGACCGTTACTTTATATCCGTATCTTGCTTAGATGTCTATGATTTCGTCACAACGAGCCGAACTAAAGTCTGAAATTACGGCAATGCCTAGCTGGTTACGTCGTCCTATTGGCAAAGCCAGTGAAATCTCTACCGTACAACGCATTATTAAGCAGCGCCAAATTCACACGATTTGCGAAGAAGGGCGCTGTCCCAACCGGGGGGAGTGTTATGCCCAAAAAACTGCAACTTTCTTACTAATGGGGCCTACTTGCACACGCTCTTGTGCTTTCTGTCAAGTAGATAAAGGTCATGCACCCATGCCTCTTGATTTAGAGGAACCCCAAAAGGTAGCACAGGCGGTGCAGCTTTTGGGATTGCGTTATGTGGTGCTGACTTCTGTAGCCCGTGATGACTTGCCCGATCAAGGTGCAGGGCACTTTGTAGAAACGATCGCGACTATCCGCCAATTGAACCCAGAGACTCAAATCGAAGTGCTGACCCCTGATTTTTGGGGTGGTGCTAGTGTTGGGGAATCAGGTCAACGCCAGCGAATAGCCATGATTGTAAAGGCCAAACCAGCTTGTTTCAATCACAATATCGAGACAGTAAAACGGTTAACTGGGCCAGTGCGCCGGGGAGCCAAATATGATCGCTCCCTTTCGGTACTAGCTATGGTCAAAGAAATCGATCCGACAATTCCCACCAAATCAGGTTTGATGCTGGGACACGGAGAAACACTTGATGAAGTCGTTGAAACAATGGCTGATCTAAGGGCTGTGGGGTGCGATCGCTTGACTATCGGGCAGTATATGCGTCCAACTCTTGAACATCTGCCAGTCCAAAAATATTGGACTCCAGAGGAATTTGATCAACTAGGCAGATTAGCATGGGAAATGGGATTCAATCATGTTCGTTCTGGGCCTCTGGTTCGCAGTTCCTATCATGCTGGAGAGGAGGGAGTGGGGAGTGGGGAGTCGGGAGTCGGGGGATGAGGGAGCAGGGGAGACAGGGGGAGCAGGGGAAGAAATAACCAATTGCCCAATACCCAGTTCCCATTCCCCATTCCCTATTCTCCACTCCCCAATTTCCAACTTCACACAAATATTCTTAAAGAATTTGAATATTTGGTACACCAGTTTGGTATTTCTTAAAAAGTCATGACATTAGGAGAATCGCATTATGACTGCAAAAACGACGAAGAATTTACCAGTTGCCGACAGTGGAGCTAAACCTCCCTACGCCTTTCGCACAGGCTGGGCACTGTTCTTGTTAGCTATTAATTTTGTGGTAGCAGCCTTCTATTTCCACATTATTGAGTAGTTAGAAGTGGAGTGGTGCTGCTCAAATCGTTCCTTTGAATAAACCTTTGGGACGAATGAGCAGCACCAAAATCATGATTAACAGCGCTACACCTTGTTTGTACTGTGAACCCAGCCAAGGAGTGCTGATTTCTTGGACGATGCCAATGATAAAAGCTGCTGCGATCGCACCGTAAGGGTTGCCAATCCCACCAAGAATTACTGAAGCAAATAATGGTAAAATTAAAAACCATCCCATATTGGGGCGCACGGCTGTAATCAGCCCATACATACTGCCGCCCAAGGATGTAAGACTACCAGCAATTACCCAAGTCCATAAAATTACTCGGTCAACATTGATACCTGAAACTCTGGCTAAGTCCAGATCGTCGGCAACTGCTCGCATCGCTTTACCAATTTTGGTATTTTGCAGCAGATAATGCAGTGCCAAAATTGCTAACACCGCCAAACCCAATACCAATAATTGATTTTGCGGCACCTTTAAACCCGCGATGTCTAAAGCTGGCGTAACAGGTAAATTATAATTTTGGTTCTTGCCACCCCAGATAAAAATAATACCGTTGCGAAGAAATAAGGCAAGTCCGATAGAAATAATAATCAGCGTAGTAGAAGTAGCACGGATAGAGCGCATCTTTGACCACAGTAACTTTTCTGATAACAGCATTGCTGCTACTGTTCCCACCGCCGCCAGGATCATCGACAGCCAAATATTGACTCCAATAGTGTTTATCAGCCAAGTCAGATAGGCTCCAAGAGTGAGAAAATCACCATGAGCAAAGTTAGATAGCCGTAAAATTCCGTAGGTAAGAGTGAGTCCGACTGCTGCTAGAGCAATAATGCTCCCCACCGCAATTCCATTAACGATTAATTGGGCGAATTGTGTATCCATAAGCCTTACGTTGCTTTAAAAAAATTTACGTCAGTGGTTCGTATAATAATTTTTTTAGAAGAGATGCTAAATTTAACATCATAAGTTATGGTTTATAACAACATATAGTTATGGTTTATAAATAAAAAAGAATTGTCAGTTAATATACATAGAATCCTCTTCGGATTCTTATGCGAAGCTAAACTATTTCAACGGTCTAGTTGACCATGCAGCAGTACTCAAGCTTACCAGACCATAACTCACAGATAGATGTAAGGCCAAAACCTTTGACAACAATTCAGCAACTTCGCGCCAGGTTGTGGCTGGAGAGCAGCTTGAACCAGTTGCAAAGTCGCCTTGATGATTGCCTGCTTTCTGCTTGTAACACTGTCCCACAGGCAGGAGCCGCAGAAACAAAAATTCTTCAAACTGTTGTCAACGAGATTAACAGTGCTGTGAACAACAGCAATTTGGCGGTTACAGATTGTGCCGTAGGCATAGCTTTGTTTGAACCACAAGCAACTGTTGCCAGAGTTTGCTATGTTTCATCTTCTCTATCCCCGAACTCACAACCTTTATTTCTAGAATTGCTGACAGCAGAAAAAAAGCTGCTGTTAAGATTGCAAGAGGTTATAGAACTCGAAGATTTGCAGCAGCTTGAAAATCAACAACCACCGAGCGCTTGGCGGTTAGCTGATGATTCTGGCAACGTCATGGGTTGGCTAATTCTCGCCACCGCACCCCTAAACTCTGCTCGTGATTCGCTTATAAAATCACTTGCTCAACTCATATCTCAATTGATGGCAAGGTCTGCCAAGCATTGTACAACAGCCTTGGTACAACTTAGACACATTCTATCTTGGCAGCAACGGCATCAAGAGTTAAATAACTCTAATCAAGAATTGGAGCGCACCAATCAACTCAAAAATCAGTTTTTGGCAAACACTAGCCACGAAATTCGCACACCCCTTAGTTCTATTATTGGGTTCACCGACTTCCTTTTAACCCCAGGATTTGAACCAACTCAAGAACGCCAGCAAGAGTATTTAAATATCATTCGGTCTAGCGGTAAGCACTTGCTAGCTTTGATTAATGATATTTTGGATCTCTCTAAAATTGAAGCAAATCAGATGGAGGTGCAGTGGGAAACAATTGATGTGCCAATGCTATGTAACAATGTTTTCGCACTGGTGAAAGAGAAAGCCGCTAGTAAGGGTTTGCAACTCCGTTTAAGAGTTGACCCCGATATCACAACCCTAGTAGCTGACTCCTTGCGACTCAAGCAAATGCTGTTGAATTTACTCTTCAATGCCCTAAAATTCACCAGCCAAGGAAGTGTTGGCTTAGAGGTTGTTCCCAAAGGTCTATTTGTGTATTTTACAGTTTGGGATACTGGCACTGGCATTTCCCAAGAAGACCAAGCTCAACTGTTTGAACCCTATTTCCAAATTGCCAAGGCTGTCGCTGGTGGTGAAGGTACTGGTTTGGGTTTAGCAGTGACTCAAAAACTCGCCCAAATTCACGGTGGTTCTGTGAAAGTGGAATCTGAAGTAAATTGCGGTTCCCGTTTTACCCTTGTACTTCCCTTTAGGCAAGAGCCGGGAGTGGGGGGAGATGAGGGAGATGAGGGAGATGAGGGTGCAGGGGGAGCAGGGGGAGCAGAGGGAGCAGGGGAAGAAAAATCCTCTTTACCTCATTTGGCTTTCACCCCTAGTTCTTCTGTAGATATCTTGCTGGTAGAAAATGACTTACCCAACGCTCATTTGATACAAATTTATCTATGTAAATTGGGATATCAGGTGACTTGGGTTAAGAATGCTGCCGAGATGTGGGAAATTTTACCACAGTTAGACCCAGTGTTAATTTTGATGGATGTTCATCTGGCAGATGGAAATGGTCTAAAGTTGGTACAGCAGCTGCGAGAAAATCGGCAATATCAGACGATTCCGGTAATTGTTCAAACAGCAATGGCAATGAAAGGCGATCGCGAAACTTGTCTAGCAGCTGGAGTAAATGACTATATTTCTAAACCAATTGATTTACCACTTTTAGCCAGTCTGATAGCTAAATACAGCAAACCGCCAACAACAGGGGAATTAGGGGAGTAGGGGAACAGAGGGAAATGACTACAATAGAAGCTGTTGGGTGCTATAGGGTTTGGGCAGGATTGGTAAATGATGCTGACAGAAAAATTTGAGCAATTAAAAGCCTTATTTCAAGAAATGGAGCAGGCGTTGATTGCCTACTCTGGGGGCGTTGATAGTACTTTGGTTGCCAAAATTGCTTATGATGCATTGGGCGATCGCGCTTTGGCTGTAACAGCTGTTTCTCCTTCGCTGTTACCAGAAGAGTTGGAAGATGCCAAAATTCAAGCCGCAACTATTGGGATTGGGCATAAAATCGTCCAGACTCACGAGATGGAAAATCCCAATTACACCTCTAACCCGGTTAACCGTTGTTATTTTTGCAAAAGTGAATTACACGACACTCTTAAACCTTTAGCTTTAGAGTTAGGTTATCCCTACGTAGTAGATGGGGTAAATTCCGATGATTTGCATGATTATCGCCCAGGAATTCAGGCGGCGAAAGAAAGAGGTGCGCGATCGCCTTTAGCAGAAGTTGGTGTCACCAAGGTTGAAGTTAGACAACTTTCGCAACAACTTGGTTTACCTTGGTGGGATAAACCCGCTCAACCTTGCCTCAGTTCACGGTTTCCTTATGGTGAAGAGATTACTGTAGCTAAGTTACAACGAGTTGGTAGAGGAGAAATTTTCTTAAGAAAGCTAGGTTGGCAGAATTTGCGCGTGCGATCGGAAGGAGATACAGCCCGCATTGAATTACCACCAGAACAAATTAAAGAGTTTGTGTTAACTACGGATTTACAGAAAATAGTTTCTGCATTTCAAGATTTCGGATTTCTTTACGTAACCCTGGATTTAGAAGGTTATCGTAGCGGTAAGTTAAATCAGGTTTTGAATCGGGAAGCCTTGAGCGTTAAATTATAATATTTTGGTTGTATGAAGATATAATTTATACTTCTTTACTTTTTACGGAAACTAAAAAGCAACCGTTAATCCTCCAGGTATTATCTGGCTGTTTTTCCATAAAATATAAAGCCCTCAAGGGAACTCCATCAGGAGCTAGTATTAGCACTGGCTGAGTTATGTTTCCCTGGATAGTTGTTATCTTCTCAAAAAAGACAGAACGAGGACGGTATACTGCTGGGTAGCTTATTTTTACCATCTGGATAAAATATTCTGGGGTTCTAAATTGCTTTTGAATTGCCGGACTAGCTCCGTCAAAAGCGCCTTGGGCATCATCCTTTTGAAAGGCTGCCAATTGGTGTTCAATTAGAGAACGTATGGTGATGGCATCGTTATCAGTAACTTCCATAAATCTAAAAATTACGTAGGCGCAGCCCATCGTAGACATCGCTTTAAGTTTTCGCCAGGCGATCGCTTATTTCTCACGCTGAGTTAGCTTGTATTCTATCTGCTGTAGTGCCAATCGCCACACATCATAACCCTCTTGAGACAGGTGCAACCCATCTGTGGTCAACTCTGGGCGCAAATTGCCTTCCATATCCGTAAACCAGCTATAAATATTTAGATAATTAGCGCCTTCTTGTTTGACAATCTGAGTTAGTTGTGTATTGATGTGACGAATGCGGCTATTAGAAAGTTTTGCTAGGCGAGTAGGCAAAATTGATTGGACAATGATTTGAGCTTTTGGGTGAGTCTGCCGTAAGCGACGGATTATTCGGCGATAATTACGCAAAATTATGCCATCACTAGAACCTTTTCGTAAGTCGTTAATCCCAGCCATGACGTAAATCACATCGGGTCGCGTTGCCGAAAATGCCCCCAATCTTTTTAAAACACCACTAGAAGTATCTCCAGATATGCCTTGATTCAGCCATAATTTTCCAGCAGGCAGTTTTTCTCTCGGAAACCACATGCTCAAAGAATCACCAACTAAAATACTTAGATGATTTGCACCTTGACCTAGAGCGATCGCTCTAGCTTCTGAAGCTAATAAACTTTTCCAGTCATCATAAGTTAATTGACGTTTCTTGATCGACTCCCACAATGATTGCAAATTATCACTTTCTACGCGCGTATAAATTTGACCTGTTTTCAGAGCCGCCAATCTTTGGTAGTAAAGTTGATTCCCAGATGTCAATGAGAGACCAGTTGCTTGGGGACTGGGGTTGAGTGATGACTCTGTTGGAGCTGGTAATTCCTGACTACTGACTTCTGGTAAGCTCTTAATGTTTTTCTCACCTGCTGTTGGCTGCAAACTTTTTAAGGGTTGGAACGCTTGGCCGCTGAGTTCTGGTAAAGAGATATCAACGCTATTGATAATTTTTGTACTGACTATTGCTTGCGAACTCTGTTTTAAATCCCACAGGGATCTAGAATTTTCTGGCAAGATAATCGACAAATGTGGAAGAGCCAATGCTGGTATTGCTAATACTGTTAACAAGCCTGCTGCCAACAGATAAGGTTCCCTCATCGCTTTGTCTCTCCTCTACTCACTGCTTTTCCATCTCACAGCATTAGTTGCCTGTATTCAGGAAAATTTTACTTCGGTTAAGTTATTATTCTTATTTAAACTGTATAGTTCTGTAAAGCCTGTTAACGAGATTATATTTGAGAATTCATGATCTCTTTAAATTACGGTTTTCCCGGTGGTATACAAATTTTATTTGTAAGGATAGTTGTACTGAAAACCCTATTTTCACAAACCGACTATTTTTTATAACTCAGTTGCCACAAATATTGCAAGTGTGTACAAACTCAGCAATTAGCAGGTTATTTTTGAGTATCTCAGGACAGAGGTTTTGGCTTTTGCCGTTGCTAACATAATAAATAACCATTTGATTTCAGGTTTAAAATGTCAGTCAATTATGGCGATCGCATTAGACTTTACTAGAACTAGGGGGATAGCTTTTTAATTTCTCAAATAAAATTGAGCGTTGCAAATGCGTCAGTTCTCAAATATGGAATTAGTTAGATTAAAGATTCGTAACTAGGATCAGACAAGGAACGACACTTAAAGAAGTTTCTGACCATTTTAGGTAATTTACAGCACAGTTAGAAGTTATGCCCGTACACCCTCAATCAAAAAGCTTTGGAACAACTCTAGAGCTATTTATAGCACTGTTAGACACTATACCCGTTATTCTGAGATAATAAAAGTTAAGTTTATTTTCATGCAAAAGTAGCCTCTTACCTTTGGTGCGATAATTGGGGTTTTGATATAAATTGTCCAGTTCTAGGATAGTGCCCTGCACTTAGAAGGTTATTCTGTATATACCTAATTTAAAATTAATGTTTACTTATTGAAGTATGAGTTGAAACACATTTAAATTAAGTTTTAACTAGACAAAATAACTTCATGGGAGGTGCTAAGATTTAGGCTTAATCATTAGTGTTTTCCTTTTATTCCGTGGCTAGAGCTAGTACAGCGATTGGTGTGAGTCCCATTATTAAAGAGATTGTGCAAAAACAAGCACATTCGACACGTTTGACCCTGAAAGAAGTTATCCTCATGGGGATGTTAGCAATTGACAAACTAGATGATCAAGGTCGTCAAGAGTTAGCAGATCAAGTTCATCAAATGCAAGTGAATGGAGAAATTTAAGTAGTTATGAGTTATAGATTTTAACTGCTTAGTCCTGAATATTTACTTAATATCTTTATTGAGTAAAACGATAACGGCTTCCCATTACATAATCCTCGTTAATTTCAAAAGATATCCATCGGCGTTGCAGAGTTTCAGCGACAAACCCGCTTGTGTTAGAACCTGCAAATGGATCTAAAACCATATCACCTTCATCAGTTAAGAATTTGATGAAGAACTCGGCGAACCCTTGAGGAAAACGTGCTGGATGGGGTCTAATTTCTGCTGATTTACAGCGTCGTAAATAAGCACTATTCGATTCAGTATTAGCAATTTCTAGTAGATTTGGTGGAATTGCACCTTGGTTATCTTTTTGGAATTTATTTGAAATATCATGTCCACTAGGACGTATTTTAGCCTTATAGCCATTTTTAAGTAATTGTTTCATACTTTGGCTATAGGGCTTTAAAACTTTTCTGTTATCTGCTTTAGGATTCGGTGTCTTAGACAACCACCAAACTGTATTTACAGAATCTTTCACACGAATCCGCTTGATTGTTACCCACTCAGCAGGGGTTGGCAGTCGAGCCGGATTATAGTGGTAAAATTCTTGAGCAAGAAAGAAACCTGCTTCTTTGCATAATCTGACTAAAAGTTCATATTGGTAGATACTCCGCACGGGATTACCAGGTAGGTAAGCACCACCTAAATCTAGTACGAATGAGCCATTATCTGCCAGTACTCTTTTAAATTCATAGGCAAAAGGTAGAAACCACTCAATATATTTTTCCGCAGTTTCGTTACCGTATTCTTTTTTTCGTGTCAGAGCAAATGGAGGTGAGGTGAGGATGAGATTAATACTGTTGTTTTCAATAGACTTAATTAGTTCTAGGCTATCACCTAGATATATTGCGCCGTGATTTTGGGTGTAATATGATTTTAAATTTATTTGTTGTAAGTTCAAGAGTTATAAAATTATTCCGGCTTTGGGGACTTCCAAATCACAAATAGTATCCAATAATCTCTTGTGGGGTGGGCGTCTCGCCCGCCCTTGGTTATGGGCGTGCAGGATGCCCACCCCACAAAAGCATCAAGATTATCCGGCATGTAATGTCAAGTCAGGGGTAGCCAGTATTTATATCAGCATAATATCAAAAATTTGGTACATCACATTAGTATAATACCGACAATGCTACAAAAAATTTTTACCCTCAGAAAAAATTCTATTCAATCAAGAAATCGGTGTGATTTATATGACAAGCAACTTAGATAATCACAAGTCTAAATATTCTTTAGCTTAACAAGACTATAATAAAGCGATTCAGTTAAACGCAAAAAAAGCTAGTACCTACAATAATCGAGCTTGGGTTCGCTATGACTTAGGAGATAATCAAGGTGCAATTAAAGATTGGCAGCAAGCTGCTAACCTTTATTTACAAGAAGGCGATACAAAAAAATATTTAGAGGCAATAGAGAAAATTAAATTGATTCAATAGTCAATTATAGACTGGTATTTAAGGCTACAAAAGGGGCGGGCAAGATGCCCACTCCACAAGAGAAGAGAAAATGTGATGAGTGAGATTATTCAGGGAGTTGCCAAAAGAAGGGGTAATTTTCTGGACTTGATGATAGTCCTGCTTTCACAGGATTTTGTCTGATATATTCCCAATATTGTTGAAACTCTTGGTCATTCCTAACAATCCGATCATATCTTTCATCTTGCCAAACTGTTACTATATGTTGCATAACTTTTGGAATTTGTTTAGCACTATAACCTTTAATACTTTTCATAATGCTACTCAATGACCAAAACTCATTTCCCGATTTGAGTAAAGGCTGAATGAGCAGATGCACATGATTTGTCATAACTACAAAAACAAATATTTGATATCTGTTTTTATCAAAAAACAAGCAGGAATTAAAAACTATTTCTCTAGCTTCTAGAGTAAGTTCTAACTTTTGCCAAGTATTAAAGGTAATAAAATAAACCGCCCCATCTAACTCCCAATGAGGTAATTTTCTCCAAAAAATTTTCAACTTTGGCTCTTGCATTCAGGATACTATTTGTAATTTTTCTATAACTTTTCTTGTGGGGTGGGCATCTTGCCTGCCCCTTCTTTATTTTTCCCATCCTCCCCACCTAAAACCCAAAAAAAATCCCCCACCTTGCGGCAGGGGATTTTTATTACTTATCTACAAAACTAGCAGCCTAATTAACCGAACTTACCAGCAGTAGAAGCAATCAAGAATGCAGCGTAAGTCAAGACATAGCCAACAGTGAAGTGAGCTAGACCAACTACACGACCTTGAACAATTGACAGAGCCACGGGCTTATCTTTCCAGCGAACTAGGTTAGCTAGAGGAGTGCGTTCGTGTGCCCAAACAAGGGTTTCAATCAACTCTTGCCAGTAACCTCTCCAGGAGATTAAGAACATGAAGCCAGTAGCCCAAACTAGGTGTCCAAACAAGAACATCCAAGCCCAGACAGACAAGTTATTCACGCCGTAGGGGTTGTAACCGTTAATCAACTGAGCAGAGTTAGCCCAGAGGTAATCGCGGAACCAGCCCATGAGATATGTAGAGTTCTCATTGAACTGAGCTACGTTGCCTTGCCAAATACCTAGATGTTTCCAATGCCAGTAGAAGGTAACCCAACCAAGGGTATTGAGCATCCAGAATGTAGCGAGGTAGAAGGAATCCCAAGCTGAGATGTCGCAAGTACCGCCACGACCGGGGCCGTCGCAAGGGAAGGCATAGCCGAAGTCCTTTTTATCGGGCATCAGCTTAGAACCACGGGCATCCAAAGCACCTTTGACCAAAATCAAGGTGGTGGTGTGCAGACCTAAAGCGATCGCATGGTGTACCAAGAAGTCGCCAGGGCCAATTGTCAAGAACAGGGAGTTAGTACCAGCATTGATGGCATCTAACCAGCCTGGTAACCAGACGTTAGCGTAGTTGGGCCATGCTGTATGGGCAATGCTATCTGGGTTAGACAGCAAGGTGTCTAAGCCGTACAGTACTTTACCATGAGCAGCTTGGACGAACTGGGCAAACACTGGCTCAATCAGGATTTGCTTTTCAGGAGTACCGAAAGCAACCACTACATCGTTGTGGACGTACAAGCTGAGGGTGTGGAAGCCTAAGAAAAGAGATACCCAGCTAAGGTGGGAAATAATCGCTTCTTTGTGCTGTAATACACGCTCAAGGACGTTGCCCTTGTTTTGTTCTGGGTCGTAATCACGTACCCAAAATATAGCTCCGTGAGCAAAAGCACCTAGTATCAAGAAACCAGCAATATATTGATGGTGAGTGTACAGCGCTGCCTGCGTTGTGTAGTCCTTAGCAATAAATGCATAAGGAGGCATGGCGTACATATGCTGTGCCACCAAAGAGGTGACGGTTCCCAGAGCAGCTAGGTGAATACCTAACTGGAAGTGCAGTGAGTTGTTATAGGTGTCGTACAACCCTTGGTGAGGTAGGTTGAACTGACCTTCACTCTTTGTACCAGGTACTAAACCGGATTTGGAGTTCAGCATTTCTTTGATGCTGTGACCAATTCCGAAGTTAGTCCGGTACTGGTGACCGGCAATTATAAAGATAACTGCGATCGCTAAGTGGTGATGAGCTATGTCAGTCAGCCACAAAGCTTCTGTCTGGGGATGGAAACCACCCAAGAAAGTCAGAATTGCAGTCCCTGCACCTTGCGATGTGCTGAATATATGCCCAGGAGTGTCAGGGTTTTGAGCGTAAACGCCCCAATTACCGGTGAAGAAAGGTGCCAAACCTGCTGGGTGGGGTGGGGTGGATAGGAAGTTATCCCAACCTACGTGCTGTCCGCGAGCTTCGGGGATAGCAACGTGAATTAAGTGACCAGCCCAAGCCAAAGAACTAACACCAAACAAACCTGCTAAGTGGTGGTTTAGGCGGGGTTCAGCGCTCTTAAACCAGGCCAAGCTAGGACGGTACTTGGGTTGCAAGTGCAGCCAGCCAGCGAATAAGAACAATGCTGCCAACAACAACAGACCAACTGAACCAGTGTACAGTTCACTGTTTGTCCGCATACCGATGGTGTACCACCAGTGGTAAACACCAGAGTAAGCAATATTTACCGGATTACTAGCGCCAGCTTGGGTAAAAGCTTCGATCGCTGGTTTACCAAAGTGGGGGTCCCAAATCGCGTGGGCGATGGGACGGATGTGAAGGGGATCTTTAATCCACTGTTCAAAGTTACCTTGCCAGGCTACGTGGAACAGGAGGCTGGATGCCCACAGGAAGATGATTGCCAAGTGACCGAAGTGAGTTGCGAAAATCTTTTGGTAAAGATTTTCTTCCGTCATGCCATCATGGGTTTCAAAATCGTTGCCTGTAGCGATCGCATACCATATCCGACGAGTCGTCGGGTCCTGTGCGAGATCCTGGCTAAATTTTGGAAATTTCGTCGCCATAGGTTTAATAAATCCTCTGACCTTTAGCCATCAAGTACCAGCTGGGATAGTTAGGAGTTATGAGTTGTGAGTTATGAGTTGAGAATTATGAGTTGTCAGTTATGAGTTTTAAATTTTTATTTCTAACTCCTAACTCCTAACTCTTAACTTCATTCCTAACTCCTAACTTTTAACTCCTAACTTGTAGAAAGCTGATTGCTACCCTACTGAAAGGATGTGTGCATGGAAGAACGCCCAAGTTGTGGCAATTCCTCCTAAGAGGTAGTGAGCTACCCCTACAGCCCGACCCTGAATAATGCTCAGAGCGCGAGGCTGAATTGCTGGTGCTACCTTCAGTTTGTTATGCGCCCAAACAATGGACTCAATTAGTTCTTGCCAGTAGCCGCGACCACTGAACAGGAACATCAAGCTGAATGCCCAAACAAAGTGAGCGCCTAAGAACATTAGTCCATAAGCAGATAGCGCACTGCCGTATGAATTGATGACTTGCGTAGCTTGCGCCCACAAGAAGTCTCGCAACCAACCGTTGATGGTGATGGCGCTTTGGGCAAAGTTACCACCGGTGATGTGAGTCACAGCACCATCTGCATCTACGGTTCCCCAGACATCTGATTGCATCTTCCAGCTAAAGTGGAAAATTGCAATGGATATTGTGTTGTACATCCAGAAAAGTCCGAGGAACACATGATCCCAACCAGATACTTGACAAGTACCGCCACGACCAGGACCATCGCAGGGGAAGCGGAAGCCCAGGTTTGCTTTGTCTGGAATCAGACGAGAGCTACGGGCAAACAGTACACCTTTGAGCAGAATTAGGACAGTAACGTGGATTTGGAATGCGTGAATATGGTGGATTAAGAAGTCCGCCGTACCCAAAGCAATGGGCATCATCGCAACTTTACCGCCTACAGCCAAAATCCCACCGCCGAAAGCATAGCTAACGGGTTCTAGCGCATTGGGAGCAGTGCCACCAGGAGCTAGGGTGTGGATATTTTGTACCCACTGGGCAAACACTGGCTGCAATTGAATTGCAGTATCAGAGAACATATCTTGGGGACGCCCCAAGGCACGCATTGTATCGTTGTGAATGTAAAGTCCAAAGCTATGGAAGCCGAGGAAAATACACACCCAGTTAAGGTGAGAAATAATCGCATCGCGGTGACGAAGCACCCGATCCAGTAAGTTGTTTTGGTTCACAACTGGATCGTAATCCCGCACCATGAAGATGGCAGCGTGAGCCGCACCGCCGACTATACAAAATGCACCAATCCACATGTGGTGGGTGAAAATGCACAACTGTGTAGCGTAATCAGTTGCCAAATATGGATAGGGGGGCATCGCGTACATGTGATGCGCGACGATGATGGTCAGCGAACCCAAGAAGGCTAGGTTAGTAGCCAACTGAGCGTGCCACGATGTGGTCAGGTTTTCGTAAAGACCTTTGTGACCTTCACCGGTGAAAGGGCCTTTATGGTTTTCCAGGATCTCTTTAATGCTGTGACCAATACCCCAGTTGGTACGGTACTGGTGACCAGCAATAATAAAGATAACTGCGATCGCTAAGTGGTGATGAGCAATATCAGTCATCCACAAGCCGCCTGTTACTGGGTTTAGACCGCCCTTGAAGGTGAGGAAGTCAGCATACTGACCCCAGTTCAAGGTGAAGAAAGGTGCTAAACCAGCAGCAAAGCTGGGATACAGCTCGGTCAACAAGTCTTTGTTCAAGATGAACTCGTGGGGCAAGGGTATGTCTTTAAGAGCAACGCCTGCATCCAAAAGCTTGTTAGTCGGTGCGGATACGTGGATTATGTGACCTGCCCATCCCAAGGAACCACAACCAAGCAATATTTGCAAGTGGTGATTCAGCATTGACTCCACATTCTGGAACCATTCCAGTTTGGGAGCGCGTTTGTGGTAATGGAACCAGCCGGCAAATAGTAATAAGCCTGCTAATACCAAGCCACCGATCGCAGTCACGTAAAGCTGGAAGGAGTTTGTGATACCCCAGCCACGCCATACTTGGAACAAACCAGAGGTGATTTGAATGCCGTGGAAACCACCGCCAACATCACCGTTTAAAATGTCTTGTCCAACAATGGGCCAAACAACCTGAGCACTTGGTCTAACGTTTAACGGATCGCTTAACCAAGCTTCATAGTTAGAAAACTTCGCGCCGTGGAAAATCATCCCGCTCAACCAAACCATTATTACGGCTAAGTGGCCGAAGTGGGCTGAGAATATCTTGCGGGATATATCTTCTAAATCGCTTGTATGTGTATCAAAATCATGGGCGAGTGCGTGCAGGTTCCAAATCCATGCGGTGGTTTTGGGACCTCTGGCTAAGGATCTGTCGAAGTGTCCAGGTTGCGCCCATTTCTCGAATGAGGTTGGAACTGGGTCATTATCGACGATTACTCTTGCCTTTTTTTCCTCTCGCTCCGGAGGACTTATTGTCATTCGACCTCCTCTCTAGATAAGGAATGAGGAATCATGAATACCACAAAGTTAACCATTACCGCAAATTCCATTTTGCTGAAGCCGCGATGAAGACCGATGTGGATTGTTGTTTCTCGTTGAATTATAGAGTCTTAACTTGTACTTTGTTGGAGATAGTTGGAGATATTTTAACAATAATTCAAACTTGCTGAAATATTGCTGGAATTCCTGCCTTAACTGCCTTTTAACTTTAAAGCCTTTGTCCAAAAGTCAATAGATTAGCCATTTAATTTACAAAGAATAACAATTTGCAAATTTTATAGTTTGGCTGTATAAGCCGATGTTCCAGCTTTGGCTACTATTACTTATGAATATTTGTGTCATATTTCCATTGTTGTAAGGAAAAAGCTGTAACGAATATGACTTATTTTAAATTTCCAGAGATACACAAGAGAAATTATGGGATGTGAGGTAGATTTCACCTTTTGGGCTATAGTTCCAGATGGACAGTTTGAGCCAAAATAATCTGTCAATTGTCGAAGACTATCACTGGGTGCAACGCATGAACTCGTGGCAGAAAAGGGTGTTAAAGAAGCTCCTCCCTGAGAGGTTCCCGATTTTCAGGTGGGTAATGACATTGTTGCTGGTATTAAGCTTGACCAGTTGTGGGGAGAAAGTCAGTAGCCAGGAAGTATCTACTGACTATAGAGAAAACCCTCCACAGATTTCTCAAATTTCAAAGCAATTTTCGGAAGTTTCCCCACCATCTGTTATCCAAGACCTGCGGACAACTTTGGAAGTTTATCAGCCACAAGTGACAATTGTTACTCCACAAGCTGATGAAGTTCTCCAAGACAACAAAGCCACAGCCAGTTTTCAGGTTAAGGATTTACCAATATTTAAGGATTCACAATTACAACTAGGGCCCCATCTACATGTAATTCTAGATAACCAACCTTATATCCCTGTTTACGACCTGAATCAGCCCTTGGTTTTGCCAGACTTGTCTCCAGGCACTCATACCTTGCAGGTCTTTGCCTCTCGTCCTTGGCATGAAAGCTTTAAGAATGAAGGCGCTTATGCCCAAACAACATTTCACGTCTTCACCAAAACCGACGACAATAATCCAGATGCCAAGTTACCCCTGCTAACTTACAGCCGCCCTCAAAGTAGCTACGGAGCAGAACCAATCTTACTGGACTTTTACTTAACTAACGCTCCCCTGCACCTTGTTGGGAAGGAAAACCCTAACGACCAATTCAGTGATTGGCGCATCCGCTCCACAATTAATGGTGAAAGCTTTATTTTTGATCGCTGGCAAGCAGTTTATCTTAAAGGCTTCCATCCAGGAAAAAACTGGGTAAAACTAGAATTTCTCGATAACCAGGGAAATACTGTCAAAAATGCCTTCAATACCACAGTTAGATTAATTGACTACCAGCCAAAGGGTAAAGACACTTTGTCGAGAATTGTCAGAGGAGAAGTTACAGCAGATGAGGTGCGCGGCATTGTAGATCCAAATTATAGATTTACACCTACCCCATCCGTTGAAAAAACACCCGAAATACAACCGAAGGTAGAAAAACAGCCGATTCCCAAAACTGAAATTCCCAAAGAATCTGAAACAGAGCCTACCAAGCCAGAACAACCAAAATTGGAAGTTCCAACGGTACCATCTCCCACCTTGTCCCCGATATCGCCAGAAATAATTACGCCTGCACTAGAACCTCAGCCAGAGCTAACACCAACTCCTGAATCAACGCCGTTACCTGAAAAAGTTGTCCCTCAAACAACAAAACCTAGATTTGGCGGATTTTTCAACCGTCGGGCTGGTAAAGTCCCCACCCCACAAGCACCAGTTGAGACATCTCCTAGTTTGCCACCCACGATACCAGAGATTATTGAGTCTCCTGCACCTAAAAAAATTACCCCAATACCAGTTGCACCAGTTGCACCATCTTCTAGTTTGCCATCGGTACTGCCAGAGATCATTAAGTCTCCTGCACCAGAATCACAGTCAGAGGTAACGCCAACTCCTGAATCAACGCCGTTACCTAAAATAAGCGCTCCCGAAGCAGAAAAACCGGAGTTAACCAAAGACACTCAACTGTAACTCTTGCGCTAAAGCCTCAACAAACGCGATCGCACCTACAGGATTTCCGATATTATCCAACACGGGACTGTAGCAAGCGATCGCTCCCTCACCTGGTACTATTGCTACAAGTCCGCCACCAATCCCTGATTTCATTGGTAAACCAACTCTGACTGCAAACTCCGCAGAAGCTTCATACAGTCCACAAGTTAACATTACCGCATTGACAATCCGGCGATTTTGTGCTGATAAACAGCCATTTTCATAAGCTAGGAGTTTTCCTAGCAGGGCTAAATCTTCAACTCGCCCCGACAGACAGCATATTTGCTCATAAGTGTCAAGTGCTGTTTCCAGATTTTCTAGATGACCTGTTTTGGCAAGATAGTTTGCGATCGCTTCATTGCTTGTTGAGCGTGTTAATCGCACTGAAGCCAGCATTACCTCATTTAAAGATAATTGGCAACTTGCTAATTGGTTGAGCCATTGACAAAATAAAAGAGTGCGATTGCTAGCGTCCTTTCCAGGTAATTTATCAGCGAGAGTAATTGCTCCACTATTAATCATCGGATTACGGG
>NZ_DASQZC010000558.1:0-6244 GCF_035638895.1 Nostoc sp. | reverse complement strand
GTCAACTAAGACAGCAGCAAATAGGATATCATTCAAGCGATCGCACACCCGAATTATCCCACCACCATCAAAGCAAACGCTAAATTTTGCCGACAGTCCCGAAAGCACCGGATGTCGAGCAATATAATCATCCCAATCTTGGACAAAAGGGCGAGTGTCGATTAATTCTAGCGGGTCGATACCAGCAGTAGGGCTGGTCATAACATTACGGATGTGGTCTACAACAGGATTGCGAGAACCCAATCCTATATCCTGTAGATGTTTCAGAACCTCAGCATTTATCCCCGTGCGAATTTCGCGGACTTGTAGATTAGCTCGATTAGTCACATCTACATAGCCGCCACCGTGCTGTTCTGCTATATCTGCGATCGCACGGCATTGCTGACTACTAATAATTCCACCTGGTATTCTAATGCGAGATAATATACCATCGGCGGCGGGTGTAGCATAAAACAAGCCAGGACAAGTGGCAAATTCAGAAAGCAAACTTGTAACTCCTTCCCCGTGCAACGCAGGGAGTAGATGGTGAGTGTGTCTTGAGGACATCTTGAGAGTTGGCATTCTGACTTGGGTGATCCCATCACAGCTGCGGCACAGTCCCGGAATTTCACCGGAGTTTCCCAACTCCAAGCTTTAGTAATTTAGCACGAGAACGTAGTCAAAATATTTAATGCTTCATATTTTGAATTAACTTATCCGCGCCTCAAGACGTGAGTTCAACAACTTACTTATGTAATAACCGCCCAATTAGTTTAATAAAAAGAATTCTCCCTGGTTTTTACTACACAAAACTGTCTTTTTTTGAGTCAGAGAGGAACATATTTGAACGAAAAACATAATTTTGAGCCACTTTCCAATAGCGCGAGAACCGCTTGAGGTCAATATAGCCATCATAGTCAAAAAATGCTTCTACTTCTAGCACTTCCACTGCTATAGAAGCCTCCATTTTATTGCAGATATCATCAAATCGGGGACTGGGACTGTTAGCTGTGATAACTAAATTTGCATCATGTTCTTGAGCAAAAGTTAAAATTTCTTGTCCCACATCGCCACGACGGATAACAACGGGTAACTCCAGCAAACATTCGTAGATAAAAGCGATGCGTTTGAGACTTAGTTGCCATTCCTCTATCAAAGCCTCATCCCAAACCCAGATAGCTGGCGCATCGGGATATTTTTGTAGTACAGGGTTGTACGGACTGAGGCAATCTCCATGTATCCAAACAATTGGTTTATTCATCTTTTTTGGTCTTTTACCTTACTTTTTACCTTTCTTTCCACGCTGCCAACTTTGGCTATTGCCTTGTTTGCTAAATTCCCCTTTCGGAAAAAGTCGCTGTTCTAATTCTTCATAGCTGCCTTCAAAATCACAATGACCGTAAAGCGGACATTTCTGGCAGTAAATGCCTTTGGTGTAGCGTTCTAAGTTCTCACGATTGAAAAAATACGGTTTCTGACTAAAGGTGCTAGCAACCCATTGCCATGACATATTATTACTAGCAGGATCTCCATCTAAAAGGTGTTCGAGAAACCATTTTGCTCCTGCTTGCCAACGAATACGCAGCCAATGGACAATGTAAGCCGCTAGCCACATTCGGGCGTGGTTATGTAGATAGCCAGTTTCTTTCAAATCACGGCTAAAACTGTCGATGCAAACTCTACCTGTGCTTCCTTGTATGATATCTTGCGGCAATTCGGGTGCATATTCGCCCACAGTGTAACCAGTTTTGTATTCTTCCTGGTCTTTCCAGATTCCATCTCCTAAGTTGACATATAACCGTTGCCAGTAGTCGCGCCAGCCTAACTCGTTAATTAGTTTTGTAGCATCATTTTGTTGCTGTACCCGTTCAAGGACATAATCTCGAATTTCTCGCAAACTCAAAACGCCATAACGAATGTAAGGCGAAAGTCGCGTGACTGCACCTGTGAAAAAATTGCGTGTTTGCGCGTAGCTTACTGGGTCTATTTGTTGCAGTGTTTTTTGTGCAGCTTTGCGTCCCCCTACGGTTTCGCTGATGTGGTCATCGCGTTGTGCTGCATCTGGGAATTGTTCGCGGAGGTAGGCTACCAACTCATCGCGGTTGGTAAATTCGCGTTGCATATCTTTAGGCATGTGAACTTTGAAGGGTGAGAATAAATAAAAAGACTTGTAGGTTAAGTCATTATTATGGCGGATAAATATAAGCGATCGCTCTCAACCTTATGAGAGAACTTTTTTATAAGCAAATATAAATGGGTGCGTAGGCATAGTCCGCCACAGGCATCACTTTGATACCGATTTCTCCAGCTTAACAGTAAGTAAAGCTAAGATATGAGATAAATCTGTCACTTTTCGAGACGATGAGCCTGTGCATCAATCCTAACTGCCAAAATACTGACAACCCTGATAATCTACTGCGCTGTCAAAGCTGTGGTTCTGAATTACTACTAGAAGGATGTTATCGAATAACACGACCTATAGGCAAAGGTGGCTTTGCTAGAACATTTGAGGTAAGCGACAGTGGCAAGCTAAAAATTTTGAAGGTTCTTATACTAAATCAAGCTAAAGCAGTATTACTTTTTCAGCAAGAAGCTGAAGTTTTAAAGCGACTAAATCATCCAGGAATTCCTAATGGTGAGGAATATTTTAAGTTTTTTCCTCAAAATAGCCAAGAGCCAGTCCACTGTTTGGTAATGGAGAAAATTGATGGAGAAAATTTATACGAATGGTTAGAAAAACGTGGTAATCGTCCCATCAGTGAAAAGCAAGCAGTCCTTTGGTTAACACAGTTGGCGAATATTTTGCATGAAGTACATCAGCAGCAGTTTTTCCATCGGGATATAAAGCCTTCAAACATTATGCTAACTGCTGATGGACAGTTGGTATTAATCGACTTTGGTATAGCGCGGGAAATTACCGGAACCTATGAGAAAAAACAAGCAGCAGGTCAAATTACAAAATTTGTTTCTGATGGCTATGCTCCATTAGAGCAAATCAATGGTCATGCTGTTCCGCAATCAGATTTCTTTGCTTTGGGTCGTACTTTTGTCCATTTGCTGACAGGAAAATATCCTCTTGATCTGATGGATGACCCCTATGGCGATCCATATACTGCTGATCTAAACTGGCGTATTGAGGCTAATCAGATATCTCCTTTATTGGCAGATTTTATTGATCATCTGATGATGCGATCCGTAAAGGATCGTCCAGCCAATACCCAGGTAATTTTGGAAAGATTGCTAGAAATTAATGAGACTTTATATCCCACGAAATTAACGAAATCAGAGTCAGTCAAACCATTACCAACAGTCAATGGGCAAATATTTTTTTTAGAACGCACTCTTGGTAGTTGGTACTCTGGACATTCTGACGTTGTTCGGACTTTAGCAATTAGTCCAGATGGGCAGACTTTGGTTAGTGGAGGTGATAACGAGACAATTAAAATATGGAATCTGTATAATGCTGAGGAAATTAAAACAATTACACCGCATTCAACACAAGTATTTGCTTTAGCAATTAGCCCAGATGGGCAAACTCTAGTTAGTGATAGTGATGATAGTGAAGACCCAGAAATTATATTGTTTAGCATGACAACGGGTCAACCAATTCGCACAATAACTGGGCATTCAGAATATGTCAATTCTTTAGCAATTAGCCCAGATGGACAAAAGTTGGTTAGTGGCAGTCATGATAAAACAGTAAAAGTTTGGAATTTGCATAATGGAAAAGAAATTAGTACTTTAGCTACATATTCAGATCGTGTAACTTGTGTGGCAATCAGCCCTGATGGTCGTACTGTGGCTAGTGGTAGTGCAGACAAAACAATACAGATATGGCCAAAACGCATTTTAACCGGACATTCAGCGTGTGTTAATTGTATTGCCATTAGCCCAGATTCTCAAATATTAGTTAGTGGTAGCAATGACAAAACAATAAACCTATGGAACCTTAACACTGGGGAGAAAATTTGTACTCTTCTAGGACATACAGGACTAGTTTTGAGCGTAGCATTCAGTCCCAACGGTAAGAATTTAGTGAGTGGCGGTGATGACGGAAAAATTAAACTTTGGGATCTCAGTACCAAAGAAGATATTTGCACTCGTAATGGGCATTCTGGTAGCGTGAATGCACTTGTATTTAGCCTTGATGGACAAATTTTTATTAGCGGTGGTGGGGACAATATGATCAAGATTTGGCGAATATATTAGCTTGAGACTAGAGTAACAGACCTACTTCTGTGAATTGAAAAGCTGCTAATTAATTTTAGACACTGAGCAATGAGATGCGATCGCTCAATATATGTACAATTCTAAAGCGATCGCAATCTCTCACACACCCATCATGAGCAACATTCCCCAAGTCGGACAACCAGCACCAGATTTCTCCACCCCTGACCAAAATGGCAATTCAGTTACTCTCGACGACCTCAGCAGTCAGTGGGTTGTCCTCTACTTCTACCCAAAAGATGATACACCAGGTTGTACCACCGAAGCGAAAGATTTCACCGAGTTGTATCAAGACTTCAGCGCACTGGGAGCGAAAATCTTAGGCGTGAGTCCAGATTTGGGTAAATCCCATTGTAAATTTATCAGCAAACATAACTTGTCAATCACCCTCTTGAGTGACCCAGAACATATTTTGACAGAAGCCTACGGCGCTTGGCGCTTAAAAAAATTTATGGGCAAAGAATATATGGGTGTTGCTCGCTCAACTTTTTTAATTTCACCTGATAAAATAATTGTCTATGCTTGGCCGAATGTGAAAACCAAAGGTCATGCTCTGGCAGTTTTAACTAAATTACGGGAATTAGCAGCCACATAACGCGACTGAATGCAGGTATAGTTACAGCAATGCTCCGTGAATCATATTACAATCTCATGTCCAAGAAGCAGTACCGAAATCGTACCAGTTTCAAGGCAACAATCTCAGCATTACTTACGATACGACAAGCTTTACTGGCGAACCCCGTTTCAACTATCGAGACCGGAAACATACATTAAACTTTGCGCGAGATGAGATCCGTACTGTAGATACGGAAATTGGTACACTAGTGACTGTGACTATTAAAAAGACACTAGATACTGGCAACACCACATTTACCTTGCTCATATTTCCAATGCTTCAAGCAATGACATTAGCAATTTTTTGAGCAACATCAGAATTGTCCCAATAACCAGTATGGGAATCGAAAATCAGAAATCCTGTCTCAACCGGGATGTCCACTAATATTTGATTGTTGTTTTCTGGATTTCGTTTAAACAGTTCTGCTAAAGGATAAGCAATTGCATCTTCACTATCCCAGAAGTTATACCAAGACCGACCTTGATCTCGGACTGGATTGTAGAGTTTAGTAAATGGCTCTCCTTCCATCCATAGCGATCCTTTACACATCATAAACAAGCCGATAGGAGACCCCATTGTGAAGAAGTGGCGGAATTGTTTTCTCAAAAGCTTGATTTCTTCAGGCTTTATCGTTATCACCTCTAAGTTGCTGTCTTCAGGTCTAGCAACGGGGTCAGGCTTTGGAATAAATGAAAAATCATCCTCATCTTTAGGATAAAACAAGTGGAATAGATAATCGAAAGCAATCACCGAGCCGAGAGAATGGGCAATAATACTGTAGGTTGCGCCCTGCTCTAATGGTTCCTTGAGGTCTTTCCAGATTTGTGTCCAAACGGTGCGACGAATAAAATTTACGTCTTCAGACACGTAGGCAACTACATCTCCCATCAAGAAGCTGATGAAGCCACGGATGCCGCGCATAGGGTTAAAGGGTTGGTTTTGTAGCTGAGGAAATGATGCATTAAAGATAGTATGGGCTGCCTTCTGAAGCGGATCTACGTGCCAGTTTGTACAGATTCGACCAAACTGGTCTTCAAACTCCCCAATCCTTTTTCCCGATTTTTTGATCAACCCCTCCCACAGGTCATCGTAGCTGGAATTGGGATTTTCATCGGGCTGACGCTCACCCATACCATGTATAAAAATCAAATAGTGCTTTCTCATAACTACTCTTCAGAAATACCATTCAACAATTGGAATTAGAGGCCGTTGTGTAACATTCAATCATCCAGCGTCCTGCTAAGGTCTTTTTCCCTAATTAATGTTTACAATTGCCTGTAATAAGTAGCTAGGTGCAATTAAATATAAAACGTTCCACTGTGTATCCACCAGTTTGACTACGGGCTGTCATGCCCTCTATCACTGAGATTGCTCCCGTCATACTCATTGTCAAACATTTGACCTGCAATTTCATGAGTTTTT
>NZ_DASQZC010000557.1:0-16753 GCF_035638895.1 Nostoc sp. | reverse complement strand
CAGACACGCACCGGGCGAATTGAAAAAATTTGTAAAATGCATCCCGAACCGTTTATCGAAATTCATCCCCGTGATGCTGCTCGGTTAGGTATTTTAGATAGTATGTATGTAGAAGTGCGATCGCGTCGAGGTAAAGCGAAGTTTCCTGCTAAAGTGACAAAAGCGATCGCGCCTGGTACAGTTTTTGTCCCCATGCACTGGGGTTCACTGTGGGCAGATAATGCCGAAGCCAACGCCCTAACCCATCCAGAATCTTGCCCCGATTCGCTGCAACCAGAATTAAAAGCCTGTGCTGTGCAGCTGATACCAATCTCTGTAGAAGTTACAGTCAAAGATTATCAACTCCAGTCCTCACAATGGTAAGCTCCTAACTGTACCGCTCAAGATGTAATTAATAATCATCAATAGGTAATTTAGTCAATAATCAATAACCAATAGTGATTATCATTTTTTATGGCTCTCTACTATTGACCCATACAAACTACCATATCTAAAGAGGCTAAAGTTCTAGTAAGCAGAGGTTTTACTAGCGCCGAGTTAAGTTATGGGAAAGAACCAAAATCAGATAGTATTACAAATCATCTTATTTTAATCCTCTAGATTTATCTATGGGATTTTATTTTATTTAAAAATCGGGTGCAGCAGATGAAAAAGTTACTGAGGGAAATTCTAGGGGCTACCAAAGATGAGAACTTCATGCACATCATTGAAAACGTAGAAGTGATAGTTTCTAAAGTTCTATCTATTTTTATGGTGATCGTGATTTTGGTAGCGATCGGGGATTTAGGAGTATTTCTTTTTAAAGAGTTATTTACAGCGCCTTATGCAAAATTTAACACAACATTGTATAAAATTTTTGGTCTATTTTTAAATATTTTAATTGCTTTAGAAATTTTAGAAAACATCACAGCTTACTTACGAAAACACGTTTTTCAAGTTGAATTAGTTATTGTCACATCTTTAATTGCTGTTGCAAGAAAAATTATTATTCTTGACTTAGAAAAAATTGGAGGTATTGATATAATTGGTTTAGGAATTGCTATTCTCGCCTTGTCAATTAGTTATTTGATAATTCGTCTCAGCAATGCCAAAAATTAAAGATATCTGGTATGCAATTTAGCTAAATATTAGGTTACTCTGAACTCTTAACAGATAATAATATATACCAATTCAATTTGATCTATGAAAAAATATAAATATATATATGTAGGGTGTGAAAGCCTTGCTTAACGCACCGCCCGTCGATGGTTAAAAAACCTTAATTTTGAATACTTTCTTATGACAGATTTCTTTGAATTTGAAGCAGACTTTGTTGATTCCCTGCGCTGTATCCCGATGCAGGTTCGTTGCAAATTAGATACTTGTGGCATTAAACTAAAATTGTCTGATTGGAATCAAATGACTACAACCGAGCGTCAAGCTTTAGTCAAATTACCTTGCACTACAGAAACAGAAATCCAGTCTTACCGCGAGTCTATCCAGCAATTAATTCTACAACGCACGGGTATACCAGCTACAAAATTGCCCATCGAGCCTCATCCCGCATGGCTAGACTCTGGCACTGTACCACTTAGCATCCAGGAAAAATCTCAAGAACTAGGTGTAACCCTAACACAGCAAAATTGGGCAGGTTTAACGCCCTTACAGCGTTTTGCCTTGATTAAACTCAGCCGCCCAGGACATGAAAACAAAAACTTTGAGAGAGCGATCGCAGAATTCCATCTGCTTTAATTAGTCAATAGTCATTAATAGAACAACTTTGTTAACTTGCCGCCCTTAAATGATACATTACAGCACAGTTAATGCTCTAATGTATCAGAAATTTACGCATAGCTTAACAGTTAATCTAGCTAACTCTAAATTAATATTTACTTAATAAACTACTATTAACTATTCACTAGTAGATGAGGGTAAGAAAAATATGGCTGCACACCAGAATATATCCGCCTGAATCAGCAGGTACTAGAAATCACCCGTCAGTCACAGTACTTGGAACTAAGATTGAACACCCAGAACTGGCTACAGTTGTTTGAAGCAAGATACCGGAAATCTTTTGCTTCGATCTTCGGGGCACGTTAAGAGGCATAAAACCAATTCGCAATACTCGCCAAAGGCGAGAAGCAAGCTACGCAATTCGCAATTAAACTAAGCCACGCACAAGGGATGGGGTTTTTACCTACCTTAAGCCACAAGGAATTTTTCGACCACAAGGGGCGTTAGCGTAGCGGGACGCAGTACGGTTTTGAACCTTTACTTTTTGGATAAAGCAAGTGGCGTGGAAACCCCTTTTCTACGAGACGCTTTGTATAAAAGCCTCTCCCTTTGCGAGAAGACCGTACTGGCTCACAACAGACCATTGAAAATTATATATTTTTGGAATAGAACAAAATGCAGTAAAAAATACTGTTTTTTGATAAATTGCCGTGGGTTTAATTTGCAGTTAGGATGTCTTGAGTACACCACCCATAAAATCTGATTTATCCCTCTAACAAGCCAGTTTTAGGATAAATTCTCAGCAAATGGAGTACTTATTTACGTTAGGTAAAACAATTTGAAATTTTGCGTCTATAAATTTAAATTTCTTAGCAGGAAGTGAAGCTATAGTGGATTTAGCAATGCTGCTGTTAATGTGGCTAAGGTTAGTCCTGCTGCCAAATTATGTGAAGAATTAGTTTAGAAACGCACTTCTTATCGATGACAGGCAAACACGCAAGACATAATGCATTTCTGCGGCTAGTGTCTGGTAACGGGGCAGCTTTTGGACCAGAATCTCGCTATTCCCTGCCCCCCAGTAAAGAGATGGTAATTGGACGCGACCCCAGCTGCCAAATTGTCTTGGATGCCATGATGTACCGAATGGTATCTCGTCGTCATGCAGTGGTTCGTCCCCTCTCTCAATCGCCAGATAGCAAATTCAGCTGGGTGCTTTGTGATTTAAATAGTGCAAATGGCACTTATTTGAATGGACAACGCTTGTATGAATGTCAGGAATTACACCCAGGCGATCGCATTTCTCTAGGTGCTGATGGGCCACAATATGTTTTTGAGTACGAGTATACCTTACTCACCCCGGCCACGACAGTTAACCAAGTTACACCATTACCTTCGGCGACTAACTACCACGGTCACACGCAATTAAAACAGCCAGATTCTGTTAGCTTCACCCAGCTTTTTCCGATTATTTCCACTGGTAAAGATTTAACCCGTAAAGCTTACCTTGTACCGGGAATACTGACCGTAATTTTTGTAGTGTTAATGTTTGCTACAGTCGGTCAGCCCCAAGCTAATCAAGTGATTGTAGCTACTTACATCGCCTTTGCTGCCTACTATTTTGTTTACCAACTTTGCGGTAAACAGAAGCCTTGGTGGGTGCTAATGGCTTCGGCACTGGGTACAATGCTGATTTTGCTTAGTCCGTTGTTGGATTTATTTATCTTCGTGTTTCGCACCGTCCTACCTGGAAACTTGCCCTCATCCCAAGAATCTATCACCTTTACAGAGTTGCTAGTGCGGATGTTTTTTGGCGCTGGCTTGATGGAGGAATTACTCAAGGCATTACCTGTATTGGGGGCCTTTGCCATCGGCAGAATGTTGTCTTCACCTTGGCGGGAACGCATAGGTATCTGGGAACCTTTAGATGGTATTCTCCTGGGAACAGCTTCTGCTGTGGGCTTCACTCTCTTGGAAACTCTCGGACAATATGTGCCAGATATTACTCAGAATGTCACGCAACAGGTAGGTATAGGTGCTGCTGGTCAACTAGCGGGTTTGCAACTGCTAATTCCGCGAATTTTAGGCTCCGTAGCCGGACACATGGCTTATAGTGGCTATATGGGCTATTTTATTGGGTTGGCTGTGCTCAAACCCAGTAGAAGTTGGCAAATTCTTTCTATTGGTTATCTTAGTGCTGCTGCGCTTCATGCTTTGTGGAATGCTACAGGATCAATCAATGCTTTGCTGTTGGTAGTTGTTGGGGTGTTATCTTACGCCTTTTTGATGGCAGCAATTCTCAAAGCACGGGCGCTATCACCGACGCGATCGCAAAATTTTGCTACTCGATTTCTTGGCCCAAAATAAGGGATGGGGCAGGCAAAGTAGGAGAGCAGGGGGAGCAGGGGAAGATCAGGGAGCGAGAGACAAGAATTAATAACCAATGCCCAATTACTTTTGAATATTTATATCTTCGGATAGATATATCTTCGGATAGATGGTCTAATGTTTTAATCAGCTTACTGTGAGGTTACTTTAGGCTCACTACACAAAAATACTAATAAGTAGTGGATGCTTAAAATTGCAGGACAAGCGTTATCAGCAGATAAATCTGGCTGCATCGAAAATTTATGTAGAAAAAAGAGAAAGTTCATTCAAGTTATGCTTCATACTCAGACTTGTTGAGTTCATTGAAAGCATAAGAAGCGATCGCTAAAGTAACCTTTGCTTTCTCTACTTCTGATAAAGCTGTCCACTCGCTATTTTGAAGATTCTTGAGTGCAGATGCCGCGTTTTGCGATTCGCTGCTTCGCATAGCGTAAGCAAAAGGACGAGCCAAAACTAAGAGATCCTCTGTTCCCCAATTTGGTAGTACTGTCTGAACACACTCAACCAGTTGTTCACCGATTGATTGCTGGGCAGCAAGAATTTCAGCAGCTTTGGTGGCGATGGCGTTGAGCAATGCTTGGGGGACACAGGCGGCAAAAGTACTAGATAATCTTTCTTGAAGATTAAGCACTTGTGCTTGTTGAGGATTGTGATTATTGTCTGACTCCAGAGAGATACCAGACCAAAGTGTGTCTAGATGACTATAAAAATCTTGCGATCGCGTTGTCAGTTCTTCCTCAAGCAAATCTTGCATTCCGAACTGTTGTTCTAATTCGTCAAAATAAGCTTGTGATTCTTCATCGCCTGGATTCCAGGGATAGGTAGCATCGTCTGGTTCCAGTAACGCTTCTAATAATTCTAAATCTACATTATATGGCAAAGAAGAGAAGGTGTCTGAGCCTTTAATTTTATTAGCCATTTTTCATTGCCTCACATATTATTTGGTGGTATTTACAGCTACAATTCCTCGAAATAGATTTCCGCAAAAACAGTTGAATTTTTCTACAAAAAAACAGATTTTAAAGGTTGATGCTAAAGACTAAAATTTATTTCTGCAATAGCTATGCTAAGAGTCTTCAATAATAAACTCCCAGCTTTCAGCTCTAGCACTTCCAAACTTTAACTGCATTCCCGATTTCAATGGGACTTCCTCTCGAAGGATTTGTTGCCAACCATTAGGCCCTAAAAACCAAGTTGTCCCGTAGGTAGAAAAATCTTGCAAGTAATAACTTCGCACCAATGTAGCATCAGTAAGAGTATTGCGGCAAAAGATTTCGGCGTGGCGTTTGGATACAGATGGTTCAGGGATGACAACATCATTGTCGCTTGTGCGACCGATGCGGGTGACTCCATAACGTAGTGACCAGGTTTTACCTTTTGGGGTAAGCGATCGCAACGAAGCAGCCGGAAGCGGGAAGCCGAGATCAGGAATGGCTGTATCTGGTAGTTCGGTAATACCTTCATCCAGATTCTTAATGAGTTCGCCATTAAAATCTGGATGCAGGTAGAGAACAGGCAAAGTCCAAGCAGGTTGATTATATTTATAAAGTGTTAACAACTCCTGCCTAGCTTGGGCTACGGCTTCATCAATTGGCTTGTGCGATCGCAAAGCTTCGGTAAAGGCTTGAATAAAACTGTGGCTTTCGTGGTCAGCGATTTCATCGCGCATCCCCAAAACCGCAGGCACACCATGACGAATCAACACTTCTGCTAAACTACTGGCAGGGATAGCTTGATGATTGATAGCAGCTGGTTGTGCTCCCCAACAGGCGTTAAAAACTGCTAATTTCACACCTGTATGGGTCAAGACTTGCGCCAATTCTATCCCATTTAGGGGCATATCTGGTCGCAAAAACAGTAACCCTCCGTCTGGGCCTGGCAAACCATGTCCAGCGTAAAAGAAAACATTGTATGCTCTGGTTTCTAATTCTTGAATCAACTCCTGTGGGGTTGGTTGTAGAAGTTGAGTCACTATACAAGGGGCACATCTTTGCGAATTACCACCCACAGACTTATCTGCAAGAGTTTGCTGTAAGATAGCAGCTTCTTGTTCTAGTTGCAGCTTGTCATCATGACCTAAAACCAGCAGAATACTTAAAGCCTGGTCAGTTCGCAAATGCGGTAACGGGTCAACTTCGCTGCTGGTGCGACTAAATAGCAAATCTTGGGAGAGAGACATAGCTGATTGACCAGGTTCACGCTGCATAATTTCCCAAGGGAGAGCGATCAAATCCGGGTCGCGGATTTCTAGCCGAAAGCGCAAACGTGTATGCTGACCCATAGCAATACCGCGACTGCGTTCTAGACTACCAAGAATTTGCCCATCAAATACCCAGCGCCATAAATTCATTCCCAAGTTTTGCATCAGACGACTGCTATAGGGGCCAGTGATTTGACCTGAAGCAGGTGAAATCCAATCTATGGGGAATGGGTTGGACTTTTGAGATGTTGAGTTTGGGGAAATATCTAAGTGACTATGACCAGCAAACAGTTGCTGCCATTCTTGCCAGACGTGATTGAGTTCATCAGGCCACACACAGTCACGTAAAACGTAGCCACTGGGATAGGGAGCCTTGACCACCCAAATGGCGAAGTTGTCAGTGCCAGTGTTAAGGAGACGGGCGATCGCCAAATTCAGGGATGGCATGGATTCATTAAAATAAAAACTAAAATAAATAATTTAAAATAAGAATTCTCCAAGGTGAAAACTTTCTACTTTTTTACCTTGTAAGTTTTTACTCTGATGTTACCTGTTATTATTCCAGGTTTCTACCAGTTTATCGATTATTTGACTAAGTTGGACTGCTGTCGTCAGGTGGTTGAGTAACTGGTGGTTGTGTAACAGGTGTACATGGACTTGGTGCATCTTCTGGTAAAACAGAGACACCAAAGCGTTTTATTTGGGAGAAGTTCAGCAATACTGTTTCTGGCAAAGGTTTTGAATTGGATGGAACTGAGGAAGTTATTGCTGGACTATTAGTGTTAGCTGGAGTTGGTGTGCTTTTAGTAGCACAGACTCGCATAGATACTGAAAAATTTCCCGAAGCAGGTTTAGGATTTGGTTTTGTGTTGATAACTTGTAAAAAAGCTCCAGGTGGAAGTGATTGGTTGTTTCCCAAGGTGATTTGATTGTTAGTTTTAATTACCCAGCCGGGAGAAAGGTTGGCTAGCGATCGCTGTATGGGTGTTGCTTCGATGGTAGGATTTAAAGTTGGTATGGGAGTGGATGAAATCAAGGGAACTGATGGCGATCGCAGTCGCACTTGCTTCACAAACAATCCTAAAACACCTGCTGCTACTACAAATATTAATGGAACAATCCACTGTAGCGGTAAACTGCGCCTTTTGGCAGGCTCAGTGTCTGGAATCACCTGAGTTTTATGGTTGGGGCTACTTAAAAGTGTTGGATCTGTCCCCCTGGATGAAAAATCGATAGTTTTGGCAGAATAGCTCTCTGGAATGAAGGCTTTGATCGTGATTTCCGGTTCCCAGTATTGGACTTGATAATGGACTAAAGCGATGGTGACATTATCGTGTCCATTCTTAGTGTTAGCAATTTCAACTAATCTATCCGCAACATTTGCTATCGGGACTTCCCCAACTAGAATCGGCAAGATTTCTGTTTCCCAGTACTCCTCCACCCGATCAAAATCACTCAAACCATCGGATGTGAGCAGAAAAACAGCATCTTCATCGAGCATAAACCGTGCCGATGTGGGATGCAATGAAGTGCTAGGCCCCATGCCCAAAGCCTGGACGAGAGAGCCAGCAGAACTTTGTTGTATAGCCTCGCGGTAAATGGCATAGCCTAGCCGCACCTCGCGGGAGGCAACATCATCGTCTAGGGTAACTTGATAACAACCGTGGCGGGTAATCCAGTAAGCACGACTATCACCGACGTGGGTAATGTACATTTCATGAGCAACAGGCAAGGCCATGACTAAAGTCGTACCCATCCTCTGACGCCCTTGGCGATTTTCACTGTCATTGCGCTGACTAATTTTGTCATTAGCAATTGCCACTGCCTTTTCTAGGTCATTCAGTAGCAGTGAGGGGTCTATGTGGTCGTAGGGAACTTTTGTTAGTTGCTGTACCTGTTGCTGGATGGTTTCAATGGCTAAATTTGAGGCGACATTGCCACCCTCGTGCCCACCGATGCCATCACAGACAATTGCTAAGGCTGTTGGTTGGGGTGGTTTGCTGACCAGAGTTCCACTGGGTGGGCTACAGGCATCTTCATTACGTTGGCGACTTGGCCCAGTGTCCGTTTTAGTGATAATTTTGACTGAGGGTGTTTGCGATCGCCCTAACCCAGCCAGTCCCCGATCTAAAACTCCGATTAATTGATCGGTTGAATTAATCTTTCCCTGAATTAAGGAAAGGCTAACCTCATTCACAAATTCAGTTATGGCTGGTTTAGCACCACTAACCAACTGCTGCCAAAATTGACCTAATTGGGGCAATTCTGGGAATATTGCGGCATCGAAACGCAATTCTAACAAACGCACTAATGATCCTTCTACCCGTAATACATTTGAGTCAAGCAAGCTAGAGACGACACCTTCACTTGCAAGAGGTTGCCACAGATGAGCTATTTGCCATAACCAATTGAGTTGGCGCATCGATGTTGCATCACGCCAAGCGGTGGTTAACTCACTGGCCAACTGCACTTGTTGGATTTTGTCATCTACCAATAATGGAGGTTTTTCTAAAAGTAATATTTCTCGATGAGAAGGCCCGTCACCGAGAAAAAGCGCTCCATATACCTGCGGTACGTGTAAACGGTAGGGAATCAGTCTGAGGTAAGCTTTTAGAGGCTGCAAATTATCTAACTCAGACGTTAGCGCTAATAAACCAGGTTTCGTATCTAAAAGAAGAAATTTATCAAGTACTAAATAGCGATCGGCTAATATTTCTCCAGGGCTACCTACACTCGGGCCATCTACTACAGCCCAGAGGTAATTTTTGGTTAGGGGTGTGGAACATCGCAGGCAAAACTTGTGAGTCAGGGGGTTGGCAGCCTGACAACTTTCATTTGTACAGTGGAGCGTTGCCGCGTCATTTTCCATAGTTTTCGCACCGGGAAGCGATTGGCAATTTCTTTAACAGCATTATTAGGGACAATCTAGACCGCTCATCTTTCTTAAACTTCACATACCCAGACTTTAGATGATGATTTTAGCTGGCGGATATCAGCAGGTGCTAATACTTACTTATCCAAAGAATACGCTCCTAAGTCAATACAGCCTCATCATAGCTTCTATTGCTTCTGTGACTCTCCATCGCCAAAGCAACTAACTCCAACCCTGTTACCAAAGCATAACCCAAGCATAACTGCGCCCCAAGCTTTTGCTGTACCCCATTATCAAAAGGCAGATAATCTTGGTATTTATTTAGTTTATAAGTAGGATAGCAAGAATTAACTTTAATTAAGAATTAAGATAAGTGAACTACTCAAAGCACCTGACTAATGAAGAGGCTTTAAAAATCTGGTAATCTCGTTTCCGGGTTCTTTTTCGGGAAATCGCAAAGCTTCACAGATTAATTTTCCCCCTTCCCAACGCGGGAAGAGGGTTAGGGTGTGATGTTTTTCGTAGATTTCAGATGGATCTGAATTGTCAGAAAAGTTCAGCCAGATCGCTACCAACTCATTCGCTTATTGTTTGTCGTCCATTGCAACTTGGGGGACTCCCATGCTGTAGTTGGTAACGCGGGCAGATAGATTGTAGCTGATTTCGCCAAGTTGTAGGAGCGATCGCAGATAATGCTCTAAGTCTGACCCAACACGACGCAAGTTATAGTCTGTAAGGTCTGCGCCACTAGATGCTTCTACTAGTTCATCAAATTTTCGATAAACTTTTTGCAGCGCATCTTCGTTCCAGTTAAATTCGTTATCTGGGTCAATATCTAACGTTAAGACCTGTTGACTGGGAATCAGTTCGCCATCCCGGTCAATTTCGCCTGCAAAAATGCGGACATGGCGGGTTGTGGACTTGAGCAGCATCGGATTAGCCATAAAAGGGTGTAAGATTTGGGTGGATTACACTGAAATTATTGTAAACGTTATATTCAAGCTTGAATGCTCTCAATTTACAAGCTTTGAACGCAGTTTCAAAAGGGTAGATTGAATGAGCATAAGTAAAAATATCACCTGTACTGATTAACTTACTACTTCTGTTAGGAGTTGAAGACACAATTAGTAGCGAGTACTGACAGTAGTCCAATTATTTTTTTGTAAAAATTACTGGTGATAGTGTTTTTATTTGGCGTATATAAACAAGTCAAACTGGTGTGCAAATCTTACCTACTTCTAAGATTTTCGTACTCATGAAGCCTAAAACCCAGTAGAGTGAAGCACTCACCAGGAATAATTTGATCTGTGTACATTTTTTTATGGAGAACAAAAGTTTTTACCTTAATTATTCTGCTCATCAATTTCTTAAAAATTTTCTATTGCAAAAAACGTACATCAAGTAATTTTACTGAATAGTGCTACATCGACTTCTGGCTTTAACAAGTTCAAAAAAATTAAGCGATTTTACTTACGTATAAACACCAAAATTAAAGTAACAAGTCAAACTGTTCTTGACGTTCACATAAAGTTGATGTAAAAAGCTTTAAAAAGACCGGACAACTTCTTACAGAAACTTTATTGTGTAGAATCTTAAAAACTGAATAATAGTTATGGCTTACCATAAGCTATATCTGGCACAGTCACATCAAAATCTAGCTTGAAAATAAAACACAGGAGACTGAAATGGAATACAAAGGTGATTGATGAAGAAAAATTCTTAATTCAAGCACTTTGGATTCAAAGAAGATATAAAGAATTTTGCTGGGCATCTACCTCCTTACCCTCATGACCACCAAGTAAAGGAATCTCAATAGCTATGAACTCCAAAGCATTACCACGCCAGATAACTAATCTCGAAGTAGGTGTTTATGAGTGCGAAATCCATCTCAAATTCCGGTTGATTGAGGAAAAGAGCCTATTGGGCGATCGCGAACAACTGTTACAGGTATTACTTGATGCCTTGACCGAGGGTTCTGACGACTTTCTAGAGACACTGCAAGCGTCTGTTAAAGCGCAGGAAGTGTCCGAGTTTAAAGCCTCGCCTCAAATGCGACGCCAGTTGATGCGCTTGCGTAATGCTGCTGAAAATTCCCAGCTTTAAAGGTGTAATTTAAGTAGCGAGAAAACATGAATTGGGCATCAAATCAAATGTTGATCATATAGCCCCGTTGCAATAAAAACTAAGCAGTAAGTAGAATTCATAAAATATTGTGATTTCTCCTTTGTGAAAGTCTTTAGCAGCACAGAGTCCCAGGAAGAGTTTCTCTATTAAAAACTTTGTAGCAAAGGGTACTGGTAGAATCTAAGAGCAAATTCAGCCGGGTGCATTTTACCGAGTTTTTATAAAAACATTGCAGGAACAAGAAAATTCTGTGTCTTTACAGATGGGGAATTGGACAACAGGCGCTAATTCAATGAAAACCTAAAAGGCCAAAGTGAAAATAAATAACCTTACTTTTAGCTTTTTACTTTAACTAAGTGCCTGATTTGCTGAAATACTTATGTTTTATCTATTACTGGTAATAGGTTATGGTTTAGCAGCCAGTTACCTATTGCCAATTACCCACAAGAAGGGGGTAAGAGGAGCAGGGGGAGCAGGGGAAGCAGGGGAAGCAGAGGAATAACTTAAACCAATCCCTAATCCCCAATCCCCAATTTTTATTTAGCAAGACCGTGTTCTAGGGCGAAACGAACTAACTCTGTACGGCTATTGGTGCCAGTTTTACTGAATAAACGGCTGACGTATTTTTCTACATTGCGGACGCTGGTTTCTAAGCGACGGGCGATTTCTTTGTTCATCAACCCTTCAGCGACTAAGTTCAAAACACTTTGTTCTCTAGGAGTCAAATCAATTTTGAAGGGGGCTGGGGATTGGGAAATGGCATTTCTTTGAGTTAACAATGCCTTAATTTGGGCAATCTGATTGGCTAATTCAGCAAGATCAGGGGTTTCAACGTCATCTCCTGTAGTTGCAGCCTTAGCGGCGCGGCGGGCTAGCAAATTTTCGACTATAGCCACTAACTCATCTGGATCGAAGGGTTTGGGTAGATAGGCATCGACACCAGCATGATACCCTTGGATGCGATCGCCTGTCATACCTTTAGCAGTTAAAAATACTACTGGTAGCGCTTGGAAGCGGGGGTCTTCTCGCAGTTGCTTCAGGAACTGATAGCCATCCACCTGAGGCATCATGACATCAGAGATCACTAAGTCAGGTGTATTCATCTGCATCCATTCCCAACCTTCAAGGGCGTTACTGGCGACTTGAACGCTGAAACCGCTCTCTTGCAAATAGTCTTTCACGGCTTCCCGTATCCCTGGTTCATCATCCACCAGTAACAATTGTGCTGACATTTAAAATTCCCTTAAGTTTACCTTTTTCCAATTTAGCGAAAGTTGAGAGTCATTGAACAAAAGGGATAAAGGAAAAACGAGAGAGCTTATTAACGTTAAGCGATCGCTGCGAACTATGCTAACGAGGGCAATGACCAATTTTATGAGGTAGTTCACTTCCCCCTGCTCGCCTCAACAGATAACTTTGTTAACCGAACCGTATCGCCCCCTCTCCTGCAAAGACGCACTCGCATTCGTCTATAAGTGGCTTTGTTTGAGTCAGAGTCTCTTTTACAAAACTAGATTGCAACAAACCTCCGCTTTGGTTTTGCGCTATATAGGGGACTCGCGTAAAAATAAAGTACCAGCCAGACAACCTGTATCAAAGTCAAATCAAGCACAGTCCAAAAGTTTATTGGTACATTATTTAACCGCTAGTCCCTAGCCCTTTGAAATACGAATAACGAATTATTTTTAAACTCAAAACCTAAAATAGAGCCTTTGGTGAGCGAAACAATCGGTTGTTAATAAACTCGAAATTCTTCGCGTTCAATTGCTCGGCGTAACTCGGCCTCTAACTGCAATTTCGCCAGAACATTCGCATACATATCTGAGTTGAATAGCTCATAACGCGCTCTGCCCAACACCTTGGCTCGGTACATTGCCGTATCAGCATCCTTCAACAGTTCTTCTGCGTTATATAATCCAGCAAACTTAGCTTGACACACTAAGTAGTACTAAGAAAAAACTGTTTGTACCAGTAACGATACAATAGCATTCATTGTCTTGCTGTCAAACTTTTTCGTCCTATGCTGCCAGTCATTTATTCCGACGAATTTTTAGATCACAAGACTGGAAAATACCATCCTGAAAGACCAGAACGTTTGAGTGCGATCGCTACTGCCCTAAAAGCAGCTACATTTGCAGATAAAATTGACTGGCGATTGCCTACATTAGCATCAGAACAGCCATCACTGATGTCTATGTTAGTTAAGGCCCATAGCCCAGCCTACATCAAAAAACTTTGGCAAATCGCTTCTAGTGGCGGCGGCCCTTTGGATGGAGATACACCAGTTTCGCCGCGTAGTTATGATGTGGCATTGTTGGCAGTCAGTGCATGGTTGGATGGTGTTGAGGCTGTATTAAAGTCGGCTAATCCAGCTTTTGTACTAGCACGTCCTCCAGGACATCATGCAGAAAGTGATGCGGGGATGGGCTTTTGCCTATTTTCTAATGCTGCGATCGCAGCTTTATTTGCCCTCGAACAACCCGGAATTAACCGCGTCGCTATCCTGGATTGGGATGTACATCACGGTAATGGTACTCAGGCGATCGTTGAAACCCAAGCAAGCATCGCTTACTGTTCCCTACATCAGTATCCCTGCTATCCCGGTACTGGAAGATCAACAGAACGCGGATTTCATAATAATGTATTAAATTTACCTGTACCCCCTGGTAGCGATATTGCAGTATATCAGCCACTATTTGAAAGACAGGTCGTACCCTTTTTAGCTAACTTTCAGGCGGATTTGCTGATTGTGAGTGCTGGTTATGATGGCAATGCCGCAGATCCTTTGGCAAGTATCAATTTGCAGCCAGAAGACTACGCTTTATTTACTGATTATTGTCTAGGGATAACTCGTAAAATTCTGTTTGGCTTAGAAGGTGGTTACGACTTTGACTCTCTTTCACAATCAGTTGTAACGACAATTGAACATTGTTTACTTTAGATACTTTCTTTTTTTTAGGTAAAACCTCGGAATTCGTAATTGAGTGATTTTCGTATATGTACTGATATCATAATAATCCTATTGATTTGTGGCTCAGATTTCCGATTTCTCTAATAAACCGGGAATCTTTTTGGATGTTTCCTTGAGATTTCACAACATAGTCTGCAAAAATAAGCAATTTGTGGATACTTCTTGTCATGATTATTTGTGAGTTAGTTGACTAATTTAATAGCTATCTTTACGTAAAATTAGGGTGACACAACTTTTGATCTAAACTCAACCTAAGTAATTTCTTTTACCAAGGTTTTCTAAAATTCATCAAATCTTCAGAAATAAAAAGTTCAGATGTTGTCCTGAAGCTAAAGTTTTGTTAAGATGCAATTGCTAGCAGTTTCTCGGCGAAATTCACCTATCGGTGTGTGGAGAAGTAAAAAGTACTAGCAGCACAAATTTTAAAAGGTGAAGCAATGACCACCTATATTTTTTTCGATGAAGCCCTACGGATGCTGACCAACTCCTATTTAATATCAGTAGTACTGTTACTAGCAGCTTCTGGTATAGGTTTGGCGGTAATTGAAACAATAGAAAAGGCAGGAGAACGCTAAGTTTAGAAATGGCAGTGTAGTTATTGCCAAAAACCATTGGGTGCAAGTGTTCGCCATAAACAAATCTTGGGAATACTAAAGCATGAAAGTCTCATAACGTTGCAGTATTGCCTGTAAATATACCAAACACACAGGCAACTGTAGCGCTATTGAGGCTCTAACCAAGGAGTTACTATAATGGGTCTATTTGACGCTGTGTTGGGCACAGAAAGCCAAACTCAAACAGCACTTAATCCAGAGGAGGCTTTTGCTGTCATTGTTTTGGCAGCAACAGCGTCAGACGGTTATCTTTCTTTTGAGCAAGCAAATTCTATCACTTTTGTGCTGTCTCGGATGAAACTTTTTAAAAGTTATCCCCATGAGATGATGAACAAGTTGTTTGAAAAAATCTTAGGCATTCTCGAAGGGGATGGCTTTAATAGTTTATTTAATGCAGCCAAAGATTCTCTATCTCAAGACTTGCGGGAAGCAGCCTTTGCAGTAGCCACCGATCTAGTTCTAGCTGAAGGTATTGTAGCTGAAGAAGAAAAAAACTTTTTAAATGATTTATATCAAGCTTTAGGTGTTTCTAGCGAGATAGCAATACAAATTATCCAAGTAATTTTAATTAAAAACCGCGCATGAGGCGATAAAATATATGGTTATAAAGAAAGTGTGCCAAAGGAGTTAAGCTTCTTTGGCACTATTTTTTGATCGCATCTAACTTCTTCCATGAGCCATCTTGTTTTGCAGCTTCAATTTTTTCTAGACCACCTGTAGTCATCAAACCTTGTTCTATAAGTTCTTCAATATATTGTTTATTTAATTTTGACCACCCGCTTTTCGGTCTTCTAGGTGTAAATATTTGCATATAACGTTCTTCGTCCAAGGATTTGACTTTACTATCAATCCAACCAAAGCATAAGGCTTCTTTTACCGCTTCACTATATCGAACACTTGGTTTACCACTTTTGACTTTGTAGTAAATGAGCCACACACCAAAAGAGGTGCGATGGTTTTGCTCTAACCATTTCCGCCATTCTTGCGGGCTTGTGGGGCAGAAAGTGGGGAATTCATTATTAGGTTTGGATACACCAGTAATCGGGCTTTGGCTGAGGTTTGTCTGTGTATTTTGCTGCATTTGTTTTCTAAACCAACCCAGAACGTAGCGCCACAACTGCTGCTTGCACGCGATCGTCTACTGCTAATTTATTCATAATCCCTCGGACGTGAGTTTTGATAGTGTTGGGACTGAGATAGAGTTTTTCGGCAATCTCCGGGTTACTCAAGCCGTCTACCATCAGTTTCAACACTTCTAACTCGCGCCCAGATAAGTTGGCGTTGTTGGTGGTGGGTGAGGGTGGTTTGAGATTATCAATTACTCGCCGCGCAATTTGGGGATCGAGATAGGCTGCACCATCAACTGCGGCTGCGATCGCACTTAACAATCGTTCCACACTTGCACCTTTAATACAATACGCATCTGCACCGCTAGAGAGTGCCGCAATAATTTCTGTCTCCGTTTGATGAGATGTCAGCATCACTACATGAGTTGCTGGCAGCGCCGCCTTAATTTGCTGTGTTGCTGCAATGCCATCCAATCGCGGCAACCCAATATCCATAACCACCAAATCAGGTTTCAGTTGCAGCGCGGCTTGAACTCCCAAATAACCATCTTCTGCTTGTCCAACAATCTCTAATTGAGGATGAGCCATTAACGATTGCTCTAATCCCAGTTGCATCATTGGATCATCTTCGACAATTAACACACGCAAGGGCGGAGCATTGGCAGGTAAATTTAAGGGATAGCGAGTATCTAAAGACATTTTTATTAATTAAAAGTCATTTATCAGAAAAAGCTAGGTTCAAAACCTCGCCCCTTGTGGGCGAAAAAATCCTTGTTTCTCAAGGTAGGTAAAAACCCCACCCCTTGT
>NZ_DASQZC010000556.1:0-2090 GCF_035638895.1 Nostoc sp. | reverse complement strand
GTGGGTAAAACAGAGTTAGCTATTCAATACTCATGGCAATATTTGGAAGATTATTCTGGCGGGTGTTGTTGGTTAAATCCCCAAGGTATTGATTTGGGAACCCAGTTAGTAGAGTTTGGAGTTGTGAATTTACCTAACTTTAATCCAACAGACGGGTTAAGCCTAGCAGGTCAAGTTGCTTATTGCTGGAAGAACTGGCAAGCTGGCAAAGTTTTATTAGTATTTGATGATGTTAAAGACTGGATGCAAATTAAACCCTATCTACCACCTAAAGGTTCTCGGTTTAAGGTGTTAATTACCACTCGTCTAAATACAGGGTTAATATATCCATTACTGCCACTAGGTGAATTGTCACCAAATGCAGCCTTAGAATTATTAGCAAAGCTATTGGGGGATGAATATGTTCAACAGGACACAGAGACAGCAAAAAAACTTTGCGAACATGTCGGTTATATCGCCATTGGACTGTATCAAATAGCAGCTATCTGCCGTAAGCCAGGGAGAGTATTATGTTAGCAGACATCCTCGCACGGCTACAGAAGCAAGCGTCAACAGGCGAGTCTGGTGTAGCAGCAGCTTTTGAGTTGAATTGGCAAAGCTTGGAATCAGAAGCACAAAAATTGGCTTGTTTGGTGAGTTTATTTGCTTTGGCTCCTATCCCCTGGTCAATGGTTGAATCAGCAGCAAGTGCTAGCCTTATGGAATTTGACCTCAAAGCTAACTGCACTATTTTAGTTGAGCGTTATCTGCTGCAACAATTGGCAGATGACACCTACCAAGTTCACGAACGCATTCAGGAATTATTACGACAAAAGTTAGAAGAGTTAGCCCAAGCGGATGAACTCAAGTGCGGCTATTGTCAAGCAATGGTAGCCGTAGCAAAAGATATTCCTCAGACACCCACATTGATAGAAATTGCTCAAGCAACCCTGTCCATCCCTCACCTTGCGGAAGTTGTCACAGTTTACCAAGCTTGGTTAAGCGATGAGGATTTAATCTCACCATTTGAGGGCTTGGTTAGATTTTACGCAGGTCAAGGAGCCTATGAGCAAGCTTTGCCTTGGGGTAAACAAAGTTTATTAGCTACTAAAGAACGTTTGGGCAAAGAACACCCCGATGTGGCAACTAGCCTGAACAATTTGGCAGTCCTCTACGAATTACAGGGAAGGTACAGCGAAGCCGAACCTTTGTGCATCCAAGCTTTGGCGATGAGAAAACGCCTGCTGGGGGATGAACACCTCGATGTGGCAAGTAGCCTGAACAATTTGGCAAAACTCTACAAATCACAGGGAAGGGACAGCGAAGCCGAACCTTTGTATATCGAAGCTTTGGCGATGAGAAAACGTCTGCTGGGGGATGAACAACCAGATGTGGCAGAAAGCCTGGACAATTTGGCACTCCTCTACGAATTACAGGGAAGGTACAGCGAAGCCGAACCTTTGTGCATCGAAGCTTTGGCGATGAGAAAACGCCTGCTGGGGGATGAACACCTTGATGTGGCAAGTAGCCTGAACAATTTGGCAGCACTCTACGATTCACAGAAAAGGTACAGCAAAGCCGAACCTTTATATATCGAAGCTTTGGCGATGACAAAACGCCTACTGGGGGATGAACACCCCGATGTGGCAACTAGCCTTGACAATTTGGCAGTCCTCTACGAATTACAGGGAAGGTACAGCGAAGCTGAACCTTTGTGCATCCAAGCTTTGGCGGTGAGAAAACGCCTACTGGGGGATGAACACCCAGATGTGGCAAGTAGCCTGAACAATTTGGCACTCCTCTACTATTCACAGGGAAGGTACAGCGAAGCCGAACCTTTGTATATCGAAGCTTTGGCGATGAAAAAACGCCTGCTGGGGGATGAACACCGATATGTGGCAACTAGCCTGAACAATTTGGCAAAACTCTACAAATCACAGGGAAGGTACAACGATGCCGAACCTTTGTATATCGAAGCTTTGGCCATCGCTGAAAAACAGTTGGGGGCAAATCATCCCAATACAATAACCATTTGTGAAAATCTGGAAGACTTGCGGCGGAATCGTCAGCCTTGATTCAGGAGAATGGTTGCTTTTGTCTGGCGTTGGTTT
>NZ_DASQZC010000555.1:0-16505 GCF_035638895.1 Nostoc sp. | reverse complement strand
AGTTCTTTTGATACAACTTGCGATCGCACTAACTTACCTTGTTTTTGTTTTATCTGCCCTTCCAAAGCTGCGATCGCTGCATCTATGCCTTGGAGTTCAACTGATAATTGGGCATTTTCCCTGGCTTGACGGCGATACGCTTCCACCATTGCCTGGGGTGAATCATTCTCGCCAGAGATTACATTATTAATAGTGAGTGCAGCGCGTTCTTCTAGGAGAATCTGAATTTGAGATTTAAGCGCCGCCATTTCAGCCTGAATTTGCTCCATAAAATCAAATATTAAAAGCTTTTTGCGCCTTGGGTATCGAGAGAAAGCGATCGCACCTCGGCTGTAATTCCTTCTTCTTGCCAAGCAGCTAACATAGCCGCCTCCACAGCTTTCGAGTTTAGTTTATCCGCCAAAGCTAACAGTGTCGGCCCCGCACCACTAATCACCATACCATAAGCACCAGCACTAACGGCTGCGATGTTGAGAGCATCATAACCAGGAATCAAAGCTTTACGATAGGGCTGATGCAACTTATCTTGCAAAGCTGTCTTTAACCATTGTCCGTTACCAGTTTCTAAACCGCGCAACAATAACCCCAAATGTGCTGTATTGAAAATCGCATCGGCGCGACTCACCTCACTTGGAAGAACGCCCCGCGCTTTTGAAGTGGAAAGTTCAAAATTAGGAATAGCTATAACTGGTACAACATCTTGATGCCAGGGAACATCACAAATTTCCCAAGCTGCGCCACTGGTAGCAGCCAGACGACATCCTCCCAACAAAGCTGGAACTACATTATCAGGATGTCTTTCCATTGCGATCGCTAACTCCATTACCTGCGACTGGCTCATAGGCGTACCTTCAAGCTGATTAGCAGCAACCAACCCACCAACAATAGCTGTCGCCGAACTACCCAAACCCCTCGCCAACGGGACACCTAACTTAATCTCTATTTTCACAGTTGGCGGTGTCTGCTTTATATATTGATAGAACTTGACAAAGGCTTGGTAAAGGAGATTGCTTTCATCAGTTTGGACTCGTTCAGCTTCAGTACCAGTGACATAAATACTTAGCCCACCTTCTTGGCGAGTGAACTTGAACTCGTTGTACAGCTTTAATGCTGCACCGATGCAATCAAAACCAGGCCCCAAATTCGCAGTTGTGGCAGGAACGGTAACAGTGATGGCAGAAACAACAGACATTGGCAAAACTCACTAATCATCAACCAGCATCCCATGTAAAGGGTTGATTTGTTTACTAGTGATGCTAATTATCTGTTGTGGTAGTTTGCATAGCCATCTATGTGTTTACATTTTATTAATATATTTTTATACCTAATGATTGAAAAATAATGTTAGTATCGAATTATATATTGACTATTTATATTAACTAATTTAATAAATGAAATATTTAAAGCGCTTTCTTGAGTATGCTCCTGAGGCGTATGATGCTATTCGTGATGCTGACGATGTAGCAGGGATTGCACGTAACACTGGATGGGCAGAGTTTCGCATTCGACGGATTAAAAAACATTTATTTTATGATGAACACCAGTTGAATTACGATCTCGGATTTAACTGCTTTAGTCCTGATCCAGATATAGCAGATGCCTGGATTAGGTTACAGAGAGGTAATTTTAACCCTGAAGATTTGAGACTACTGGAACATGAATACTTTGAGTCGAGGTTTGAAGGTATTTTCCATACTGACTACCGTACATCTCATGACGCTACCGAACGGTCTGGTCGTTTGTGGAGTCCCCCAATAACATGAGCATAACTCAAATGAGTTAAAACTAAAGTATCTAACTATTAAAGACCACATTAATCTGTTATGGCTTTTTACGTATTGATTGTAAAAGAAAAGGAGGATGAGACAGGCGTTACTTACCGCTTTGGCCCACATGAAGATCGTCTCGGCTCTTTATGGATAGATAAATTGAGTGGAGAAATTAAGGAACTTCAAGAAACCCCAGAGCAGAACTCGCAGGCATTTTTTCAAAGAGCAGCAGTAAAGGTTTGGCAAAATTGGAAAAAAGGAGCTTTTCCAGAAAAAACATCTTGGGCATCCTGAGAATGATTTGGGATTGATAGCCTATCTACAGTGATCGGCTAAGCTGTTACGTATACAACTTGCATTATCAGGGCGGGCAAGATGCCCACCCTACAATCATATTGAAAAAATATTAGTGCAAATTAAAGGCGCAACAGCTTATCAACACTCTGTTCTTCCTCAAAAAGATACCTAGCGATCGCTCTTTTCGACAAAAACATTAGTCAAAAAGCTACTTCAAAGTTCCCAAAACGGGCGCTACCTCAACCTCGGAAATTTGTGGAACCAAGATACTCTTAGCATAAATCTGGGGATTTGTTTGCGAGACTATGGCATAAGACTGGCGAAGATTAGCATTGACTGCAACAGTCTTCACATCGTACATTTGCATCGCCATCTTGGGATAGAAACCAATACCAATAATCATCAACAGAAAACAGGCAGCGATAAACACCTCACGCGGTCTAGCATCGTCGTAGACTGCATCTTCTGGCACGAAGCAGTCTGTACCAAAACAAACTGTTCCGTCATCTTCTTGGTTTTCTAAGCCGGCATTATTAATGTCGCATAGGAGTGCTGCATCGTTACCATAAAATACTTCTCGCAGCATGGAAAGTAGATAGATAGGTGTGAGGATGACTCCAACTGCGGCAAGAAAAACTGTGACGGTGCAGAAAGTGGAACTGTAAACATCACTGCTTGTCATACCAACGAATACCGAGAGTTCGCCAGCAAAGCCACTCATACCGGGAAGTGCTAGGGATGCCATTGCTGCGATTGTAAACAGGGCAAAGACTTTGGGCATGGCTTGACCAATACCGCCCATATCTTTCATTACCATTGTGTGGGTGCGATCGTAAGTAACACCTGCTAAGAAGAACAGCACCGATGCAATCAAACCATGCGAAATCATCTGCAACATCGCACCGTTGATTCCCAAATCAGTGAAGGAGGCAATCCCAAGCAGCACAAACCCCATGTGAGAAATCGACGAATAAGCTAAACGCCGCTTCATATTTGTCTGAGCAAAGGAGTTCAATGCACCATAGATAATGTTGACAACACCGAGAATAGCTAGAATCGGCGCAAAGTAAATGTGTGCATCGGGAAGTAACTCAAGATTCAGGCGAATCAGTCCGTATCCGCCCATCTTCAGTAACACACCAGCCAATATCATCGATACAGGAGAAGATGCTTCGCCGTGGGCATCAGGCAACCAGGTATGCATCGGGAAAACAGCAAGCTTGACACCAAATGCAATTAGCAACCCTGCATAAAGTAGCAGCTGTAGTCCAAGGGGATATTCCTTCTTGGCGAGGGCGGTTATATCAAATGTCATATCGCCGCCGCCGTATAACCCCATTGCCAGGGCTGCCACTAAAATAAAGATAGAAGCTGCTGCGGTATACAACAAGAATTTCGTAGCTGCATAACGACGCCTTTGCCCACCCCAAATGCAGACTAGTAGGTAGACGGGGATTAGCTCTACTTCCCACATAATGAAAAATAGCAGCAAGTCTTTGGCAACGAACACCCCTACTTGTGCAGAATACAGCACCAGCATCAAAAAATAGAAGAGGCGAGGGCGGTGATCAACTTGCCAAGCCGAAAACATCGAGAGTGTGGTGACAAATCCTGCTAGCAGCACAAGTGGTACTGATAGTCCATCAACCGATACTGCCCAGTTAAGACCCAACTCAGGCATCCAGGCATAACTTTCCACCATTTGAAAACTAGCACTGCTGGCATCGTAATGTTTCCAAAAGGCATAACACATCAAGGCAAAGTCTGCAATACCTATACCTAGTGCATACCATCTAACGCGCTTACCATCTTTATCAGGCAGCACAGGGATAAGCAGGGAAGCAATGAGTGGCAGCAAGACAATTGCGGTAAGCCAGGGAAATTGATCCGCTATCATGTATATGAGAAAAAATACTTATTTGGGATGATGTCATTGTACTAAACTCTGTAACAATTTCTTCATAAGTATTTGTCCCAGTTAACCATAAATATTTGTCCCAGTTAACCGCTTTGACTCAAAGACAATTGACTTGAAAATGGCGACTGGGGACTGGGGAAGAAAGATTTTTAGTTGCTCACGGTACTAATCCAGCCCGCAAAGCACGGACGGCAGCCTGTGTCCGGTCAGCAACACAGAGTTTATTGAGAATACCTCGAACATGAGTTTTTACAGTACCGACTGTCAAATAGAGCCTTTTAGCAATTTCTGCATTGTCACACCCGCCGACAATCAATTCTAAAACATCCATCTCCCTATGAGTTAAAGGATAGCTGACTATACTTTTCTCAACATCTGGGTCAATACCTTCAATCAAGACTCTTTTTCCAGATGCGCCTCTGCTGCCATCGGGGAAATCTTGACGTATTTGTTGTAGTATAAGGTCTGCGATCGCTGGATCAATCCATGAGCTACCTGCATGAGTCGTTCGCACAGCCTCAACTAGTCTTTCAGTTTCGATATCCTTCATGCAATAAGAATCTGCACCTGCTGCAAATGCTGCTAAAACTGCCTGTTCGCTGTTCTGCATGGTTAAAATTAGCAGTTTTGTAGTATAATCTTCGTTCTCTGCTTGATATTGCCTAAATGTGCGTGTTAGCTCAATACCATCCATGTCAGGCAAACCGATGTCAATAGTAGCAACATCTGGCTTAAGACTTTTCAGAAGCTTAATGCCTTCGGCTGCATTGGCTGCTTCACCAACAATCTTAAACTCTGGCTGGGTTTGTAAGGCAGCCCGTAAGCCGATTCTCGTAAGGTTGTGATCTTCAATCACGAGGATATTGATTTCATTCATAGTTGCTTAACTTTACTGTTATCTATCTAAAGTACAGATTAAAATAATCTCGTTCTTCTATCCGGTATCTTATACAAAAAGCAATGCAGTTGGTATTGCTCCCTTAACTTCATCTACCATTAGGCATAAATAACCTTATCTCGGAAGTTTTTCTAAAGCAAGAGTTTCGATATGACAATAATAAGTTAGTTAAAAAACATTTTTATACATTAATCTCAGGATAGATATTTCATGGTAAACAATTTTTCATTGAAAATCCGGTAGAAAGCAAGAGTGGGCGACCATTAAATAGTTACCCTTGGAGTGGCTACGATGATGTAAATAAAAGGGACTAAACTACCTCACCCTAAGACCTAAACACAGATATTCCTTGGATAACCAGACGGCTAAGATATTTGTTAAGACAATAGTATGTTAATACATTTATAAAACAAATCCTCAGTGCAATCACTTAAAAAATAGATTTTAATATAGGAAACTTTAAACGAAAATATGAATCCTTAATAATCTTAGTGCTGGTGAAGTAAGCTATTACTAGATTTGCTAGGGATAGCCAAGCACTTCTTTTTTTATTTAGCCATGTCTCTAACTAAAACTATCAAAAAAGATAAAATTCTCGTTGTCGATGATATTTTTGACAATTTACTGCTCTTAGAAGCAGTCCTAGAAGATGAGGGCTATGAAATTAGCTTAGTCGAAGACAGCAAAATTGCTCTGGCTATGGTTGAGGAGTCGCCACCAGACTTAATTCTGTTAGATGTAATGATGCCGGAGATAGATGGCTATGAATTTACTCGACGCATCCGGCAGAATCCGGCGTTGCCATTTATCCCCATTTTGCTGCTCACGGCTCACTATGCGTCTAGCGTTGTGGAAGGACTTGATGCTGGTGCAGATGACTTTATTCGTAAACCATTCGATCCTGATGAATTACATGCACGAGTGCGATCGCTCCTGCGCCTCAAGCATAGTATCGACGAACGAGATCAGATGGCTAACCTCCGGGCAGATTTTGTCTCCCGTTTTACTCACGATTTACGCATACCACTAGTAGCCTCCAACCGCGTATTAAAATTATTGTTGGAAGGCAGGTTTTGCGATGTTTCGCCACAATTGCAAGAAATAATTGATACCATGATTGGCAGTAATCAAGACCTGCTGGAAATGGTAAATACCTTGCTAGAAGTTTATCGTCATGAAGCGGGCTGTAAAACCTTAAAAATTTCTCCCTGCGATATTCAGGAATTAGTTGGTGAAGTTTCGCAAGAATTAACTCCTTTAGCTGAAGAAAAAGGATTAAGTGTAAATACTAATCTAAGTGAAACCCCAAGTACTGTCATGGGCGATCGCGTTGAACTGCGGCGAGTTTTGACAAATATTATTGGCAATGCCATCAAATTTACAGACAAAGGTTCTGTAGATATTCGCTGCTATCCTACTTTGGTAGCTGTGACTATTGATATCCAAGATACAGGGCCAGGAATTTCTAAACAAGACCAAGCAATATTATTCGAGCGATTTCGCCAAGGGAAACACCAGCGTTCTGGTAGTGGTTTGGGACTATATCTATCTCGCTGCATTATTGAAGTACATCAAGGCACAATCGACGTGACATCTGAACCAGGCAAGGGTAGTACATTCACTATCCGTCTACCTGTAGCAGACGAAAACTAAAAGGAGGAATTCATCAGAAAACCCAATCTAGGCTAAAATTCTCCCTTTTTAAAGTAAATTTAGCGCCATCTGTGTATGTTTAATATTCTTTTTTGAAGTTAATCCTAATGCACATTTATGTGCCCTTAGTATAACAAATAGGTGTTTTGCAATCAAAAATAGTGTTCACAGGCAAAATTTGTGAACACTAAGATAGAAAACTAAGATATAGGAATCGTATTTTATTTTTGAAATTATCTACATGGGGAGTAGGGAGTAGGGAATAAAAAATTAGGCTGATCTGTATCGAGCTTTTTCAGAAATCAAACATTAGTCCTATATGGGAGGAAGCAGACAAAAATAAATATTTTTACTGATCAATTTTTGGAACAATGTCGGAAGGTATTGGCAAAAGGCTGAAACATAAGGTAATACATAGATTTGAAAAAGGGAGAAGGCTCAGTAAATAATTATTTTACTTACACCTTCTTCCTAAATAAAGTTCAGTTTAGTCTAAAGTCTTTTTAACTTCATCTTTGATATTCTCAGCAGTGTGGCGGACTTGAGCTTCAGCTTGTTTAGCTTTACCTTCAGCCTTATCTTCAGGATCGCCGGTTACTTCACCAACCGCCTCTTGGACTTTACCTTCGACATTTTTAGCAAAAGCTTTTGCTCTATCTTCAATACTCATATTCTTTCTTCCTAAGTATGTTAATTGTTGATTAGTTGTTTATTGCTTGCTTGAAAAGCGATGCAATGTCTATAGATTACTTTTAGACAAGTTTTAATTCTTCTATCTGACGATGTTTTTATGAAGAATATGAGTATCCATTGTACATAACTATTTAAAGGTTAAATTCATCTTGAGAATTCAACTAATCTCCAAAAGAGAGAAAGGTATCATTATATTGTTCAGTCTTAAGACAAAATAATTTATAACTTCAGGTAGATTACCTAAAAAATATGAAGCTGGATGATAATCGATTGCTTCCTTAGAAAACCTGTGGTATTTAAATATTAATAAAAAACAGCTTGAAGAATAAGAATAATGAAGTACTTATTTATAATATGGGTGCTTATACTAACTTTAGTCGCTCCTAGTGTAGCGATCGCTGACGACAAGCCGCTTTACGTCTACGCTCAAGCAAGACAGCCCTATAGTTTAATATCTGGAGTTGGGACAATCCACCATCCAGTTTCCACTTCTAATCCCCAAGCGCAAGAGTTGTTCGATCAGGGATTAAATTTGATTTACGCTTTCAATCATGATGAGGCAGTGCGTTCTTTTCAATACGCTGCTAAACTCGATCCACATTTGGCGATCGCATATTGGGGTATTGCTCTAGCTCTAGGCCCTAATATTAACTTAGCAATCGACCCCAACCGAGAATTAGCGGCTTACCAAGCGGTACAGCAAGCTTTAGCACTTTCCACCCAAGCATCTGCCGAAGAACGAGATTACATTACTGCCTTAGCAAAACGTTACTCCCAAAAGCCTGATGCAGATTTGTTTCAACTAGCGATAGACTACGCAAAAGCAATGGGAACCTTAGTCAAGCGTTATCCCGATGATTTGGATGCCGCGACGCTTTACGCTGAAAGCTTGATGGATTTGCATCCTTGGCAGCACTGGACTAAAGATGGCAAGCCACAGCCAGATACAGAAGAAATTGTGGCTATTTTAGAATCTGTTCTCAAACGTAACCCGAATCATACCGGAGCTAATCATTACTATATTCATGCAATGGAAGCTTCACCTTCCCCAGAACGGGCCCTTGTGAGTGCCAAAATACTAGGAACCTTAGCCCCAACAGCCGGACACTTGGTACACATGCCAAGTCATATTTATTTTCGTGTAGGAGATTATGAAGGGGCAATGCAGGCAAACAAGCAGGCGATCGCTCAAGATGATACTTACATCAAAAAATATCAAGTCCAGGGCACTTACGCCATGATGTACTACAACCACAACATACATTTTCTCATGGTGGCCAGTAGCATGGCAGGAAAATATAAAGATGCTCTCCAAGCCGCAGAGACGTTAGTCGCAAATGCTACTGCAATTGACCCCTATGCACCAATGCTTGAGGGATTTCTGGGCAGCAAAATGCTGATTCAGACACGCTTTAGTGATTGGGATGCCATCTTAAAAACTCCCGCCCCCGATGCTAAATTGCCTACTACTACAGCACTTTGGCATTTTGCTCGCGGTATGGCAAGCGCAGCCACAGGCAAACTTGAAGATGCAGCAATTGAAAGTCGGGCATTACTTGCCGCCAAACAGGGAATTTCTACCGAAGCAACCATTGGCTTCAGTCCTGCCAGTCGCATTTTAGACATTGCCTCAAAAGTTCTAGAGGCCAAAATTGCTAGAGAAAAGCATGATTATGAATCTGCCATTTTATTGCTAGAAAAAGCAGTGGCACTAGAAGATACCCTTGATTACGTGGAACCACCAGACTGGTACTTTCCCACACGGGAATCTTTAGGCAGTGTGCTTTTGGCTAAAGGCGACTATGCACAGGCTGAAAAAGTCTTTCGTGCCGATCTAGAAAAGTATCCCCATAATGGGCGTTCTCTATTTGGCTTGCAGGCAAGTTTGCAAGCATTGGGCAAAGATAAGGCTGCTCAACTTGTCAAAGCCGAATTGGAAACAGCTTGGAAAGGTGATGATAAGCAACTTGACATAGCGAACATGTATTGAATAAGAATTGACAATCCAGAAATCAGCTATCTTTCGACGCTACGCGTTGGCGGAAGACGACGCACCAGAAAGGGGTTAGATAATTTTTATAACTCAAATTAGGATTGCTATACCCTTTATTTGTTGCCTGACTTTGCCTTTCATATTAAAATTTGGGAGTAATACTTTTGGTTAATACAGTCAAACGTTCAATTCGGATATTCAAAGATGCGCCCCTGCATGTCTGATTTCCTTGATCACCCTACAGGATTTATCTTCTTCCATTTCCAACCCTTTTTTGCGGTGGGCTGTACTTATGGTAGGTGGGGGCAGGCGATCGCGTTGGTGCGATCGCATCACTAGTTAATTATCTGTTAACGATCTACTGGATGCAGAGAGTTGGCTCGTATGTCATCCTAGATTAGGAGAGTTAATTTGGTGATGTCTTTGATTTTAGTATTGAAAGGCTTTTTCCTTTTAGTATTTACAGACTACTCAGAGAAATTAAAATCTCTACACAGTGATGATTTTGGAGAGAATCGATGTCAATTTATGTAGGTAACCTCTCTTATGACGTTACACAAGAAGATTTAAGTGGTATTTTTGCTGAATATGGTACTGTAAAACGGGTTCAGGTACCTACTGACCGTGAAACAGGTCGTCCACGCGGCTTTGCTTTTGTGGAAATGGGAACCGAAGCTGAAGAAACAGCTGCCATTGAAGCTCTAGATGGTGCTGAGTGGATGGGTCGTGACCTGAAAGTGAACAAGGCTAAACCCAAAGAAGATAGGGGTGACAGAGGTTCCTTCGGTGGTGGAAACCGGGGAGGATACGGCGGTGGTGGCGGCGGTGGACGCAACCGCTACTAACGTTGGAAACAAAAACTTACCTAGAGTCTTAAGGTCAGACAAGGAGTCTGTCTTTTTTTTGTAATGTTAGTGCTTCCATAGCCATTGATGAAGTCAACTTAGTTAGGAGAGATAATGACCCAAGTAATTGTAGGTGACAATGAACACATTGAATCAGCCTTACGGCGATTTAAGCGAGAAGTTTCCAAAGCTGGAATTTTTCCAGACATGAGAAAGCATCGCCATTTTGAAACGCCCCTAGAAAAACGCAAGCGCAAAGAAGTTGCCAAACACAGACAAAGTAAGAGAAGCTTTCGTAACTAAGGGCTGACATAGATATAAATGAATAGACTTGGGTTAGTGATATTTCGTCTCGGAAGATCCCCCCAACCCCCCTTAAAAAGGGGGGCTTAATCCCCTCCTTTTTAAGGAGGGTTAGGGAGGATCAAGTCTTAACCCAAGCAGCGTATTCAGATATCTCAGATATAAACGAATGCCCTCATAAAATCTATGAGGGTTTTCCTTTTGGCTATTTTAAAATCAGGAAACCTAAAGAAACGCTAAAATCAAGTCAGCCTTTGTATTGTAGCGGTTGTGTCTCACATCACTCAGAGGGCGGTTCACTGTATAAATCCTGATTGTCAACGTCCTTATCCTCAGCCTTGGGGAAACAAATTTTGCAACAGTTGTGGCGCACCGCTAGAACTGTTAGACCGCTATGTTCCACTTCAGCCTTTGGGGTCGGGAGGATTTGCTCAAATTTACACGGTTTGGGATGAAAAAACTCAAACAGAGAAAGTGCTGAAGGTGTTGGTAGAAGATTCACCAAAGGCACTGGAGTTATTTACCCAAGAAGCGGCGGTTTTATCCAGTTTGCAGCATCCGGGTGTCCCTAGAGTCGATGCTGAGGGGTATTTTCAGGTACAACTGTTTAACCCCAAACCGCACCAATTGCCTTGTTTGGTAATGGAAAAAATCAATGGGCGGACTTTAGAGGAGACATTAAAAAAGTTTCCCCAAGGGTGTCCAGAAGATTTGGTTTTAAACTGGTTTTCCCAAGCTGTAGAGATTTTACAAGAATTACACAAACGTCAGATTCTTCACCGGGATATCAAACCTTCTAATTTAATGCTGGGAACTTCTTCGCCATCTTTAACCCCGTCGCAAGGGCAAACAGGGGGCGATCGCTTGGTATTAATTGATTTTGGCGGGGCAAAACAATTTAGCGCCTCTAAGCTGCGTTCTCAGTCTAGTTCCACCCGATTATTTTCTTCTGGATACAGTCCACCAGAACAAGTGAGTGGAGGAATTGTCGGGCCAAGTGCCGATTTTTATGCCCTTGGTCGAACGATGATTGAACTACTAACAGGCAAGTACCCGCTAGAGTTGGAAGATCAGCAAACAGGAAAATTACTGTGGCGAACTACGGTAAATGTCAACCCCCAATTGGCAGATTTGCTGGATGAGATGGTGCAGGAAGATGTGCGATCGCGTCCAGCAAATGCAGCTATAATTCAAAAACGTCTGGCGAAGATTTCTCAACCATTACCGCCGCCAGGATTATTTGCCCAACTGCGAGACAACATTAAACAAGTCTCAACGCAAGTTTCCCAAAAATTTACACAGCTAATACAAGCTATTGAACAAGTTTTAGCTAACTTTAGCCAAGGTGTAACTAAAACCGTTATTTTTATCACTCAGACAATCATCAAAATTTTCCAAGCTTGTTTGGCGACGATTTGGGCGATGATTCTGGCTTATGTTGGCGCTTGTTTTGGTGCGATCGCAGGTTTTATTTTGGCATATCACACAAGCTTGGGTCGTCAGGTTGTGGAATTTATTTGGAATCAGCAAAACCAATTAGTGCCAAATACTCAACCCGTCTTCGGGGCAGATATCTTGGTATTCGTCGCCGCAGGCTGGGGAACCGCTTGGGGACTAACAGTATCCGGGTGTTTTGGTCAACAGCGACGCTTTTTAGTAGCGTCGCTGATGGGCATGATTAGCTATGGCTTCGGCTGGTTGATTTTGCAATTAATCACACCCAAAGATAGCGGTGAGGGCTTAGTAGCAGTAATTTTAGTGGGAGTTTGCCTACTTACCCTAAGTTTAGGACTTCGCAGCCATCATATAGTGTACGCTGTGTTCGCTGCCTTTGGTAGCGCGATCGCCTATGCAGTTTTGATTCTTTTGAGGTTAGCACCTCCGATTTTCCAATTCTCTAGTCAACCAGGCTGGTCAGAGTTACAGTTACCTCTGATTTTTTTTGGTTCTGTTGGCGTCTTTATTAGCTTCTGGTTAGGAGTGAGTTACTACCTAATTGTCCCTGGATTGCGCTTTTTAGGGTGGCGTTAAATGAGTGAACAGTGAACAATTATCAATTTTTAGGGACTACCAAAAAATAAATATATCCAAATAAACGTAGACGCGGAGCGGCTTGCCGCAGGCTACCACTATCCAAAGTCCCCGAAGGAAATATAATTATCGGTTTATTCGCAGTGTGTAGTTTGGGATTTAACCTCAAGCAGAAATTCAATCTAAAATTTAAAATCTAAAATTGGTCAAAGGCATAAAAAAACTCGGAGGCGATCGCTATGGTATCAGTCAGCGATGCACAAGCAATTATTTTAAATTTAGTACAACCATTGGATCATCAGCGTGATACAGAAGTTATCAATTTATTAGTAGCAAATAGTCGGATTTTGGCAGTACCTGTCACCAGTCCGCTAGATTTTCCCCATTGGGATAATTCGGCAATGGATGGCTACGCAGTTCGCTACAAAGATGTACAGCATAGCAGCGAAAACCCAGCCGTTTTAGAAATTGTTGAAGATATTCCGGCTGGGTATCAACCCAAGTCTACAATTCAACCAGGACAAGCCGCGCGGATTTTCACAGGTGCGGTGATCCCAGCAGGTGCGGATACTGTAGTTATGCAAGAAAAGACACGCCGCGAGGAAAACCGTGTATTTATTCTGGATGCCCCAAAACCGCAAGAATTTGTCAGACACAAAGCATCTTTTTATCAAGCTGGAACACAATTACTACCAGCAGGAATTAAGTTAAATGCTCCAGAAATTGCCGTATTAGCGGCAGCACAATGTTTGCAATTAAGTGTTTACCGCCGTCCGCGTGTGGCAATTTTTTCCACTGGTGATGAGTTGATGACAGTTGATCAACCGTTGCAACCAGGGCAAATTGTGGATTCTAATCAGTATGCGCTAGCAGCTTTGGTGAAACAAAGTGGCGCAGAACCAATACTTTTAGGCATAGTTAAAGATGATCCAATTGCTTTGGAGAAAGTTATTGCCCATGCTGTTGCGATCGCTGATATAGTTCTCTCTTCTGGTGGTGTCTCAGTAGGAGATTATGACTATGTTGATAAAATTCTAGAGTCACTAAAAGCAAAAATTCACGTTCGATCTGTGGAAATGAGGCCAGGTAAACCCCTCACCGTCGCCACATTCTCCAGCACAGACGCGATTAATCGCGTCTCTACCAACTCCCCACTCTACTTTGGTTTACCAGGAAACCCTGCTGCTGTGTTAGTGACATTTTGGCGGTTTGTGCTACCAGCAATTAAGAAACTTTCGGGAATTAGTGAAGGTTGGGAACCAGTGTTTTTGAAAGTGCGATCGCATCATGAGTTGCGATCAAATGGCAAACGCGAAACTTACCTTTGGGGTAAATTGCACTTAATTGATGGAGTTTACGAATTTCATCAAGCTGATGGTAGTCAAAGTTCCGGCAATTTAATTAATTTAGCTCAAACCAATGCTTTAGCTGTTCTCCCGATGGGTAAAATATTAATTTACCCACAAGAAGAGGTGCAAGTTCTGCTGTTCAATAACGGTTAAAATACCTGCTCAAAAGCCTCAATTAAACTGTTAACTTCCTCAAGGGTGTTGTAATGTACCATACTCACCCGGACTATTCCACCTTGCGACGCTAAACCCAGGTATTCAATCAGCCGTTTAGCATAAAAGTCTCCGTAGCGAATCGCAATATAGTGTTGGTCAATTTTTGCCGGAATGGTTGAGCTATTCATTCCATCTACTACAAAAGATATAGTTGGCACACGGAATCGACGGTCAGCTTTTGATTGACCAATCACTCGCACATTAGACTTGCTGTTGAGGTAATTTAAGAGGCGATCGCTAATATGTTCTTCATGTATACTAATTAAATCAAACGCCTGCACCATTTGATTTCTCAAATCAGATGCAGTTTGATCGCCGTAGTGCAGTTGTGCTAATTCACTTAGATAATCGCATAAACCCAACATTCCATAACTTAATTCAAAATTGACATTCCCTAACTGAAATTTATAAGGTATATCTGTCTGCTCAATAAAATAATGATTAAGACCAGGTAATCTTAATAAATGTTCTTCTTTGCCATAAAGTAAAGCATGATGTGGCCCATAGACTTTATAAAAGCTCAAAGTATAGAAATCAACATCCAAATCTTGGACATCAACTAACCTGTGGGGTGCATAAGCTACACCATCCACACAAATCATCGCATTGCGGTCGTGTACAAATGCAGCAATTTCTTTGATAGGATTGATGGTTCCCAGAACATTAGAAGCATGAGTCAAAGCTACTAGTTTTGTACGCTGACTCATCAATGGTTCTAAATCTGCTAAATGAAGTTCCAAGCTATCTGGGCGAATTTGCCACACTTTAACCTTCATTCCTTGTTTTTCCAGAGCCACCCAAGCACCAATATTGGCCTCATGGTCACAATTAGTAACAATAATTTCATCACCAGGTGTAAAGGTTTGACCAAGACAAATTGAAAGGACTTTCAACATCATTGTGGTAGATGGGCCCATAACCACTTCTTTATAAGAATTGGCGTTAATGAAAGTAGCCATTCCCGTAGTTGCTAAAGCCAATCTTTCTCCTGCAAGTTGAGAAACTGCATAAGAAGCTCCCAACTGCACATCAGAACTCAGGAGGAATTCGCTAATTCTATCTACTACTTTTTTCAGGGTTTGTGACCCGCCAGCATTATCAAAAAAAGTCCATTCACCAGCGAGGGCGGGAAAATATTGCCGAACTTTATCAAGATTCAAAAGCATAGTATAAGTTTTTTGGAGAATGTTATTTACCCTAGCCTACCTTTTAGCGAGTCGCCTAGAGAGCATCTACACCCTCTCTTGGTGTTTACAGCTTGTTATGCCAACCTTCTTATTCTGCAAGAATCTCTCTAGAGAGGAGGTATACTTAGTAACTTAAAAAGCATCTTAATGATATATCTTACTTACAGTAAAGGTTAATGTCTTGATTCTTCACAACTCTCGCCAGTTTTATTTGATAAGTTTAAGGTAGAGTCAAAGCAACTATACGACTACTATTCGATTTTTAAAATGATAGGTAGGATATGTAGCTGCAAAAGTACGACATCAAATCCTTACGAATGGTGCATTACGGATTCCATCTTAATGCACCCTACAGTACCTAATTTTTTCCAAAATCAAATAGTAATCCTATATTGTTGTTATTTTTAATTCCTTGATTGAAAACAAAGGAACGAGCTATGAATACTACGGTTAAATACGACATCGAGCTTATCAAGGAAGAAGCACTGCAACTTGTTAAAAAGAGACTTGTTAACCGTCAGCAGTCAATTTATACCCTCTGTAAATATATTCCTCCTTGTGACTGGGTTAATTTTGAACTTGAGTTAGAAAAAAACGAATTTTTACTCAGAGATAGAATTATCGATCTCCTGAACCACGAATCTTGGGAAGACGATTGAGGCTGAATTTAGAAGCTGAACCTTATTAGTAGCATCTCAATAAAATTAAAATTAGAAATTCATTTCTCATAAAAAACCCTCGAATTAAGTTGAGGGTTATAAACAAGAGATTATTAGAGGTTATTTGTAAAGTAATAGGCTTGGTTTAGCGCCAAAAATCTTAAACTGCGTAGGCTGGGGAGCAACTGCGCCCTTGCGGTTCCTGACTTTTATAACTCTCTTTTAAGCAAGCTACGGTGGCATACACAAGTCTTCTAGAGTTGCTCCACTGGCTTTTGATTCCCCCAACCCCCCGATAAATTGTTGTGTCAGGTAATACCTTATGGGAGAGCCACAGCCTGCCATTTTATAACGATTGATTGGTGGAATCAAGAAAAAATTATACTAAACCAATTTCAGTCACTTAGGATTAGGCAGACAATTCTTCTACCCCTATCCATTCCGTGATAGATTGCCATTGGCTAGCATAAACAGTAGTATTTTTACGTTTTTCTTCTTGAGGCTTTCTAGATATTTTTGCTGTGACAGCCTCGGTGAATGAACTGGATTGGTTCAGATTATAAACAGGCATTTCTTGCCAGCAGTGGCGACAAAACCAGTAACTTTCTCTAGCGCGTACATGTTCTAAAAGTAGACTTGAGCAGCAAGGGCAGTAATTCATATTTTCTGAAATCCTGTTAATAAAAGTGTTATC
>NZ_DASQZC010000554.1:0-2520 GCF_035638895.1 Nostoc sp. | reverse complement strand
ACATGAGTCATCCCGAATTTTCGGGCTGGCCCGGAAAGTGAACAAAGTAGCCCTCCGATGGGTCACGTCCATCGGAGGGCTACTCTATGCAGACGAGCGCGCCGTCAACTCCTGCACTCGCCCACACGTTCCGTGAGCGGCTGAAGGGGTTCCTCGCCCCCTTGCTGGCCCGGCTCGACGAGCAGCTGGATAGTAGGCTCGTCCGGACGCTGGGCGCAACGGTGGAAGTGCTGTTGCAAAACCGCAATTCCGGGCTGCTGCTCTCGGAGCTCGGCGCCTTCCTCATCTCTCCCGAAAAAGCTGCCGCGGGGACGAAACGGCTGAGCAACCTGCTGCGCTCCAAGCGCTGGAGCGCGGATCTGCTCGTTGACTACCTGTGGGAGCATGCGCAGCGCCAGCTCTTCGACTGGATCTGCCGGCAGCGTGATCCGCTGGCGATCTGGGACGAGAGCGTGTGGGAGAAGCCGGAATCGATCGCACTGGAAGGGCTCGGCTCGGTCGTCTCGTCCAAGGCGAAGCGCCTGAAGCGGATCCGCAAAGGCTACTACAACCCGCCCGGCGGACCGCCCGTCATCGTTCCCGGGATGAACTGGCTGGGGCTGCTCCTGATCGGCGCCGGCAGCCCACCGGTCCTGGCGGCGATGCGCTGGTGGACGAACCGGGGAGAGCGGGCCGAGGAGATGCGCGACGTCGAGGTTTCGCTCCTGGAGAAGTGCGCCGCCGCATGGGGACAGGCGGTGCTCCACATCTTCGATCGAGGCTTCGCCGGCGCTCCCTGGCTGGAGGCACTCGCCCGCACCGACGCGCGCTTCGTCATGCGGTGGAAGAAGGGCAACCACCTCCAGGACCTCCTCGGGAACGCGGCTCCCGCGTGGATGCTGGCGCGTGGCAAGAAGACGCGGCAGACCCGTATGGTCAATGACCGCGGCGGCCAGCGGAGCCGGCGGGGCGTGCTTGCCATCCCCGTCCGGCACCACGCGTATCCCGGACCTCTCTGGCTCGTCGTCTCGCGCAGGGGCAAGGGCCACGAGCCTTGGTATCTGCTGACCAACGAGCTCGCCGACACGCCCGCAGCCATGTGGAGGATCGTCTTCGCCTACGCCAAGAGATGGCAGATCGAGATGACCTGGCGATTCGGGAAGACCGAGCTCGCCATGCAGAGCCCCCGCCTCTGGTCCTGGGACAACCGACTCAAGCTCCTCCTCATCGTCGCCCTCGTCTACGCCTTCCTCCTCAGTCTCCTCGATCCCCTCCTAAAGCCCCTCCGAGACATCCTTCTCCAACGCTTCTGCCCCAGAACAGGAAAGCGGAGCCGGGTTTCCCCGACTCCGCTTTATCGTGTCCGTACGGCCTTGAGCTACCATCGTGTCCGTACGGCCTTGAGCTACCTCTGGCTCTGTACCATGTCACCCTTTCTGGCGCTTCGCCAAAATTCGGGATGACTCATGCTTCGCATCCCATCCGTCCCGCCGCCGCCGGTCAGACCAGGGCGGAGGCGTTGTGGTACTGGTTGGCGGCCTCGATGAAGTCCTCGAAGAGGCGCCTGGTCCCGGGGTGCGTGTCGATCAGCATCTCCGGGTGCCACTGCACGCCCACCATCCACTGGTCCTCGCGCGCCGCCTCCACCGCCTCCACCAGCCCGTCCGACGCCCACGCGGTGGCCACCAGCCCGTCGCCCATGCGAAGAATCCCCTGGTGGTGCATCGAGTTCACCATCCCCCCGGCCTCGCCGAACGCCGACGCCAGGCGCGACGTCTCCGCCACGCGGATGTCGTGCGCCAGGTGGTCGCGGTCCCACCCCGCGCCGGGGAAGTAGTCGTGCTTGATGGCGTCGGTCCAGAGCGAGCAGTCCTGCACCAGCGTACCGCCCGCCGCCACGTTGATCACCTGCATCCCGCGGCACACGCCGAACACCGGCTTCCCGTCCTCGATGGCCCAGCGCACCATCGCCAGCTCCACGTGGTCGCGCGGCAGGTCCACGCGGCCGCACAGCTCGTGGCGCTCCTCGCCGTACGACGACGGATCCACGTCCACGCCGCCGGCGATGAACAGCCCGTCCAGCCGGTCGTAGATCCCCCGGAGCGTGTCGGGGTCCTCGTCCAGCAGCGGCACCATCCAGGGGATCGCGCCCACCGAGACGCACGCCAGGAAGTAGCGCTGGTTCATGATCCACGAGTCCGGAAGGTCTTCGGGGATCCGGTCGATGGACTTCAGGTTCTGCGTGGGGATGCCGATGACGGGACGCTGCTGCATGAGGAAGCCTCTTACGGGTACGAAAAAGCGGCCCCGCTCCACGAGCAAGAAAGGGACCGCATCTCAAGTATAGCAAGCCGGTTGCTTATTCACAACGACCCTGTATACAGAGAACGCACCGCGCCGTTCCATGAGCCCGCCTCCGTGCCGAACACCGATCGGAGATCCGCCGGAAGACGTGCCTCGTGCCGGCCGCGGATGCTTCTCCGATCGTCCCGATTGGCGGATCGTCCGATGACCCGCTCCCTCTCCTCCCCCGGCGCGAAG
>NZ_DASQZC010000553.1:0-28231 GCF_035638895.1 Nostoc sp. | reverse complement strand
TGCTGAAATATTAGCCCATTGAAAATTTTCTCTAATATGCGATGAGTCATCATAGGTTATTAACCAGCGATGATGACATTGTTGCAAAATTTCAGCAAATCTCTGATGTTCAAAAGAAGTGTGCAAGTCACCATCTTTACCATATAGTTTTGATTTTGTAGCACTAAAATATGGCGGATCTAAAAATAAAAATACATCTTCCCCTTCTGATTTTAATAGGTGGCTGTAATCCAAATTAGTAATTTGGACATTTTTTGATAGAATATTTTCTAACTTTTCTAGCCGAACTATTGAAGAATCAGTAAATCTTTTATGAAAAGCTTGTTCAGAAAAACCGCCTGATTCTACAGTTCCCGAAAAAGTAATTCTATTGAGTACGAAAAACCGAACTGCTCTTTCTAAATCAGATAAATTATTGACATCTACACTAGTTAATTCTGTAAATAGTGATTTACCATCTGTATATTTGACTTTAATATGTCGAATTTCTTTCACTAACTGATTTATATCAGATTGGGCAAACTTCCAGAATAAAAATAGTTCGCGGTTTAAATCGTTAATCCAAATTTTGATATGAGGGAACTTTTGCCTTAAATAAATAAATACAGAACCACCACCCACAAAAGGTTCTCGTAATTCCGTAAAGTTTTCTGGCAAGTATTCAGCTATTTGATTTATTGCTTTTGATTTACCACCAGGATATCTTAAAGGACTTTTGAGCATAATTAAAAACTATAATATCTAAAAATGGCTAAATAATTCTATTTTAAGCCTTTGATTATTTTAAGCTTATAAAGCAAATTTTTTGATAATTGTTTTATGGTATGTTAAAATATCTGTAGTAGAAGCTTATGCAATTTTAAAGTGTGATAGTCCCTCGGCTATAAACTCGTTTTGTATGGGCTTTTTTAATATTTGAGCTATGCTGAAGGTTATTTATACTCTTTCAAGGGGGATACAACAACAAAAAATACTAAATAAAATTATGAACCAAAAATATGGGCGGATACTTCCAAAGGCTAAATTACCATTTTACATTTGGTTATCCAGCACGTTAGGAGGGTCGGTTGTTTCTCAAACAGCATCTAAGGATAGACGTAGTAGCTCTTTGATGAGTACTATCGGTAGTTACGCTATTAGAAAAAATTTTAATTATAAGAAAATACGACTATTGGTAATTGAAAAACTTAAACAAGAGAAAATAGCCAAGAGGAAACTTGTCAAAAAATTAAGGAGAAAGTCTCTAAGAGGAAAGTGTAATTAAAAAATAGAAAGTCCAACCGAGACTAAATCGGTTGGACAAAACACTTTAGTTAATTTCTGAAAATACAAGTTTTAAACATCAATATCAATACTGTGTTAAAACGGCATTTCTTCAGCAGGCTTAACTTCTCGAATTTTTTCTTTTACAGTTGAATCTAGCTTTTTGCCAATCTGATTACCTAACAATAGATAGATGATAGCAAACATACGGTGAAACAAATAATCAACATATGCACTTGAAGTAATAGGGATTGTTTTTACTTCTGTGTGCCTTATCATAAATTTGTTACCTATCTCAGTTAATTTTTTACCATCGTCGTCAATAACTTTTCGCATCTCTATGTCACTAGATGCTTGATCTAAACGCATCTCTATAGATTTTTTTTTATCTGATGGATAATCTAGCGTTTTTATTCTTTCCCAAGCATCCCATAGCTTTTCTAATGATTCTAAACGTATCTTTAAATTTGGATTAAGATATTTAACTCTAGCGGTTTCTAGCAATGAATCTAACTCTTTATCGTTTGTTTGAAAAATAGCATTATTTAAGATATCGCTAACTATAGGAGGAGCTAAACGCGTAACTTGTCCATTTTCTTGTAACTCAAAGATTATACCGTTCCGTTGAAACAGCCTATTTACTAGACTACGGAACTCTCTTTGCCCTTTTTGTTTATCAAAACTTAAATCATTGTGTGTATAGTACGCATGATAATCAAACTTAACTGGTTTTCCCATGTGTTCATGACAAAATTCTATGAATTCAAGGATAGTTGATGTTACAGGTTTATCTAATACATCTAAAGGAAATTTAAGCGTTGGAAATGAACCCAAAATAGCTGATGTCATCCTTAATTGATTGGTTTCATATATCTTCTCAATAGAATTAGAGAAATCAGGACATCTTTGCGGAAAGGCTTGAGCAAAGTAATCTTTATCAATCAAGTCATCAATTAAAGCAACCAAACCACTCCAAACATTAGCATCAATTTCATTTTTAGTTCTTGGCTTTAATCCAAATTCGCGTTCACCAAAATAAACATCGCTCATGATAATCCTTTAATTAATTAGAATTAAGTTTTTCAGTGTATGGAGTTCCTGGATCAATTCCTTTGAGTGGTGGTGTTAGTGCTGACATGGCTGTACCCAAAGTCAACCCCTAATATTTGCAGCTATTTAACTAAAAGCCCCGTTGGAACTGTTTCAGGCTTCTGCTCATAAAAACAAATTTCATCATGGGAGATGCCCAATGTGTTAGCAATCTGTACTTGACCCATGCCTACTTTCTGACGATATCCCAGTAAGTCAATATTCATTGCTGTATCTCAACTGCACTATTAATATTACTTATTTAGTTATGGTATAAATATGAATTTGCTAGCGAGTAGGGATTACCCACCCTTCTTTATAAGAAATTATTGTAATTCCCTGTTGCTGCATAGCTTGCTGCCGTAGACGCTCACAAACTTGTTCATCTAAAACTACGTATTCGTAATATATACTCACTAACTGAATCTTCCTTTAAGTTTATGTTGTATTTTCGTAAAAACCTGTTACATTACTTTACAGGCAGTAATAACTGTCACAACATAAAAGCTCGGAGTATTATTTATGGCAGACGTTAAGAAGACTACGGCTTCGGTTCCAGAAGATCCTAATGCTTTGCGCTGGGGCTTCACTCCTCAGAGCGAAAACTGGAATGGTCGTTTTGCAATGATTGGTTTTTTATCTGCCGTTGCACTTGAAGTCTTTTCTGGTCAAGGGATTTTACACTTCTGGGGCATTTTATAAATTTAAACGTTTTTACCTTCATTAGATTATGAGGCAAGGCGGGGATTGGCAAAATCTTCTGCCTTGCCTCATAATCTCAAGAATTAGAAAACTCGCCAGCAATTAACGTGATGAGCGAAATATTACACGACCTGGGGATTCTTCCTGATTAATTCGCGCATATACTCGAAGACAAGTTAAGACTTCGCCAGGAATACCACCACAGTCTAGTTGTAAGTCATCCTTGGATGAAGCACAGATATCTGCATAAAGTCCCGATAATTGGCGAATTCGCACTTCATTACCTGCATTAATAGCTTCATCAGCGACTTTCTTCAGGATGCGCCGTGATTCATGTTGTAGCTTTCCCCACCAAGAATAGCGTTCAGCCGGTGGTACAAATACTAGGGAATGTATCGCTTCGTCCATGTCAATCCAAGCACGGAGAATTGACAGGGGATCAGTGTTTTTCTCTGCTTTTTGGGTGCGTTGGAAGCGATCGCTTAAAGCATCAATATATTGATCGCGCTGTTCTGCTTTGGAGTGTAGGGAAATGACATCGAAGCTAAAAACGCTCTTTAAAGCATGGTGTAAATCTGGGTCTATTTCAATAAAATTCATATATAAAAATAGAAATGCTGCTGGTAAATCGGATACATTACCTTGGGGAATTTTAGAAGTCGAGAGTGCCTGTTGATACAAGGTCAATCCCTGAGTTTGAACAGTGCCACTAAGGCCGGGGTAAATAATTTCGTCGCGGATAAAGGGAAGTTGATAGAGGTTAGAATTATCTGCGATCGCACCAACTTCTTGAGCTAAATCTAAGGTGCGCGATCGCCAAGTTGCAGCTAAATCCTCTGGGACTCGCAGTAGTTTGCGTTGAATCTCATTCCACAAATCAGAGTCAGTTGTGCTTTGCAGTTGGGAATTACCCAGATAATAATTAAGTTCTGAGTCAGAATCAAAAACTTTCCGCAGATGACTTAGTTTTAAATTATCTGGCGCATCTTCCCAACCAATATTTTGCTGTGGGGGTGCAGGTTCCAACAGGTTATGAAGTTCTTGCAGCACCTCATCGCATATTTTAGATCCTGGATCTAGTGGTAATTCTGTACGAGCCTGATTTAAAGTCGCCTCTAGTCCATACAAACTAAACCGCAGTAATCGGGCTAACTCTGAGTTTTCTATCTCTAATAATTGACGCAAGTGCTGCATGAATCTCACCTCCAAATATTTTTATAGAGAATTAAGCTTGGCAAACCTCTGCGCCCCTTAGCGTTTACTCCGCGCCTCTTTGCGTTTAAAAATATTAATTTTTTTTCAACGCAGAGGTTAGCGCAGAGGAACGCAAAGGTTTAATGCAATTAATGTATGCCGCAAAATGGATCGCGTTCTTTATCAACTTCGTTGGGCTGCAATTCTAATTCAGCAAGATAAACGCATCCTTCTTCTTTTAGGCATTTCTGACTGTTTGATGTCCAGTAAGGGACTTCACCGGCGTGCATCCGCAAAATGCCTTGATCATCAAGAGTTACACGATATTGGCAAGGGTAATCTGTTGTTACATCTGGTTTGCTGAGTGCGCCAATTCTTATCCATTTTTTGCTGTTAGTTTCGGCATCTGTTTGATAAACATAAAAGGTGTGTTGGCCTGTTTGCGGGAAGGGAGGTAAGGGATTACTAATTAACCCAATTCCTGGTTCCGTCACGCCATCGCGCAGATAGTGAAATTTTTGGAACAACTTACTACCATCATTTCCTACTTCAAACACAAGATGATAGGCATCTGGTTGATCAACAGTTGCGGACTCAAGAACATTGACGGCAATATCACCATCATTTAAATCTTTATTGAAGCGTTCCACAGCAATATTCCAGTTCAATTTGCCATCAGCAAATAGCGCCGAAGTTTCTGAAACTACTGATTCTAAATCAATGCCAGGAATGTCAATTAAATAATGCGGATTTCCCTGACAAAGCAATACACTAAATTCAAGGGTTTGGTCAATCTCAAACTGGACTTTAATTTTTTTCAAAAACTCTGCTTCTTGCATTCCCAGTTTATTCATGAGGTTTTTGCCGTCGAAGCTACCCCATAGTCGTAAATCTCCATCCTCGTAGTCTTGACGGTAAATAATATTAGTTAATTGGATTCCTTGCCATGCAGTCCGAACCTTGGCGACAGTTTCCCAAGGTGCTAGTTGATAAAGTTCTTGTCCGGCTTTGAATATAGTTAATAAATCGTTACTTTGAGTTTTGCGTTTGAAGTTGCAGGGCAAATAATAAAAGAGGTTTTTGACATCAATTTCTAGCTGGTTAGCTCCCTTACGCAGTAAGCTTTTAGACTCTTCTGGATCGAATCTTAATCTTCGCAGTTTCTCGGCATAGCAAGCACCTGCTGAGGTGGCTAATTTGGTAAATTCCAGCACAAAGGTAATTCGCTCTGGATTCCACACAAAATATGGAGACTTACTAAATTCTTGGTAGATTTGGCGTTGCACTATGTCTAAATTACAAGTTTTTCCAGACAAAATTAACCAATCAACTTTTTGGGAATTCCAAGAATCTTTAGTGATATCATCGGGACGCAAGCGACTTTCCATTAATCCTTTGGCAATACCGATCGCTTCTTTAATTCCTGAAACGGCGGCTCGTTCAAATTGCTGGTTATCTAGGGTAATGCAGATGTTATTTGGATCGTTAACTTGCAATTTGACGGCGCTTTGGGTGAGCAGTTCAGAAATTTGCTGTTCAGAAAGTGTGAAGGTTAATAGAGAATTATCTGCTGGTGCTTTTTGTCCAAGTTTAAGTTTAGCAGCTTCCGCATGATCCCAAAGAATGTAAAACGATTGCAGGCGTTGGGGCGCTTGTTGCCAACGGGTAGGCAATACTTTCTCGGCAGTATCTAGGGCATCTTTATAAGCAATATCGCCTTCTGGATTCTCTTTATCTAGACATTTTAAAAGACTGCCACTTTTGAATTTGCCTTGTTCTAAGAAGCGCTCGTTTAACTCAGAGTTAATTAAATCTTCTAGCTTTTCGCTTTCAGTATCACCTGTTGTGACTGCTGTCAATAAAAAATCTGCGATCGCAACTTTTAATAATCTAAAAATTCGCAGTGTAATTAACTCACCACCTAACTGTAAATGACCAGATGAACCTAATAGTTTGGGAGTGAGTTTATAGTAACGTCCTCCTAAACCTCGGTCTTCATAATCGGCAAAACTAGGAGTTTTATCTTCTAAAGTCAGTTCAATTAAAGCTAAGTCTGTGGTTCCCCCGCCAATATCCAAAACGAGAACATTTTGTGACCATTTGTTTCCTGCTTGGCGACAACGAGTTTTGAATGACTCGATGCCAATGTTGAGATTACCACCAAATTCTCGCCATAAAAAGAATATCGCCACAGAAACAGCTTCATCATAAGCAGTTTGCACATCGTCTATCCCCAACTGCTCAACTAATTCCTTAACTTCCTTGCGAACAACTGGTGGGGCGACAGTGGGGTAGGTGACAACTGCTGTTAAAAAATCTCCTTCTGAAAACCTGCGTTGGGCGCGTTGGCGGTAGTCTTCAGTTAACTCGATTAAATGCGCCCAAGCAGATTGGATCAGTTGGTTAGCGGTAATTATTTCTTCTTCACCATCCAAAATAACTGGAAACAAACGATCTTGACCAAAATAGCGTTTGGGTGAATGGTGAAACCTGCTGATAATTTCCTTTAAAGAACCGCTTGTACCTTGAGCGATCGCTTTTTTTCGGTTATCTCTTGCTTCCCTACCCATCCGCAGTTTTAAGTCACTTAACTGTGAAATTTCCGACTCGCTGGGAATTTCCGTATCGCGGCGATCGATATCCAACACAACTGGAATCAGATTTTGCGACTCTAGGGTAGGGACGCGAAATACCTCATGATAGATTTGGTAAAGTTTTTTGCTGACAGCACGGCGGAATCTCTCGCTGTTTCCTAAAGAAAGTTCAATTTGGCGAATGGCTTCTAAAAATCGCTCTTTATTGTCACTTTCAAAGACTTCACTTAATCGGCTGGGTTCTATCTCCAGGTTTCTGCTAATTTCTGCAATAAACTTTTCCCAATCATCAGTACTGACATCTGGTAAAGCCACTGAGGCGGGAGAACTCAGCCATTGTGATAAGCGATCGCGCAACCGCATTTCCTGTTCTTTGGGTAGAATTTCTGCGATCGGTACTTCAATTGGATCGAAAAGTGTAACTGTGGAATTCGATGTACCAAAATCTAAAGCAAACCATCCTGGAAATCTTTTTTGTTGTTTCTCGCTTGGTTCTTGATCGTTATATTTATTGAGTTGAAAAGGGTTCATTATATTATCACTTTCTGTTGTTTGTTTTATAGCTGGCTAAAAACTGTAATGTTCTATCATAAAATTACAAATTTAGAGAATCTTTGGTCTTGTACCACTGATTCTCTTTAGCACTAGCTTTTTTATTTGGCGCGATAGCTACGTTGGGCTACGCTTTTATATGAAAGGGCGTAGGCGTAGCCCAAACTAGGCGATCGCTATGAAAATTGCAGCAGTTATTAAGTTGATGTTGAAGATTCTTGCTCAGTTGCAAGTCTTACTTGTTCGATGGTTAAACTAAGTAACTGTGCAACATCTTCCATCGACATACCAAGAGCTATGAACTGAGGTACAAGTTCAAGCTTTAGTTCTTCTCGTCCTTCTTTTCGTCCTTCTTGTTTAGCTTCTTGATAAACTCTAGTTTCTTCTAACTTAACTCCTAACATAGCCTCTACCTCTTCACGACTTAACTTGGCGAATTTATAAACTGCAATCGTTGTGATTACATCTATTATCTCCTCCTTAGCTAAAACAGTTATCTGTTCTTGTTGCACTCGCTCTATTAAACGTTTCGCTTCTTGCACCATTTGAGTATCTGAGGCAATAGTTAACTGCATCAAACTGATACCTACTTTTTGCTCATCAGGACTACCTAACTCATCCAAATAAATCCGTTGTACTTGGGAACTGTTCAGTAGCGATCTGTGAATAGTAGTTTTTTCCGGTTCCAAACTGCGAGACTGTAAAATAATTACTCCGTACCAGTCATCGTAAAGCGATGGGTTACGATACATATACAGCATGGATTCTGAGAAAAACCGATGGTACAGTAACTCATCCTTTTGGAATTGCACCTCAGCAAAAAAGATCATCTGAGATGCTGCATTAGGTGGAGGTAAAAATACACCATCAATCCGAAATGTTGGTTCTTTAACTTCAACTGATTCAAAGCGATAGCTAGCAGCTTCGGCTGGTGGCTGTTCTACTAACTCGAAAAACAATCCTGGGACACGCTTAAAAATTGCATAAAAAATTGCATCACGTCTCACAAATACATCCTCATAAACCTACCCGATCGCAATCAGTCACTTTTTGAGTTAGCTTATCTCAAATCATCTAAGTAAGAAACAGCAGCAAGTTCTGAAATAATCTGCAACCAAGTAGGAATTGCTATCTCAGATGGCAATTCCCCAGCCGCTAAATATCTCAGCAAAGTTTCTTTTTTTGAAAGGTTTTGTAAACTAGGAATAATTTGATCCAAAATACCTTCAAGTTCGGAATTAATTTGCTGATTAACTTCGCTAACATACTGCACAAGATGGAGGCTGGCGCTAGCAGTGATTTCATCTCGCAGCCGCAACACTAAAAGTTGGTGGTTGCTCGCTCTAGGTAAACCTTGGCTTTTTTCTGGTGCCCAGTCAAAGATTTGTCCAACGTTGTGTTTCTCGTCTTGACGCGCTAGGGGAAAGATGATTTCGGGAGCAACAGTTTTGTTTTTACTACTGATTTCGGAGATAATTGCTTCTTTCCATTCGTTAGGATCGCATCCTAGTAATAATTTGTAAAAGAGATCGGCATCTTCAAAACCAAATTTCTCTTCGATTTCTTGTTCCATATTTGGATGGAAAAATGCCTGCAATTGTTCGCGTTCTGGAGCTACATAATTTGACAATTGATTCAACAAATCTAGTACTGCTTGATGGATGCGATCGCGGGCAAAATCTTCTACTTCTTTAACGGTTTTCTCAAATACTGGATAAAAATCATCACTCTTAGTTGGAAGGGAACTATTGACACGATTTCCCCGATCAAATAATTTCCCGGCTGCACCTTTAGATTCTGCCAGAGCGATCGCTCCATTGTTGGCTTTGTTGAAGAGTAAAGTCCACTGGTTCCAATTCAAGATTCTAAAGGTAAGTTCGTCTTTTACTACATCGCTGACGACAACACCGCGTCGGTCTTTGAGTGGTTCTTTCCCTAAATCTTTTTGAAAATTCCTATAGATTTTATCCAAGCTTTCGACCACAAATCGCAATTCGATAAAGGCGGGACTATCACCTGTAGGGATACCTTGCTCGTGAATTTCATCTATGATGTCCTTCAAGTGATCTTGTTGCTGACTGACCACATCAGCCGATCTCCGAGTATCTTCATACAGTTGCTTTAAACCATGAGTCGCTACGTGGGTTTGAATCAATTCCCGCAGCTTACTAAGTCCCCCATCTTGACTAAAGTAACCTAACTGTCTGCCCAAATAACTGCGAGTGTTAGATTCTAATAGTTGTTCACTTAATCGCTGCCATTTTTCTTGTAGCCGTTTAGACCGATCTAGATAATCAGGATAGTCTAAGTTAGCCAAAAACTCTGTTGAGCCGGCTTTCACGGTACTAGAACGTTTTGCCAATTCAGCTAGTCCCAACAGTGGCGATAGTAAAACGATGCGGTCTTTTTGAGTTGTAAACGCTTCTGCACCGTCAATGGTAGTTTGCAGAACTTTGAGTTTTTGGAAAACGGTTTCCTCTTGTAAATGGCTATCTTCAATCAGTTGGTCAAGTTCTCTTTCGCCACCTTCGCTCTCTAGAGGGAGTTGGTCGAAGCGACCCACACCTACGAGAATTAAATCTTTCAGGTCTTGTCCCGGTCGCTGCTGCTGCATCATCGTAAAGATTTTATTGGCGCGATCGCTCCCAGGAGATTTACCATTTAGCAATACCAAAATTGTTTGTACTTCTGCCAATTCTCGCAGTGACAAAAAGGTATCCCTAGCCCCCGAATTAGCAGCCCCCAATCCTGGAAAGTCGATAAGAATAAATTTAGCTGCACCTGCAAAATCCCAAATTTCCCGTGAGATTTTCACATCAATATCTACGCGGCGGATCAGTGGGAAGCTATTTTGCAATAACTTTGTTGGTAGCCTCTGGGGTGGACTCGGTAATCGGATATGCGCTGGAGGTAAATCCTCAAATTTCAGAGTTTGGATTGCCATTGGCTGTTCGACTAGCTGTAGCCCTTCGCGGGCGGTGGTAGCATCAATCTGGTAACGCCCACCACACATAACTTCCCCATAAGCTTGATAAGCCCGCAGGAATAATACCAACTCCCGGAGTAAATAACGTAGCTCTAAATTGTTACTCCTATTCCATGCTTCTTCACACCAGTCAATAATATCTGTGCCAGAGTTGAGTTTCGATACTGGTATAGGAGGAAGCCCTGCTGCTGTTGTCCGTTTATTGGCTTCCCCTAGCATGAAGCGTAGACACTCATGTACTCCTTCATGAGAAAGATAATCTACAGTAAAATTACTTAATTGTGTAGTGGCAAAGTCATCTTGCGGTATGATATGTATAGCGGTAACATTACCTGTAGTGGGGTTTTCGCTGACCGGCAAAGCATCAGCATATCCAATTAGACTGCCTAAAAGTAAAGTTTTCCCACTACTGAATTCCCCCATCACCCCAATTTTCACAGGTGAAGTTGCCAGGTCTACAGTTCTCTGGGCAGCTGACCGCAGACGCAGGAGACAGTCGTCAAGACTAGCTGGAACCCAATCTTCTTGTTTTGAAGGGTGCTGGGGCACAGAATCTATCTTTCGGAGGATGAATTCGCCGTACTCCTTAAAACGGCCTAGTTTATCTGGTTCCATAAAGTAGTTTCCGCCTAACATTAATTTCTGTGAGCTTTATAACATATAAAATGCGATTATCAGCCATTGTTGCAAGGTGTTGATATCACATTTAGCATTTCTCTCATTTAATTTGCGATTTTGAGATGAGGTGTTTTGAACGGTCAGAGACTTGTACTCCTGTCGAAGCAAGCTATGCGTAGCGTCTCCGAACAGGAGAAGCAAGTGGCGTGCAACTTATAGTCTCCAGGACTCTAATTCATGCTGAATTCTTATTGACAAAAAATCAATATTTATTTGATATGAAATTTCTGATTATTGTGAATTTATCATAAAGATGTAAACACCTCATAGTGAATCATGTAGTTCCGGTGAAGCTAAATCAGGTTTTTGAGCAATGTGATTACATAGCTAAGATGAATGTTATAGGGAATTTTAAGAAGACACAAACTCAAACAAGTTTATTGACACATAGATAGCTTAAATTTCACCAAAAATGCTGAAATTAATCTTAATAATAACTTTAGTATTTTTTCAATTTATTTACAGTAATAAAGGAATTATTTTAAATATAAAACTAAATAAAGTATTAAGATAAATAGCAGATACATATATAAATTATATATATCTATTAAAAAATCTTATTTTCAGACTATTACCTTAATAATTTAGGCAGAGCAGGCAGGCAAAAGTGTTTTCTAAAAAGGTGCAGAGCAACATTAACCAAATCATGGTCGAAGAGGAAGAAATAGAACAGGATGAAAAAGTATTTTGCCAGCAGGCGGATACTGCTCCTCTGATGATTTGGATGACTGGATGCAATGCACTTTACTGTTACTTAAATGCAAATTGGCTGGAATTTACTGGAAAATATCTAACAACAGGCGCGTCTGTATCTGCGCGAGGAGAGGAGATAGGCAATATCTGGGCTTGCAGCGTCCATCCAGAAGATAGACAGCAATGTGAAGATATATACCTGAGAGCATTTACGGTGCATGATTCGTTCCAGAGGCAATATCGTCTGCGTCGGGCTGATGGCGAATATCGCTGGATTTTAGATACAGCCGCGCCACGGTTTGCAGCAGATGGTAGCTTTGTTGGTTACATCGGTTATTGTGTGGATATAACACAAGTGCCACCTACCTTGAGAGAAAGTTGCTCGGCACCTACAAATTATCAACAAAAACAGACGGCAGAATTAGCAAAAGCATTAGAACAACTACAAGCTGAAACTGCAAAACGCCAAGCAGTTGAAGCACAATTACGCCAAAAAACATCAGAATTTGCAGCGATTTTGCAAGTGCTTCCTGATTTATACTTTCGTCTGGATGCTGATGGAAGTATTCTGGATTACAAACCAGGGAAGATGGATCAATCGTATATCCCAGCAGGAGATTGTCAGGGCAAGAGTTTGCGAGAATGCCTACCGATTGCTGTAGGCGATCGCTTCTACCAGGCAATAACTCAAGTACTTGAAACTCAATATGAAGTCAATTTTGAATATACCTTAGCGCTATCAGAAGGGAAAAATAATTTTGAAGCTAGGTTATTACCATTAGCAGACCAGCAAATCATAGTTCTTGTCCGCCACACCAGCGACAATATCCAAGCAGCATTCATAGAAGGCGATGCCAAGTTTCGCAGTATTGTCGAAAATGCCAATAACGTTATTTTTGCGATGACACTTGAAGGGATATTTTCCTACGTTTCTCCTAACTGGACTGAAATTTTTGGACATGAGGTTGCAGAGGTTGAAGGCAAATCCTTTGTTCCCTTTGTACATCCTGACGATGTGCATATTTGTGCCGATTATTTTCAAAGAATTTTGACAACAAGTGAGAAACAAGACGCAATTGAATATCGTGTAAAACACAAAAATGGTAGTTGGCGATGGCATACAAGCAACTCATCTGTTATTAGAGACGCCAATGGTAATGTTTTAAACTTTGTTGGTATTTGCTATGACACCACAGACCGCAAACAAGCAGAAGTTGCACTCAGAGAAAGTGCCCAACGGGAAGCCCTACTCAATCGTCTTTCTAACCAGATTCGAGCTTCTCTGGATCTCAATTACATTGTGGAAACCGCAGTGCAGGAAATTCGTAACTTATTCCAGATTGATCGCTGCGCCTTTTTTTGGTATGTGCAAGACGCTGATGTACCCTACTGGGAGAGAGTATATGAGGCGAAAAGTTCCTCTTTCCCCTGTTTGCTTAACCAGCAAGAAGCAACTAATGCAGAAATCGAACTAATCGCAGCCAAAACCTTGAACAAAGAAATCATCCGCATTAATGATGTTGAGACTGTGGGCGATTGCACTGCACAGCAGTTTTTGCAGGATTTTGGTTTCACTGCTTTTATGTCGCTTCCCGTACACACCCAATCTGGTGAAATTGGCACATTTAGCTGTGTTTCTTGTAGTGGCTTCCGGCCTTGGCAGGACAACGAAGTAGAATTATTACAAGCAGTTACAGTTCAACTAGCGATCGCCATTGACCAAGCTAAACTTTACACCCAAACCCGCATCGCTGCCCAAACAGCCCAAGACAAAGCCCAGCAACTAGAAGCGGCGCTGCTAGAACTTCAACAAACCCAAGCACAACTGATTCAAACTGAAAAAATGTCCAGTTTGGGACAATTGGTTGCAGGTATTGCCCACGAAATCAATAATCCCGTCAATTTTATTTACGGCAATATTAGCCATGCCCGTGAATACACCAAGGATTTGCTGCACTTGGTAGACCTTTATCAACAGAACTATTGCCCACCAACACCAGAGATTCACCAACAAGTCTACGCCATTGATTTAGACTTTCTCAAGCAAGATTTGCCCAAAATCCTAGATTCTATGAACATGGGAGCCGAACGCATTCGCCAGATTGTCCTATCTTTACGCAATTTTTCTCGCCTTGATGAAGACGGCACAAAGCCAGTGGATATTCATGAAGGTATTGATAATACCTTGCTGCTGCTGCAAAATCGCCTGAAAGCCAAATCAGGACATCCCGAAATCCAAGTAATCCGAGACTACGGCAACCTGCCACCAGTAATATGTCACGCTGGACACATGAATCAGGTATTTATGAATCTGTTAACAAATGCGATCGATGCTTTAGAAGAGGGAGTGGGGAATGGGGAGTGGGGAGTGGGAGAAAAAGCACTCCCTACTCCCCAGATTCGCATTTGCACCCTCATTCAAGAAGACCATGTAATCATTGGCATTGCCGACAATGGTCTAGGCATGACTGAGGAAGTACGCAAACGCGTATTTGACCCCTTCTTTACTACGAAACCCGTCGGTAAAGGCACGGGCATGGGGTTATCAATTAGCTACCAAATTGTTGTCAAAAAACATGGCGGGCAAATCCAGTGTATTTCAGCACCAGGAGAAGGTGCCAAGTTTGCGATCGTGATTCCATTCAAGCAACAACCCGATTTCTAGATATTACATAAATCCTGCCGTTGAGAACCTTCCTTTGCTAACCAAGCTGCAATCACGCGACGACGCAAATCCTCGGAGTAAGATACTGGCATCGAATCAAACAATTACTTCATGTCTAGATTACCAAAATTTCTAGTTCAATTAGCTGAAAATTGCTGTAAACGGGAAATTTACGCGATTATTGCGGAAAAATAAGTAGAAACGGGTTAAAAAATTCGCGTCTCTACTCTTGATGTTCTAAGATTTTGTGCTTATAAGTTAGAAGCGATCGCACTCAAATCTGGTTCAATGAGTGAGTTGAGCAATGTCCACAACTGCAAATCAGTAAAATCTGGAATTGTCATAAATGCGCCGACTTCCTGTAAAAATTGGGGATCTTGGGTGGAGGCGATGCCAATAGTGCGGATATCTGCGCTCACCGCCGAACGAATACCAGAGGGAGAGTCTTCTAAAGCGATCGCTTTCTCTGCTGTAATCCCCAAGTTACTCAGGGCGACTTGATAGGGTGCAGGGTCAGGCTTACCTGCAATACAATCATCCGCTACAACAACTGTATGGAAAGCTTCTTTTATTCCCAAAACCTCTAGCATAAATTCTGCATTTAATCTAGGAGCATTAGTTACTAATGCCCGCTTTAACTGATATGTCTCTGTCCATTTTAATAGTTCAGAAAATCCACTCAACGGTTTTAGATGCGGGGCGAGTTTGCGGAAAAGCGCCTCTTTTTCGTCTGCAAATTTTTGCCCTTCTGCTGTTGATAATTGTGGCAGAATATCCTTAACAATTTCTGGATTTAGCCGCCCACTAATTCGGGATTTATAAAATGTTTCGTCAATTTCTATGCTGTAATTTAACAGCATTTCCCGCCAAGCTCGGTAGTGTATAGGGTCAGTGTTGACAATAGTGCCGTCTAGGTCAAAGAGAATTGCAGCCAGCATGATTTTTGGGTAAAATGTAAATAATTGTTAACTTAATTTAAATAGTTTACATTGTTTTTTTGCCTTTATACAGCGTAAAAAGCTATAAATTAATCTGCTAAATCCTAAAATCTATATTGGATAAGCGATGTCAAGACAGACACGTAGAGCTTCTCAACAAAGTACCGTATAATTGACAACCTTCTGTGTAAGCAAAATGCTAGCCGCTAGAAACTTTTTTCGCGTTGATGATTTACTAGTGCAGATTTACAACTCTGAAGTCGAAATAGCCCAGGATGTTGCCGAAATCGCGCAAAAGCATTTACAGCAAGTTCTTAATCTTCAGGAGACAGCTGCTGTATTGTTAGCAACAGGTAACTCCCAACTCAAATTTCTTGATGCTTTGATTACATTGGGTGGCGTAGATTGGTCACGGATTATTCTGTTCCATCTAGATGAATATTTGGGAATTACTGCTGACCATTCTGCTAGTTTCCGCCGCTATATGCGAGAACGTGTAGAGAAGCGGGTTGTTCCTAAAGAATTTCACTATATAGAAGGTGATACATTGCAACCAGTAGCAGAGTGCGATCGCTACACTAAACTACTCCTTGCACAACCAATTGACTTATGCTGTCTTGGTGTTGGCGAAAATGGACATTTGGCTTTTAACGATCCAGCAGTAGCAAATTTCCAAGATCCTTACAGCGTGAAACTAGTGAAACTGGATACAGTGAACCGTCAGCAACAAGTAAGCACAGGTCACTTTCCGAATCTAGAAACTGTCCCACAATATGCTTTTACTGTCACCATCCCAACGATTTGTTCAGCTAAAAAAATTCTCTGCCTTGCTCCAGAAACACGTAAAGCGAATGTGGTAAAAGAGATGTTGCAAGGAGGTATAAGTACAGACTGTCCTGCTTCTATTCTTCGTCACCAATCCCAAGCGACGTTATTTTTAGATGTAAATTCTGCTAGTTTACTGTCGTGAAAAACGAAAACTGCTGTATGATCCTAGCAAACACATACTGTTAGCAGTATCAAGTACTGCCATCGACAGAAATTGCAGCAAATTTAATCTTCATTAGGCAAGGCAGTAGCTCGACTTGAGCGAACTAGCGTGTCTACCCTTTCTATCCGAGACGCTACGCGAATGGGGAACTCAAAAGTCAAAAGTCATTATAGGGGCACAATATATTGATATTGTGCCCCTCACATACATCTGGTTTAACCACTGTAATAGCCTGAAGTTGAAACCAGCAACAGTTATATGGCTCTTACAGTGTGGTGAATACTATCTAGAACGAGTACCTGTTACTTCATTAGGATCGTTATAAGCCCGCACTTTTTCGCGCTTACCAGTCAGACCTGCTAAACCGGCTAGACCAAGTAAACCTAGCCAACCCCAATCGAAACCGCGATCGCTAGTTCTTTCGGAAGCTGCGATGCCTGCATTCCTATTAGTACCTGTAGCATCACTACCTGTTGTGCCAGTGCCTGTTGTACCAGTGCCTGTTGTACCGCTACCTGTAGCATCACTACCTGTTGTGCCAGTGCCTGTGCCACTACCTGTAGTGCCACCTATACCACTACCACCTGTACCACTACTACCTGTGTCACCTATGCCACTTGTACCGCTACCTGTAGTGCCACTTATACCACTACCACCTGTACCACTACTACCTGTAGTACCACCTGTACCACTTGTACCGCTACCTGTAGTGCCACCTATACCACTACCACCTGTACCACTACTACCTGTAGTGCCACCTGTACCACTACCTGAGCTACTGCCAGCACTTGAGGCTCCGCTACCGCCTGAGCCTCCGCTTTGAGCAGAAACAGAAGGAGGTAAAGACAGAGAAGCGAAACTGATGGCAAAGACAGTAGCCAAAACAGCTTTAGATAAATCAAACGGTTTCATAGTTATGGTTCCTTTTATGTTCTGGATTTGTGTGGTTGATTGATTTTCAATACCGATATTGTCTACTCAATCCACTGCTAAATTAGGGAATTCACAAGACAGATTGAGGAGTCTTTAACCTAGTTTCTTTGAAAAATTTGAAATCATTTTAAGCTCCCACACACAACAACTTAACTCTTGGTCAGATTCAAACTAATTCATAATCAGTAATCACTAATTAATGATATAGTTGTGAACCGATTAACAAAGTTGTTTATTCACAACAACAAGGAATAATAATATTTATTTGTCATAAAATTACATTCACTTGCATCATAATTTTAATTACTTATTGTGAATTGTTTTGTGATTCCTACTCAGGATAGCTGCTACTTTTTTACTGGGCTTCTACCATAAGAGTAAAGTCAATTCTATCGTAGGAATTAGTTTGACATTAAAAATGTTTAGTTTATAAATCTGAAGACAATTAAACTTTTTGGAGCTTGCAATTAGATAAGCAGGCTTCAAGATAAGCACAATCTTCACACTGAGTATTTTTCCCTGGATTGGTACATCCACAGGGAGGGTTCACAAAACATTCAGAATAATCTTTATGTGTTTGAGATTTTTTGAATATAAAGTATAAAGCTGCTTCTTGTAGACAAAAAACAAAATCTTTAACCATAAAATTCCGTACCAATCACAGTGAATCTAACGATTTTTTAGTTACTTCTTTAGATGCGTTAACTAAGTAGTCAAGAATAATTAATCTATGTTAATCAATAATATAGAATTAATCAAAAGTGGCTCGTTATAATGAATAAAGCCATAGATAGAAGATATGATGTATAGCTTGCTTTCCCTAGAGGGTAAACTAAAAACTTTTTAATTATTCACATTGACTTACTTAATAAGCACAAGCGATCGCTAAGTTAAACAGGATTTTGATCGTAATCAATCTAATGATTTTATTTACATTATTTTTTTTTAGTTGGGTAGAAATAAACTAGAAGGTTTTAATCAGACAGATGCTGCCAACACTTGAGACTAGATTAACAATGCTCTACAATCCTATTTCACCTGATAACTTATAACTTCATACTCCAGGTGTGTCTTACATTAGACTTAAGGAATATTTCTATTGTCTGTTAGTTTGTTATCTCATTTCACTTAACGACTGATACAAATTCTTTCCCCTCTGCTTCGCTACTGGCTGCACGAACATTTAACTAAATCAGAGGAAACCGAACTTTTATAATTTTTACGTAGTGCTAAAGTATTAATTTTATATGCATAGACAGAGAATTTACTTAAAATTTCAGTACTAGTTATTTTATATAAGCGAAATATTACCGTGATTTACTAAAGGCATCTATATATATTAAATAATTCATTTCAGAGAATCTACGGTAACAAAAACCAAAGCGATCGCGGTACTTTTATTTCAATAAACCTTACATCCTCAGCTTAAAAAACTCCGAAAGGATGACAGATAAAGGATGTAAAAGCCTCAATTGCTATTCTGTACTAGCCTAATGCTAGTACACGAAAGCTTTAACAGAGTATCATAAGCAACTCTCTAAGCCTCTGCGCGTCTACAGAGGTCTTAGTCTCAAAACCTCTTCCTTCGCACTTTGGTGCACTTTGGGCTTTGGTGAAGACTTGTGCAGTGTATAGGTTTTTATGATGGAATTTTTAAATAATTTTTTCTCTACTAGCCAGTTTATTCCTCACGGACATTGCTACCTCTGGAAACCAGGATTGGTATGGTTGCATCTCGTTTCAGATGTGTTAACTGGACTTGCTTATTATTCAATTCCAGTAATGTTGGTTTATTTTGTCCGTAAACGGCGAGATGTGCCTTTTGGTTGGATGTTCCTGATGTTTGGCATATTCATCGTTGCTTGTGGCACAACCCATTTAATGGATGTGTGGACGCTTTGGTATCCTACCTATTGGCTATCAGGGTTAATTAAAGCTATCACCGCTTTTATTTCAGTATTGACAGCCATAGAACTTCTGCCATTAATACCCCAGGCACTGGCTCTACCGAGTCCTGCCCAACTAGAGGTTGCAAACTCCCAATTAGCAAAGGAAATTGCTGAACGCATACGGACTGAGAAGGTGCTGAGGGAAAGTGAACAACGTTGGCAATTAGCTTTGCGCGGCAATAATGATGGAATTTGGGACTGGAATGTTAAAACCAATGAAATGTTCTTTTCGGTTCGCTGGAAGGAAATGCTCGGTTACGAAGACCAGGAAATTTCTAACTATTTAGATGAATACCTGACACGAGTGCATCCTGATGATCTCGACTGGGTAACACAAGCAGTTCAAGACCATTTTGCTCATAAAACACCGTTTTACGCTATTGAGTATCGATTTTTATGTAAAGATGCCACTTACAAATGGATTTTGGATCGAGGTCAAGCATTGTGGGATGAAGATGGGAATGTAGCGCGGATGGTAGGCTCACATACTGACATCTCTGAGCGCAAGCAAGCAGAGGAGGCCCTAAGTAGCTTACTTAACCAACTAGAAAGCAAGGTTGAACTACGGACAGCAGAGTTAACAAGAATTAATCAATCACTAGAGGCAGAAATTACTGAGCGCCAGCGAATAGAACGAGCATTGCGAGAAAGCGAACAGCGATTCCGTGCTGCATTCCATCAAGCTGCTGTTGGCATCGCCCATGTAGCTATAGATGGAAGGTGGTTGTTAGTTAACCAGAGGCTTTGCGATATTATCGGTTATACACCTGAAGAACTACAGTTGCTAACTTTCCAAGATATTACTCACCCTGATGATCTTGATGCCGACCTAAAATATATTGACCAGATTTTAGCAGATAATATTCAAACTTATTCGATAGAAAAGCGCTATTTCTGCAAAGATAGCTCCATAGTTTGGGTTAATCTCACCGTCTCTTTAATGCGCGAACCGAGTGGCGAACCAAAATATTTTATTTCTGTGGTCGAAGACATTAGCGAACAGCAAGCTGCACTGCGCGATCGCAAGCAGTGGGAGGAGCAAATTCAAGCATCACTCTTAGAAAAAGAGGTGTTATTAAAAGAAATTTATCATCGGGTCAAAAATAATTTACAGGTTATTTCTAGTCTGTTAAGCTTGCAATCTGCTTATATCAAAGATCAATACGATTTAGTAATATTCAAACAAAGCCAGCAGCGAATTGCATCAATGGCTTTAGTTCACGAAAAATTGTATCAGTCTCAAGACTTGGCAAGGATTAATTTTGGTGAATATATTCGAGATTTAGTAGCAAGTTTATTTAGTGCTTATGAAGTTAATGGAGATGCGATCGCTCTGAGAGTAAATATCGATGAGCATGTATTTCTCGGCTTAGATACAGCAATTCCGTGCAGCTTAATTATCCATGAACTTGTATCTAATTCTTTAAAATATGCATTTCCAGCAGGTAGAAATGGTACGATTTATATCGAAATTAGTAAAAATACTGATCATCAGATTACACTTATAGTTAGTGATGATGGAATTGGTTTACCATCGAATTTCAATTTTAAAAACATGGCCTCTTTAGGGTGGCAGTTAGTAGATGCTTTAACCAATCAAATTTCAGGAGATATCGATATCCAAGGTGCTATTGGAGTAAAATGCCAGGTGAAATTTACATTAGTATAAAATGACTAAAATATGACAAAGGCAAAAATTTTAGTTGTGGAAGATGAAGCTATTGTTGCTAAAGATTTGCAGCATAGACTGATAAAATTCGGTTACAGGGTTCCTGCTATCGCTTCTTCAGGAGAAGAAGCAATTAATACAGCAGTAGAAATATCCCCCGATTTAGTGCTAATGGATATTAAGCTGAAAGGGTCGATGGACGGGATAGAAGCTGCCGAAGAAATCTATAAACGTTTGGATATTCCAGTAATTTATTTGACTGCTTATGCAGATGAAAATACATTAAGGCGAGCTAAGATAACTGAGCCTTTTGCTTACCTAATTAAACCTTTTAAAGAAAGAGAACTACAAATAAATATTGAAATAAGTCTAACTAAACATGGTTTGGAAAGGCAATTAAAGATAAATAAAAAATGGCTAGATGCACTTTTAAAAAGTATCAGTGATGGTGTCATTGCTAGCGATATGCAAGAATTGGTAACTTTTATGAATCCGGTTGCCGAAAATCTAACCGGATGGAAACAGGAAGAAGCTTGCGGTAGAAATTCATCAGAAATATTTAATATTGCTAATGCAGAAACTCATAACTCTATTGAAAGCCCAATCGGAAAAGTCCTTCAAAATGGTATGATCGTCAGTATCCCAGCAGAAACTATTCTGATTACTAAAGACGGTGGAGAAATACCAATTGATGACAGTGTTGCACCAATTAAAGATGATCAAAATAATATTACAGGTGCTGTGTTAGTTTTTCGAGATATTACTGAGCGCAAACGGGCGATTGAGGCGCGTCAAAAGCAAATTGAGCAAGAGCAACTTGTGGTGCAATGGGAGGAGATAAATCAACTCAAAACTGAGTTTTTGAATTTAGTTTCCCATGAACTGCGATCGCCTCTAAGTAATATAAAGTTAATGATTCAAATGATACAATTATCTCCTGTTACTGAAGAAGCTGAACGCTATCTACAGCTGATGGAAGGTGAGTGCGATCGCGAGCTAGGATTAATTAACGATCTACTAGACTTACAACGGCTGGAAAGCTCATCCTATCCAGTTATGACACCTGATGCGTTGCTCTTACAACAGTGGGTACCTTGGGTTATTGAGCCATTTCAAATCCGTGTTCAAGAACATCAGCAAACTCTAGAGATAAATCTCGCTTCAAATCTCCCGCCGTTGTTCTCAGATGGCATTAGCTTGGAACGAATTTTAGTAGAATTGGTCAATAATGCCTGTAAATACACACCTGGGGGTGGTGAAATTGTCCTAAGTGTAGGTCACAATTCCTCGGAAGTGCCCACAAAAACTATTATTACTATCAGTAATTCAGCAGAAATTTCGATAACAGAGTTATCACGAATCTTTGAGAAATTTTATCGCGTTCCCAATGCAGACATCTGGAATCAAGGTGGTTCGGGATTAGGTTTACCTATAGTACAGAAATTAGTCGAACAACTGCAAGGAAATATTCAAGTAGAAAGTAGTAATGGATGGACGACATTTACCGTCACATTAACTGATTTATAGGTTTTTAGCTTCTATTACAGCATTTCCGGCAGCTATGAGGTACATCATCCTCAAGGCTGAAAGCTATGCTAGGAGAGAGGCAAGAAGAAAAACTTACCCTTAACGCATCCTAACAAATTCAAGCCTGGATGAGGTTTTCCTACTTGTGTAGGTAGCCCAGCCAGCAATGAGAGAAATGGCATTAGTGAAAATGCGGTTATGTGCTTTATCTTATGGGCAATTCCACGGTGATGGCATTAGTCCTCATCTAGAGATGCATAAATGGCGCAGGTACATTAAGAACTAATTGCTTTGTCAAAAAAGTTGACACAAGTAGGTTTTATGTATTATAGTATATTACATAAAGAATGAGTTAGATTAAAAAGGTTTCCTAGCCAGTACAGCGCGGTGAAAATAAAACTACCATTTGTACGCAATTAGTTAATATTACGAGAAAAATTTTTCAAAATCTCATACTTAACTTTAAATAACTCGATTAACGCTACATAATTAATAAATATGGATTTTGACTATTTTAGAAGTAATGAAGGCACTCCGACAAATAATACCCGACAAAGCTTGCTTGCTAGCGGTTGGCGACCGTTTAACCGAGAATTAGACTGGGAGTTTTTGTGGCAACTGTTGTATAGTGACTCCCGCGAATTAACTCAAAAAAGCTTGAATTTAGCGAGTAATCTTGCTGATGTTTTGGGGCGAAATAATTATGCTTGGTGGGCTAACCTATTAAATGTTGTATCTGAAAATACCCGCTACGAAGTTGAAAAGTTTTGGAATTACATCACGCCAGATCCTCAATCACCAGATCATCGCTACAAAGATGTTTTGAGTACGGAAACGCCCATCGTTCAATTCGTTAGTCGTAGTAGCATTCCCATTGATTATGTTCTTAATCGACTACAAGAAATTACTGTATTACGAGTTTTAGGAGTGTTGGGTAATCCCGACATTATTACCCAGTATTACTCAGAAAGAGATTTTTCTTTTCCTATAGATAGATTTGTTAGCTGGGAACGCTTAGACGTTATCAATACTGTTTATGCTTACTGGGCGAAGCATGACGTTTGGTTGCAAATTGATCCCTACGATCGCGGGCGACGACAATATACTTTAATGGCGAAGAATCTCGCGCCACTAATTAACAAAGCGACTTACGACTTAGCTGTGATGCTGAGTGGATATCAAAGTCGTGTAGGCAAGGTTCACAGTCAATTTAACATTCGCACATTTCCAGCAGATATCCAAAACTTTACTGATTCTGTACAACAAGCGATTCTTAATCAAAACCAGTTAGCGGTTGTTGTACATGGGCAACCAGGTACTGGTAAAACAGTCTGGACACAGGCCGTAGCAAAAGAAATTCTTGTACCTTTGGGGTATGTAATTTTTATTTTAGATCATGATGCGATCGCTAACTTTGTCCCACCGACTTACATAGAGCGTATTTGTATCGTTATTAACGAAGCTGATAATCTAGCGCAAAATCGTGCTTCTGAGGTAGCGCAATACAATAACAAAACCGAACACATTCTGAGTTTGCTAGATGGCACTTTGTATCAGAGTGTAATTGATGAGTGTGGTATTCAAATGCAGCAACGCTTAGTTGTGTTAATGACTTGTAACACTACTGAAAGATTAGATCCAGCCATGTTACGTAAGGGCAGGGTGGATTTAATATATGAGTTTACGCAACTATTTATTTGAAGTTTCAGCAATTTTGCCAAATTTTTACCTGTTTTTGTGATACAAGTTGATGCTCTTTGCGCCAAGCTTGGGGAGGTAAACCGTGATGTTGGCGAAACTGGCGGGAGAAATGAGACACATCCTGATAGCCCAATGCTTTCGCTATCTTCTCGACTGTTTGATCATTATTTTGGAGTAGAAAACGTGCTCCCGCCATGCGGCGTTTGACAATCCAGCAGTTTACAGTCTCACCTGTTTGCTTTGCTACTCGGTTAGTTAAGTAAGCAGGGGAGTAACCAACAGCAACAGCCACGTCACACAAAGTAATTCCTAGATGATAATTAGCTTCGATAAAGTCAAAAACTTCTTTTAATTGGGGAATGTAGGGAAAAATTGACTTGGAAGGGATCATGATTTCTGTATCAGGGGCTTCTCTAACAGAGGCTGACGCTACCGCTTCGCCAACGCCAACAGCGATCGCTGTAGTATTATCTGCAAATACTGATTGTGGAGCTTTCTCCAATTTCATAGCCCACCAGTATTGAAGAGTAGCTTGCTTTTGCAAACGAATAGCGATCGCTCTTAGTAATTCGTCTAGTGTAGAGGGTTTAGTAAGATAGTCATCTGCTCCCAATTCCATAGCTTTGCGAACATCTGCTTTGGTACTACTACCAGTCAGAAAAATGAAAGGAATAATTGCTGTAACAGGATCTTGGCGTAGCGTAGTTAAAACGCTATAACCATCCATATCAGGCATTGTGATATCGCAAATTACTAAGTCGGGTATATGCTCTTGTGCTTGTTGGATACCAGCAAGACCGTTGTCAGCACCTATCGTATCAAAACCTTTAGCCTCAAGACCCATTAAATAAAGATTGCGGGTAACGTTATCATCTTCAATAACGAGAATTTTCTTTGGTGATTCATGCATAGTTTTTATTACCATAACTTTTCGCAGAAGCTGCTTACTATACTCTTTGGTGAGTATGTAAATAGGCGTGAGATTAATTACTTTGCTCCGAGAGTTATGATTGTTAAACTGTTAATTAAGAATTATCTTAATTTCAACATTCACAACTCGGAACTATTAAACTCTGATTTGATTAATGGCAACATCACAGTAAATGTAGTGCCCACATCAACTTGACTTTCTACAAATATTTGACCGTGATGTAAATCTACAAGGGTTTTAAGAATTGATAGCCCTAATCCAGTACCAGGTATACTATCAATATTAGTACCACGGTAAAATGGCTCAAATATTCGTTGCTGATCTACTACTGGAATACCAATACCCCTATCTTTGACCTGAAAAATTACTTTCTCATTTTTGCAATAAAGGTTCAAATCAATTGCAATGTGCGAGGGAGAATACTTGATTGCATTGTCGAGTAAATTCTTCAAAACCGGCTCTAATAGTTTTTTATCTATGCAGGCTGTTAAAGATTTATCTTTACTTACAAAATTAATTGGAATTTGCCTAACGCTTATCTGCATTTGGGCAACTAAATCATTACAGAATCCAACTAACTCCAGTGGTTTGGGTTCACAGTTTATTTTTGCTGCTTCTGCCTTAGAGAAGAACAAAATATCATCCAACATTTGACTGAGTTGTTCGGTAGCTTTTTGAATGTGATCTAGTAGTGGTTGGATTTTCTTCTGTGTACGTTTGTCTACTTCTTCCTTTAATAAGCTATTAGAAAACGAAACAATATTCAGTGGGGTACGGAATTGATGGCAAACCATAGAAAGAAAACGCGCTCTTAACTCGCTAAGTTGTTTTGCTTGTTCTAAAGCTTGGTTAAGACCTAATTCTGCATATTTGTAATCGGTAATATCGACGCCTGCAATCATTTCTACTGGTTTTCCCTCAAAATCCAGCACTCCATCCAGCATTACAACCGCGCAAGCTAGCCAGCGCTCCGTGCCGTTTTTTGTCAGAATATTCATCTCCTGATATTCAAAGTTAGCTGCTTCACCCTGCTTACGTATCTGCCTGCGTTTTTTGCTTTTAATCAGTCTGCGAATATCAAAGCCTGTTAGCAGTTCTTCTTTTGTGTAGCCAGTGAGTTGCTCTACTGCTGGATTTATATAGCAAAGCCGCGCTCCTTGAATCAGAAAAGTGCTGGTATCTGTCTTTTCTGCTAAAGTCCGAAATCTAACTGCGTTCAGTCGTAATGCTTCTTCAGTTCGTTTCGATTCAGTAATGTCCCAAATACTCCACACTCTACCAATAATTTTGCCATCGAGCCACTGAGGTTTAGAGTAATGTGCAAAAACTCTTCCATCGTTCAATTCCAAAATGTCGTAGCTCTCGAAATCAGATTGGCTAGACACTTCCCAAATCAGCCGACTAAAGGCTTGGGGATCTTTAAGTTGGTTCTCAAAAAACGCTTTGCATCGAGGACATTTCTTAGATAGTATTAGGGACTCCGGGATCTGCCACATATCCACAAATTTCTGATTCAAGCTCAGAATATCTCCCTCAAAGTTAACTGCAACAATACCAATGGCAGTAGATTCAAGAGTAGAACGAAGTAAAGAAAGAGATGTTTCTAGTTCTACTTCTTTTGTCTTGAGTAGAGAAAATTCCTGTTGCAAAGTGTCTTTGGCATCCCTTAATTCATCAGTCCACTTTTGCACACTCAGTTCTACTATTTCATCACTTATCTCACGGGCAAAAGCACAGCCAAATTCCATATTTTGTTGTTTTACATGGCTAATAGATATTTCTACCAAAAATATCCGACCTCTTTTTGTCCGGTAGCGAGATTTAAAGGTAAGGGAATTCTGGGAGCTAATATCTGACCAATTGTGTAGAGAAAAATCTACATCTATATCATGCAGCCTCATGGAAAGTAATTCCTCACGGGAATACTCAGTCATCCGGCAAGTGGCATCGTTGACGTAGAGAAACTGTGCGTTTTCTCCTAAACAGAAGGCAGCATCTACAGCGTGATTTATTAGGAAGTGAGCAAACTTCATCTCTACTTCTGGTTGTAGCACCCATTGATTATTTGCTCTAGCTAATGTAGAATCGCCAGAATTCATATTCCTACTTCCTCCTGGTAATCAATCAGTACCATAGCCATTAATGAGTTAATAGTCATAACTTACTAAAATTTTTGGGGCACCGTTAGGCTGTTCAAAAATCAGATTAGTTAGTAAATCAAAAAATATTACTATTTCTGTTAACAAAACTTATCATACCAATAAAAAAGGAATTGTTAAACCAAACTTTCCTAAAAAAAACTAAATATTTAAAATTTATTCTTTTTGGACTAGACACCTTTTTATAGGTACACAGAATTTAGACAAATTAAACCTTTATTTGCCAATAAAAATTTTTAGATAAGAGTTTAAAACTTTTAATCTATAAGTAGAAAAGATATTTTACTTACATCTAAATTAGACCTGCACCAGAGCAAACTTAAGATTTATGGCTCACCAACCAAGCGCTTTAACGAACTACTGGTGTAGAGTCGTTTGATTCTCAACACAAATGAATTTTCAGTGCTGTGAATTTTCAGTGCTGGCTTGGTTTAAATGAACACATCTTATTCATTAATTTATTTTCTTAAATTATCTTAACCTACTTACTCAGGAATTTAACTACAAAAGAATATGTTTAGTCATCTCTCTTCAGAAGTACATTTATATTAGAGGTATCACGGCTAGCTTACGTGCATTTAAGTAGTTTTGTTATATATGAAACAATTTTACTGACAAATACAGTATTTATACTATAAAATAATGTCAAAAATAATAAATTTAATAAAAGAATCACTTACTTAGTATTTAGCCATCTCTCAAAGGAAAGATAAAAGTTCAATAAATTGTGTGTTTATCGTTACAAATAATTGCATTAATAAGTTCTTAGTGGCAATATAAAGACCACCCAACTGTTGTAATTAGGCTCACGCTTTAATTAGGATAATTTGTAAAGGCGACTTCAAGAGTGAATAATCAAGCTTTTTTCTGGACTGTTGACTCCTTCGGGGTAAGGCTGGAAAACTAGGACTTACTCACAAAAAATGCCCAAACCCATTAAAAACAGGACTTTTAAGGTTCTCCTGGTTGGAGAAGTGGTGTAGGTTAGGGGAAATCTAGAAGCAAAAGAATTGACAA
>NZ_DASQZC010000552.1:0-2415 GCF_035638895.1 Nostoc sp. | reverse complement strand
TTTACGCTTTTGTTGGGTTAGAGCGTATTAGTGGTGTGATGGTTTATGATATTACCGATCCACTCAATCCTACTTTCGTTAACTACGCTAACAATCGTGATTTCACAGTTAGTCCAACCATAAACGATAAAACTAATCCAGAGGTAGGGGACTTAGGGCCAGAAGGTCTATTATTTATCCCAGCCGTTAATAGTCCCAATGGTAAACCTTTGTTGGTGACAGCTAATGAGGTCAGTGGAAGTACAACAATTTTCTCAATTGATGATGTAAAATCTGTACCTGAGCCTGGAACTATCTTTGGATTTTTGGCAACTGCTGTAATGGGCATTCTGAAATTTAAGCACAAGAATTAGAACTCTCAACAATAACTATAGAGAGTTGAAATGGAAAATAATTTATTTTTTCCTTTTTGTCAAATTCGGCATCACCGTGCCAATCCGGGAAAATAGTACGAATCGAAAATTTCTTGTGCCTGAAACGACGATTTTTCGTTCAAACTAGATCAAAACTAGCAGCATAACCATAGTTATTTCACAAATTTGATGGTAGACAGCACTTTTTGTAAAGCTTGTCCAATCTTGGTTTTAGCCAAAGCGTACAAATTATCTCTTTCGGCACGGTGATGCCCGACACAACTTCCGCACCTAAAAAAGATAATTCTCCACAGCGATCGCCATAGAGAGAATTTTCAAGAATAAATATGCAATTTTGGTGCTGCTTGGGAGTAGTAGGTTAATCGTTATCCTGTGAACTGTCCTCAGAATTATTCATTTAAGGTGGCTGAGAAAGAAACAGCCCTGTTAGATTGCGCGGATAGCCCGCACCCTTGGCAATGCATCACCTAAATTATTAGTTTAGGAATGGTGTCGATCGGGTTCAGTGATAATGCTGTAGTAGATATTCTAGTCTGTAACAGTCAATACTAAATCATAAAATTGTATTTTATACAGGCAGTCTTTATCAAAATAATAAAATCACTAACTTAGCTATTGGCAAAACCCCAGTTTGCATACAGTTGGTTTACTAATCTTTAAAATAGATAAATATAATTTACACTAAAATATATCAGTATTTTAACTGTTGTCTTACTGTTAATACTTACTTAATATGTAGCACAATATTTCGCATTATCTTACTCATTGTGAAACCTCTTCTACAAACTTACTTAGAACAAGAAATCTGGATATTAGTACGAGACAAATGGTATTTCGCCACAGTTATCGGAGTTTGGGATGATATGTTGTGGTTTAAACATAGAACTTACAACAAAGATACAGAGGAGGATACTCTCTGGGAAATGGTTGTCAAAATCAGTGAAGTAGTTGCTATTGATAAAGTTAGGTCTGTTATTAGTAGAAAAGCAGATGTGCTTATTTCACGGCTATTAGAAACTGAGCAAGGACTAAATGATTATCATCAAGATCATGAACATTAATTAGCTTAATAGTAAAATACTTGCTTGTCTCCTAGATGAACGGATAAAAGTTGAGACAAGCAGTATAAATCAGTATGATAGAAGATTGGCGGCTCTCGTAGTTCCCTTTGGGTTGGTTGCCGATAGATAGATTAGGTTAATTTAGCTTCAAGGTTTCTTTTGTAGAGGCTATGCCTACGCTAAAACAATAAAGGTGTTCGCACAACGAAGGTTTAATACTAATCTGATAGACTATCTTAAATTTGAAATTATAAAAACTGGTAGCTCAGGGCTGATAACTAAACTATGAGTGAAGCCTTATTCTGTATCGAAAATTTGCGAGTTGCCTATCCTGCGCGGAGTGGAGAAGAAGCAACCTGGGCGGTTGATGATGTATCTTTCACCTTGCAACCAGGTGAAAGAATGGGGTTGGTGGGAGAATCGGGTTGTGGTAAGTCAACTATAGGACGGGCAGTAATGCGTTTACTACCAGCCTCTAGTCAGATTGAGGGACGGGTGACATTTCAAGGACAGTCGGTGTTTGACTTGATGCCTAAACAATTGCGGAAATTTCGGGGAGAGACGATCGCCTTAATTTTTCAAGATCCCATGACACGCCTCGATCCGCTAATGACGATTGGTAAGCATTGTATCGAAACCCTCCAGGCGCACTCACCAGAATTATCAACCCGGGAAGCCAAAGAAAAAGCACTTGCTACCTTGGCAAAGGTGAATATTCCAGCTAGTCGCTGGAATCAGTATCCTCACGAGTTTAGCGGTGGAATGCGCCAACGGGTAGCGATCGCTTTAGCTTTACTCCTCAACCCCAAGTTAATTGTTGCCGATGAACCCACCACCAGTTTAGATGTCACCGTTTCCGCACAGATATTAAAAGAATTAACTCGTCTGTGCGGTGAAGAAAACATGGGATTGTTGCTGATTTCTCATGATTTAGCAATGGTGGCTGAGTATTGCGATCGCATTGGCGTGATGTACAACGG
>NZ_DASQZC010000551.1:0-4418 GCF_035638895.1 Nostoc sp. | reverse complement strand
ATCTATCAACTGTTTTGAACCATCCAAACTAAAAATCCGAGAATTTGTTCTACAGGTGGAAGGGGATAATCCGTCAAGTCGATGGTGACAATATTATCCTCCAGCTTCAGGAATCGCCATTGTGTACCACTGCTAATAGAACCATAGATTACGGCAACTGGACGATTTTTTGCGGCGTTGAATCTTTGTGCTGCAACCATTTCTGCAATACATTGTCCAAACCCTGTTCTTAAATCAGCTTTTTTTGCTTCCAAAATTATAATTGCAGGTGCTTCAATTTCTAGCACTTCCGGCGAACGGCTCAAAAGGAAATCACACATCCCATTAAGTCCAACTGCCTCATCAACTGTGAAATCTTCTCCAGAGAATAAGCTAATTTGGCGATTTAATATTCGTCTAACTTCTAATAATACTGGGTAAATAATTCCTTCTGAACGTGCTTTTTCACTTGCCGAAGAAGCAAGCGACAGACTTTCTTCAAGATATGCCGTCAGTGTAGCAGATGCTTCAATTGGTTCAATGGCAGGAATAAATCGCCCACCTTCCTGCGTTTTTAACCCGAAAGCTTCTTTAACTTTACTGATAGTTGTAAACTGACTATAAGGCATAATTAGTATAAATCATAGGTCGTAAGTGTTGGCATAAGCTAAAAAACATCTAATTTGCATAATCGAATTAAATATAACTCTTGTGGGGTGGGCATCTTGCCCGCCCAGTATATGCAATTTAAATGTGCAACAGCTTAGTCCGCCGGAGGCGATCGCATTAGCTATAAAACAACAATATTATTTTGTCACAGATTTACTTGTGAGGTGATATAATCTCCCGGTCTATATATTCTTTTTTATACAAAAGACTGCGCGATATTTCTGAGTTTCATACTGCAATTGGACAATTTATTAACTACCGGATTGCTTTGGAAGATGACGGGCAGTATACAGAATTTGCTGTAGGCTAAACCTATTTAAAAAGCCTGTTTGCGATCGTTACTCGCAAACAGGCTTGACTTTTTTAATACTTGTAATTAAGCTTGCTCCCAAAGTTCACGGATACGGTCTGGGAGACAGCCAGCAATTTCCTGAATCCGTTCTTGTGAAAGTTGGTCTTTCGTGGCAGAAAATACCGCTTTAACTGCTTGTTCTGCGTCAACTGTTCCTGGAACCCCTCCTTCATTAGCAACCCGCGTGAGAAATAGATTAGAGTCAATTCCAAGGGGAGCCGGGCCTGTTAAAGGTTGACGGATTCGACTTATAAATCTCACAACAGGATTAGTGTCTTTCCAGAGTTCAGCCACTTCTAACTGGAGTGCTTTTTCATCTGTAGGTACTGCCTCTGTATGCAGTTCTGACTCGACGCGATCAATTGTGTCCGTGGTCATTAAGTCACGCATAACGCGATACACAACTTCAGTAAAGTCTCTTGCGTCATACAAATCCGCAAATCCGCTTCTAACCATGACCTTTTCAAGAAAGGAGTGATGTTCATCAGCGATCGCAGTTCGAGTATCCTCAATCTCTGTTGGGTCAACTTCTGGAATATTTGTTCTAAAACTTTGATCTGGCATTGTTTTTTCTTCTGATTATTAATTTTGAGTCTTTATGCTTACTTTATGTAAGGTCGCACAAATCAAAAACCCTTGTAATCTTCCAGAAGTTTGAGATGGTATCTATTCAAAAGTTAGAAATTTCTTTGATCTGCTCATAGCTGTAAAGTCATAGTTGAGGTGAGGAGAGCAATACTTCTGATGTTTGTGCCCGTCTGTGTCGAAAACCAGTCAAAATAAATGAGTTGGTATAAAATCAGCCCAAATAAAGATGCTACAAACAACAAACATAGAAATTAACACCTCTTATGTCAAAGTACCCAACGATGACTTAGAAATCGATGCTTACTTAGCTCAACCAGCACAAAACGGCACTTTTGGCGCGATTATAGTCTTTCCAGAAATTTTTGGAATCAATAGTAATATTCGAGATATTACAGAATTAATTGCCAAACAAGGATACGTAGCCATAGCTCCAGCGATGTATCAACGTATTGCTCCCGGTTTTGAGGCTGACTTTAGTCCAGAAGATGTTGGGTTTAGTCCAGAAGCATATCGCCTTGGCTTGGAATATTATCAACAAGTAAAGTATCAAGAAATTTTCAGCGATATTCGAGCTGCTATCGCTTACCTCAAAACTTTACCCAATGTCAAAGATAATGCGATCGGTGTCATTGGTTTCTGTTTTGGCGGTCATGTTGCTTACATAGCTGCAACTTTACCCGATATCAAAGCAACAGCTTCATTCTATGGTGGTGGAATTACCACTTCTAGTTATGGTGAAGAGACTCCAACTATTAATCGTACTTCGGAAATTCAAGGTACTATCTATGCATTTTTTGGTACAAGAGATACATTAGTTTCTCAGGAAGAAAACGAGCAAATTGAAGCAGAATTAAAGAAACATCAAATAAAGCATCGTGTATTTCGATACGATGCTGGACATGGATTCTTCGCCGGATTTTTCAAAGACAAGTACCCATTTATGGAACAACACCCAAGTTACAATCCTGAAGCTGCCCCTGATGCTTGGCAACATATTTTAGAACTGTTTCAAAACAAATTGTGATCCGGGTTGTCGTAGATATCGCACTCTTGTTCAATGAGTGCGATCCTATTGCTTTTAAATTTTTGAATTTTTTAACAGTAATTGACAACCACATAAAAATGGGTTTGGACTGTCTGTGCGATCGTCCACAAGCACTTCAATGGGAAGCTTACTGTTATAAATTAATTCGTCATAATCCATCAATGCATCCCACTTGATCTTACCGGTCGGGAAGCCTAGCTGTGAAGTACTATCAGATATTAATTCTTGCCATTTTTGAATCTCTGGATCTTGTGATTTGCAGTAATCGAGAATGGCAATAAATGCCCCAGGCTTGGTAACTCGTAGGATCTCCTCAAGAGCAAGAACTGGATCTTTAACGACACAGAGGGTAAATCCCGACGCTGCGGCATCAAAGCTATTATCAGGAAAATCAAGTTTGCACATATCTGATACCTTGAAGGTGATGTCTGCGGATACGTGCTTTTTACGTGCTTCGTCCAGCATCTTTTCAGAGAGATCAACACCGACGACATACACGCCTTCAGGATACGCTGAAAGGTTAAGACCTGTTCCTACCGCAGCATCTAGTACGGTTTGTCCTGGCTTAAGCTGCAAAGAAGCAATTAGAGGTTCGCGCTCAATGTGCCAGTAACGCTTCATAATTGCGTCATAATCCACTGCACCTTGATCGTAGGTTTCAATCACCTGATTTATCTGCATAAGTTCCTTAACAAATAGGACTGCTGGTTTTAACCACCAATTTTACGTATAATATATTTTTAATTAGTGATTAGCTACCGTAATAATAGCTAGATAATTTAGCAATTCCAAATTTGTATTTAGTATTAAGTTAAATCACTCCATAAACCTTTGACCGGAGAGGAACTTGAATGATAAACTCAGTTCCTTCTCCAGGATTTGAGAAGCACTCCAGTTTGCCGCCATGTTTTTCTGTAATAATTTGGTAGCTGATAGACATACCCATTCCAGTTCCTTTGCCAATGGGTTTGGTAGTGAAAAAGGGATCGAATATTCGTTGCTGAAATTCTTTGGAAATACCGACTCCGTTATCAGCGATCGCCACTTCTACCCAGGTTGAATTAACTACCGATGTCCGAATCTTGATTCTACTGGGATTGTCTTCTATCTCCTGATAAGTACGCAAAGCATTGCTTTCTTCTAATGCATCAATCGCATTCACTAAAATATTCATAAACACCTGGTTGAGTTGTCCGGCATAGCATTCTATTAGGGGTACATTGTCATAGTCTTTGATCACCTCAATTTCAGGTTGTTCTGGTTTAGCTTTGAGGCGGTGTTGCAAAATCATTAGAGTACTGTCGATGCCTTCATGAATATCGACGCTTTTAAATTCCGCTTCGTCCATGCGGGAGAAATTCCGCAGCGACAGTACAATTTGGCGGATGCGATCGGTGCCCACTTTCATAGAAGACAACATTTTCGGCAAGTCTTCTTGCAAAAACTCCAGATCCATGTCTTCAACAGCAGTTTGAATTTCCGAAGCAGGGTTAGAATCATGCTGCTGATACAACTGCACAAGTGCTAATAAATCCTGAGTATATTCCTGCACATGGACGAGGTTGCCATGAATAAAGTTGACTGGATTATTAATTTCGTGTGCAACTCCAGCAACTAGTTGTCCCAGACTAGACATTTTTTCACTTTGAATAACTTGAGATTGAGTGCGCTGCAATTCCCCTAATGCATTTTTGAGTTCAGTGGTACGCTCTTCTACCCGATCTTCTAGTTCTTCCTTGCTTTTCTCTAGGGCAGTAAACGATTCGTGCAGTTGCCCTGCCATGT
>NZ_DASQZC010000550.1:0-7145 GCF_035638895.1 Nostoc sp. | reverse complement strand
TCGAGATATTTCAACTCTATCTCACAGGCAACTGCGGCTAATTCCAACATCTCCAAATCGGCTTGCTTTATTGCCTTTTTGATTGGGTCTTGTTTTTTGGAGTGGCAAATTCAAAGTTCGTTTCCAACGGTAGTTTTTTTTTGACTAATCTTCGTAGTCGGTCACTACTCAAATCTACTAACCGTTCTTGTTTGAACAACTTGGCCTTTATTTGCAGCAGAGCGAGTGGTTGAAACTTTACCTGAAGATTTTAGGGATAAAATCACCAAACCTTCTCAAACCCGCCCCCTACTCCGGCTGGTCAAAACTCCCGACAAGTTACAACAAGCTGTTGCGATCGCAGCCCAAGAAAAACCCTTTGGCAGCAGATTGTCACTTTCCCTGATGGTGAGAGATTGCTGATCAATAATAGGGATCTAGATGCTGCGAGTGTCCCATTCCCCAAAGAGCAGACTTATCCACCAGAATACACTGAAGCAATTGCCCAAATTAAAGAACAGCATCAGCAAGAGTTAGAGCGACTTTCCCAGGAATTGAGGATTAGCTTGCAAACAGAAGCGTCGACCAGAGCAGAAGACCAAGCTAAAGAGCAAATTCAATCCCTTCAAAACCTGTACAAGCAGCAGAAGGAGCAGAATATTCAGTTGCAGCAACGATTGGATGAGATGGAATCGCTACGGCAGTTGGAGGCTGAGAATCAACAACTCAAGCAGCGCATTCAAGTTTTGGAAAACGCCGTACAGGAACGCCCTCAAGAGCAGTGGGGGAATACCATGACGCAGCAGGCAAGCAAAGTGTTGAATAAGCAGGTAAAGCTTGCACTAGAGAAAACTATTGATTTGCGATCGCTAGCTGTTGAACCACCAAAAGAAAATGCCCAAGAATGTCTGCGCCTAATGGGTATGGCGTTGAAGAATCTCGCCAGCGCCATGAACAACACCCAAGCCCTGGAAGCCGCGGCGATAATTCTGAGGAGTGAGGCGACACCACAAGCAATCGCATATCGAGCCGAGCAATTGTCAATGTTGCCCCAGGCAGTTAGTGACATTAGAGCGGCGCTAGCTAAACCGGGTTGTAGCTGGGAAGAGTTTTGGAATGTTGCCCAAGAATACGAGGTGATTAAACAGGACTACTGGGTAGAATTAACCAGCGAGGAAACAAAATTAATTACTGCCTTAGAAATCGCTTCTTCTCAACCTGACACAATTGGCGTTGGTTCTATTGTTGCTCATGCTGACCCATACCGCACTTTGTATGTGGAACGAGGCGAAATGATTCAGGATTTGGGAGAAGAACTAGTGGTTGCATGGGATCACTGGCAGAACGAATCCAAGAAAACTGACAGATATTTCCCAGAGGAGTTGCGGTTCTGGCAACCCTTTTAGTCGTACTGCCCAATATACTGATGATTTTTTAGACACATAAATATCAGTAATGCGGGTTAGCTCGAATGTGTAACACCTGTGACAGGGGTTGAACTCTTTGGCAGGTAATTTCCATCATTTGAATAGGGAATATCGTAAAACTTACCAATAGACATCTCCAAAAATGAATGTAAAGACGCAGCAGTGCTACGTCTTTACAAGGGTTCTGGATAATGCATATTTAATTTTCGCAGATGTCTAATACAGACACACTGGCAATAACTTAATTTGACAAACAGTGGAAGTAAATAATCCTGCACTTCCTTAACCCCAATTTCTTTGCTGATGGCGATGAAAATTGCCTGCGCCTAAAAAATGGTAGTGGTATTTCCTCATCACCAATTATATGCTGAGAGGATAGTCAATAACTAACTATCAAGTTCCTCATCTGCACTTTATGATAGGTGTCAAATTCACTGAATTGAATAAAACTTCTACATAAACACACACTGATGCAGCTTGATTTGCTTGAATAGCTATATTGATAGGACATTGATACGAGAGCAATTCACAATCCTGATTATGGCAAGTAAATTCATTGATGTTAGAGAATATACTGTCAGGGCGCACAAAAGACAGATTCATACTCGTGTTTTCCAGTTTGTCTGTAAAGAGTGTAACGATCTGACAAAGCGTGAGACTTTCGGGCCTCGACCCTTATATTGTGAGAGATGTCGCCCTCCCCAACCGCCTAAAAAATCCCAGCCAGCATCTCACAAAGCAAAACCCAGAGCAATGTCTTACAAAAGTGACATCGATTTAAATTGATTTGAAGCCGTATGACTCAAAATGGACAATTAGAACCACCACCAGGTACTTTTCTCTCACCATTGTTGGAATTACGAGACTATTATGCTCGCCTCACACAAGAGTATGAACGCCTCTTTGTGCAGGCGCGGGAGCAGCTCGATCATGTAGAAGCGTTGTTGTCTAACTGGTCTTTTTCTGATCACAGCAACCAGATATCAAGTCTGACGGCGGCTGATGAAACCTCGGATGTTTCCGAAGAAGACTCTTTGCGCTTTTTATCACCTCTTGATGACATCGACGAAATCAACTTGGTGAAGTCTGTATCAGAACTTGCAAACAAAGACTTGGTTGAAATCGATAATTCCTTTTCTGCTGTTGATACAAAAGAGAGTCAACCTTCAACTACATCACCAGATCCAAAGATCGCTCCAGAGAACAACGATAGTTCAATGAAGGTGGCTGAAATCCCTATGCTACCCCAGTATAATCACGCTGTTTCGCGAATGGAAGCCATAAAACAGCTATTGCAAGAGCAGATAGGTACTGTGTGTCATATCGATTTTATCGTGCGATCGCTTTATGGAGACTTAGATTCCAACGTATTCAAAGTAGTCAAAGGTCGGGTTCAATCTTCCCTTACCCAAGGCAGGGAAAGGAATTACTGGGTAACTATTCCTGATGAGCCAGGTTGTTATACTCTGGATTTAAGTTTGGTAGCCCCAAGTAAGCGCAATGGTGCTTCTAGGAGCATCAAAAACAAAAATAAGAAGCCTTTTATACCCCCGACAAAAGCAGTACCGATGCTCAAAGCCTTTGAGGGTCAATTCTTAATTGATGCCCTCACCTCTCTGTTTGAAGAAAATCCAGGTAAAGTTTTCAGCGTTGCTGAAGTCATCGCCGGAATTTATGGAGAACTAGATTCTCAGCAACTTCGAGAGGTCAAAAATAAGGTGCTGAATGAATTATCTAGAGGCTATCGGACAGGCAGATTCTCTAGGGTTCCTAACCAAATTGGCTTCTATACTTGGGATTCCAATATGATATTGGGGAGTAGGGAGTAGGGAGTAGGGAGTAGGGGATTGTTATTCTTCTCCTACTCTCCCTGCTCCCCACTTATCCCAAAAACAGCTTGTATGCCGGATTTTTGTTTTCATCCCAATAGCGATAGCCCAGGTTATCGAGAAAAGCTTGCCACTCTCCCATCTCGTGCGGGGGAACCTGGATACCAACAACGATTCGACCGTAGTCTGAGCCGTTGTTACGGTAGTGAAAAAGACTAATATTCCAGTCGGGACTCATGGAAGTAACAAACTTCATCAATGCGCCGGGACGTTCGGGAAACTCAAAACGGTAGAGCAATTCATTATGAGCTAAGGGAGAGTGCCCACCTACCATGTGCCGCAGATGTAATTTAGTTAGTTCATCGTCTGTTAAATCAAGAGTTTCAAATCCTTGAGCTTCAAAGTTTTCTACCATCTTGGCAGCATCAGCACGATTTTGAATTTGCACACCGACAAAAATATGGGCTGTTTTTTCATCGGCAATGCGATAATTAAACTCGGTAAGATTACGATTGCCAATACATTCACAAAACTGGCGAATACTTCCCCGTTCCTCTGGAATTGTGACCGCAAAGATTGCTTCGCGGCGTTCGCCTAACTCTGCCCGTTCTGCCACAAAGCGGAGACGATCAAAATTCATGTTTGCACCACAAGCTACAGCAATTAAAGTTTGTCCCTCGATTTGCTCTCGTTCTGCGTAGGCTTTAGCAGCTGCGATCGCTAATGCACCGGCTGGTTCTAAAATTGATCGCGTATCCTCAAACACGTCTTTAATGGCAGCACAAGTATCGTCTGTATCCACCAGAATAATTTCATCTACATACTGCTGACACAAACGGAAGGTTTCTTCACCTACTTCTCGCACCGCCACACCATCAGCAAATAACCCCACTTGAGACAAGCGCACCCGATGTCCGGCTTTTAGCGATTGAGACATAGCATCAGCATCTACTGGTTCAACGCCAATAATCTTGATTTCGGGACGCAAGCGTTTTACATAAGCCCCAATGCCAGAAATTAATCCGCCCCCTCCAATTGCGACAAAAATCGCATGGATGGGTTGCTGATATTGTCGTAAAATTTCCATCCCAATTGTTCCCTGTCCAGCAATGACATGAGGATCATCAAAAGGATGAATAAACGTCAAACCTTTTTCTATTTCTAATTCACGGGCATAGCTATAAGCATCGTCGTAAGTATTTCCATGTAAGACAACTGCTCCGCCCCTCATTCTAACCGCGTCCACCTTGACTTGCGGTGTGGTTACTGGCATAACGATAATCGCTTTGGTTCCTAAGCGACTGGCTGCAAGGGCGACTCCCTGAGCATGGTTCCCCGCAGATGCGGCAATTACACCCTGTGCCAATATATCTGGTGGCAGTTGCACCATTTTGTTATAAGCACCCCGCAATTTAAAGGAAAATACTGACTGCATATCCTCACGTTTCAGCAGGAGTTGATTATTCAGCCGCGCAGACAAATTTGGGGCATACTCCAGTGGTGTTTCCTGGGCAACATCATACACACGGGCAGTCAAGATTTGGATGAGGTAGTCGCAAAACATGGGCGTCAAGGTGTTAGCAAATGCCGGATGGAAACTAATTTTACGTTACAAGCGATCGCACTGGTTTTATTTAATTGCACTCTCTCAAACTTTTGAGTGAATAAAATTTACAAATTACTACTGTTTGAAGAGAAATCAGTTCAGTAATTTAATTTTGTTTGTTACCTTAAATTCAGTGCGATCGCTGGTAGATTTATTTTAAAAGAGTTTCGCTAATTGTCCGAGTATTTAGGCCAACAGATAAGTATAATGTTGCTTATGAATATAACTTCTTAATTTATGTTAAAGTGTGCGTGAAAGATTAAATTCGGCTATGTAGTTTGTTTTTATATATACTTGTATTACAGACCTCTCCGGATCTAAATCTCTACAGCCCCTGATTCTGGAGACATTCTATGTCAATTTACGTCGGTAACCTATCTTATGAGGTTAAAGAAGATGACCTCCGGCAAGTCTTTGCAGAATACGGAACGGTAAAAAATGTTCAATTGCCTATCGACCGAGAAACAGGTCGGATGAGAGGTTTCGGCTTTGTAGAAATGGAATCAGACGCACAAGAAACAGCAGCGATTGAGGCCCTTGATACTGCTGATTGGATGGGTCGGAGCTTAAAAGTTAATAAAGCCAAGCCCAAGACAGACGGAGGTTCCTCTGGCGGTAGACGAGGTGGTGATGGTGGTTCCTCTCGGCGCTATTAAGGTTTAAAACTAAGAATTTAGCTCTAAAGTCTTGAGGGCAGACAAGGCGTCTGCCTTTTTTTGTGCTTTGGTTGACAGGTTTCTTTTGGACTAATGACTAATGACTTTCGCGTTGCAGTTTGATAATAACTATCTCTTATGAAGCCATGCGCTCGTTTTTGTAATAGGTGTAGCAACCATGAACCCAGAAGCTAAACATATTGTTAGCGAACTAAGACGTGAGTTCTACTCTAACTTTGCTGCTGCTATGAATTTGCCCGTGAGCATAACTGGTACATCTTATAGTAGTAATTCTCCGATCGCATCTTGGATGGATCATAGGCAGAGACTAAACTATCTAAATGTATACCCTTATACAGCACCTGATGAATTTGTCCCATTCCGTCCATTCATTCTTCGACTGGCTGTTAATAAGAGTGCTGGTATCACGACGTTCAGAAAAGGACAAGTCTGCCGAGGTCTTAATTTGATGTGGGACTTTGAGTTAACTGTACTACCAAAAGAAATTTTAGACTTTCTCCCCTGGATAGTTAACTTAGTGGAGTCACATGACAAAGGTTCGCCCTTGTTGCTACAATCACCACCTCATTCATTTGAGTTAAAAGTACCAGAAGTCGGGTTATTTAATAGCGCATGGACTCAGAAAGCTTGGCTCCTTGCGAATTCCCCAATAGATTTATCTGAAATATAATCTGTGTGCATAAAAAATAGTAGAACGTAAATTTGAACGTCTATCATTTGTCTAGCATAATGAAAAATCATACTTTAATATTTGCAGCGATCGCTACGTCCGCCATTGACATTAGCGAGTCATAGAGCGTCAGCCTCTTGTAGAGGTTGCATCGCAAAATTTTTCGGACTATATGCCTGATAATTAATAAGGCAATCTACAGAGAGCAAAGATGCAGACTCTCCAAAAACTTACACTCCCAAATATGGGCTGCGGCACTTGGGCCTGGGGCAACCAACTACTTTGGGGATATAACGAAAGTATGGATGACCAGTTGCAAGCGGTGTTTAACCTTTGTGTAAGCAACGGTGTGACTTTATTTGATACAGGTGATTCTTACGGAACTGGGAGATTGAATGGTCGCAGTGAACTACTTCTGGGACGATTCAGCCAGGAATATGTAGGTTTAGGCAAAGAAAATATTTGTATTGCGACTAAGCTTGCTGCTTACCCGTGGAGATGGACACGTAAATCAATGGTAAGGGCTTGTAAATCATCTGCCCAACGCCTGGGGAGAAACGTAGATTTGGTACAGATGCACTGGTCTACAGCGAATTATGCTCCTTGGCAAGAGGAAGGGCTATTAGATGGCCTTGCCGATGTGTATGACCAAGGACTAGTTAAGGGAGTGGGACTATCCAATTATGGGCCTAAACGGCTTAAGCAAGTGCAGAAAAAGTTTGCTGAACGAGGCGTTTCTATTAGTACTTTGCAAGTTCAATATTCTTTGTTGTCTACATATCCTGTCACCCAACTAAAGCTCAAAGACCTTTGTGATGAGTTGGGAATAAAACTTATTGCCTACAGCCCTCTAGCTTTGGGGCTATTGACTGGGAAATACTCCCAGCAAGGCCCTTTGCCCAAAGGCATCCGAGGTCTGCTATTTAGGCAGATATTACCAGGAATGCGATCGCTTTT
>NZ_DASQZC010000549.1:0-10581 GCF_035638895.1 Nostoc sp. | reverse complement strand
AGTTGTAACCCCAACCAAGATTGTAACTCTGGCAAGCGATGCAGATATATCCCACCCAACAACAAAAACAATAATGCTACTTCATAGGTGCGGGGTACATGAGTTGTCCACAGTTCAATACCAGGGGGACGCAAGTTGAATTCAACGGAACGATGGGGACAGGCTTTAAGGCAAGTCATGCACAGTACGCAATCTCTGTTATCTTCTAACTGTGCTGGATGGGAATATAAAGGACATCCATTAGTTTCCATCCCTTCGCCTTTTTGTGGCCCACCTTTATAGCACTGATATGTGGTGCAACTGGCAGAACAAATACCTTGCTGTGCCCGGAGTTCCGTCATTGAGAGTTTGGCAAATAAACCATTCATCCCGCCGATGGGACAGAGATAACGACACCAAAATCGCCGCTCAAAAAGAGCGGAGAAAATCATCGCCCCAGCAGTAATTAACAGCAGTAAACAAGCACTGAGGTAAGCGGTATTTTCTAAATGCCAAAGTTCTTCCCATAAGAAAATTAGGGTAAATAAACCAAACATGAACCATCCGCCCCATTTCTCCGCTTGCTGTCTAGGCCAGCGCTTGAGTTGTCGAGGCCATAGCCACAGAGATAACTTTTGGGTAATTTCCCCGTAGATCATGAAGGGACAAACAGAACACCAGATACGCCCCAAAAAGGGAAAGAGAAATAAGAAGAAAGGCCACCACCATGCCCAAAATAGATTTAAAACGAAATTGCGATCGCGGGTTTGTGGCCCAATAAATAAGACTGCAACTGCGATCGCAAAAGCCGTTGCAGTAAAACCATAGTTAATGCGATCGGGCCACCAAGGACTACGTAAAAACCGCCGCAAATCAGGATAGGCATTTAACAGATTTACCCGAAATCGTTTTTTCTTCGCTTCGGCTGGCCAGAAAATTTCTTCTGTTAATTCATTAGCACCCTCTGCTTGCACGATCGCTCTTTCTACCAGATTTTTTAATTCCTTGAGATTGCCAGGAAAATCATAAGACTGGAGGCGACGAAAAGCTTCTGGGGTGATGCGTGGTTTAGAAATGCCTCTAGCCCGAATGTAGAGACTAGTATAATATTCAACCTGTGCCTGAATATCAGCTTTCCGCACCCGTAGCGGTGGTACTTTAATAATGTGACCAATACAGCGTTCAATTGTCGGCTGAGTTTTTTCTGAAACAATCAGAATTCTGGCTTTACTGGCACGAGGTTCAGGTGCTGCTTCTCCTGAACGAGTCACAGGGGTATATGTGCCAGTTTTGAGCAACTGCGTCACCGGAGGTAATAATTCTTCGGGCAATTCTTGGATGTTGTTGAGAACTAAAGTACCTTCTCCCAACCATTCCAACAGTCCTGGTTTACCGCCAGCCCGACCGAATAAATCTGCACCACTCGTTTGCAGAATACCACAATTTACTTTAATAATTGGTTCTCGCCGTTTTGGAGAACCAAAGTGGATGAGGGCTGCTATATTGTCTTTTTCTAACCCTGGTTCTCCAAAAATATCCACTGATTTGCAGTCAGCCGCCGATAAACGAATTTGCTCCCGCAGTTTTACTGCATAGCGACTTGTACCGACAATTCCGCGTTGGGCTTTGGTAACTAAATATGGTCGCAAAGCTACGGAACGTTCTTGTTCATAGCCAAGTGCAGATGTTGCTTGAGCTAATTCTTGAGCCAATTGACGCGAAAAAGCCTGAGCAATTTCGGGGTATTGGTTAACTAAAGGGCGAAATTTATCACCAGGAACAACCCACAAGTGACAATCTGTCACCGTAGTAATTGTGAATGGAGTTAATTGATCCAACAGCAATTCTTTGAGTTCAATCACCGCACCGGGGAGGAATCCACAAGCTAAGGCTGGGTTGGTTTGATTGGTGCTATTGCTTTCGAGTTTACCTTGTACAAGAATATAAAGGGCTTCTGGAGGAGTGCCTTCGCTAACTAAGTCAGTTTCGGCACTCACTACTTGTTCTTCAATTACTTGAGCGATCGCATTTAACACTTCAGACGAGAGAATTCCTAAACTCGTCCGTTCTTGTAGCCATATAACCGTTTCTGGAGATGTCATCTTAAGTTCTCCGTGTAGGCTGCTATATAAGAAGATTATCACTTGAAAGCCACATCGAAATATCTTCGTGTGGCGATGCATGACAACTTATATTATGTTCTTCGATACTGGAGTTTAGACTAAAAGCGATATGAGAGAACCGCAAATCAAATAGAGTTAGAAATTAAAAATATTCTCAAGTTATATGTTGTTTACATGAAGCAACACATAACATATCTAAAACACTAATTAGTAATTAATTAAACTGGCCTAAATGTTGTTCCATCAAACTCAAACTGTCTCCCATTTTTGACTATTCCAGGAGATTGTGTAGATGCAAATCCTCTGGCTTTCCCTTGAGGATTTAGCCGATTAATCTCAGTGGGTAATGTTACTCCGCTGTTCCCTGGAGGAGTACTAGGGTTCCCATCAGGGTCTATTCCGTTTTTACCAGGAGCAGAAACCAGTACACCGCCAAGAATTGCCTCTTCATCTGTCTCTGTGAGATTCTCTAGGTAAAAAATGTCACTATTTTTTATTGTCATCTTTCTAAAGTATTAAGTGTTAACTTAGCCCTTAGAGTAATCTAAATGTTTTTATAAAGCAACTGCTTGACATATAGCCACAACTCTGGTGCAAAATGATGAAATTTTTAGAAAATGTTTTTAGAATTTTTTGGAATATATTTTTTTATCCTTACCGCGTTGGGAACGGGGGATTTTATGGTCGATTTCCATCAAATCTTCATAGTGAAAAAACAGTCCACAGTGAGTACACTTTCCTTTCTGCATCTTCAGGAGTGTTGCCACCCTTGTTGGCGCTTTAGGATGTTTACCCATGATTTTATGTTGGAGTAATCCGCCGCCACTGCCTCAATAAAGTTGTGAGTAATATTAAATATCTGGTTCTTGCAGCCATCGGGCGACCATACCCGCCAAAACTCCGCCTAAAATTGGAAACACGATGAAAATCCAAAGGTCAGCCAATGCCCAATCTTGAGTAAAGACAGCTGTAGCTAGCGATCGCACCGGATTGACGCTGGCATTTGTCACCGGAATCAGGATAAGATGCACCGAGGTCAGCCCTAAACCTATGGGGATGGGTGCAGACTGCTTGAAGGCGGGAGAAGATGTTACGCTCAAGATCAGCAGCACAAAGCCACAGGTAACAATAAATTCGGCTAATGCACAAGCCCACCAGCTATAGTTACCAGGGGAGTGAATTCCCACCCCATTAGAACCAAAGTCGGCTGTTGTAAACCCAGGCTTGCCCATGCAAATCAAAAACAGGATAGTAGTTCCCCAAATTCCGCCGAGAACCTGACTTCCTATATATGGCAAAACGTCTCGCAAAGAAAATTGCTTGGCTACCCAAAAACCAATTGTGACTGCGGGATTGAGATGACATCCGCTAATAGAACCAAAAGTATAAGCAGCAGTCAACAAACTTAAGCCAAAAGCGATCGCCACCCCAGTAACTCCAACCCAAGGTACTGTACCAGAAATAACCGCAGTACCCACGCCCATCAGAACCAACCAAGCTGTACCTAAAGCTTCTGCAAAACATCGTTTGGCTAACGAGTAACGATTCATGAGAAATGCTATAACTGGCTATACATGATTCATACTTGTACACATTAGCCGAATAACACTAAGATAAATACTCGCTTCTTGATTATTAAGTATAAAACGTAACGATATACTGTTGGTTGCCTGATTGAAAAACTTGATCAGAAATTAAATTTATCCAATTGAAAACTGCTGTAACTTGTCACGACTCGCAGCTATTGCATATTAATATTGGGGAATTGATCGGGAGAAATTATGGCACTATATCTAGACTCAGCGATCGCATCTGAAGCTGAAGTTGTTAAGCTTTGGGGATGGGTGAAAGGTATTACAACAAATCCCACGCTGTTGTCTCAAAGCGATACCCCACCAGAAACCACGCTCAAAAAATTGGTTGCCTTGACGAATGGCCCCTTATACTATCAACTTGTGGCATCTGATAAAGCTGGGATGCTAGCTGAAGGTAGAAAAGCTTTTGAGATTATTGGTTCACAAACAATTTTAAAGATTCCTGCAACACCGTTAGGTTTTGAAGTGGTGGCGAGTCTATCGTCAGAAATTACCTGTTCAGTGACAGCGATTTACAGTGCAGCACAGGCAGCAGTAGCACGAGAAGCAGGAGCTAAAATTGCCATAGCTTATGTAAATCGAGCCACGCGGTTGTTAGGTGATGGTATTGCTTTGGTGCGGGATATGGCTAGCGTACTCAAAGGCAGTGATACAGAAATCTTGGCAGCTAGTATCAAATCTCCAGAAGTTGCAGCCGCCTCATTGCAAGCCGGGGCGGATCATTTGACTTTACCATTGGTAATGTTGCAAGCGATCGCAACTCACGAATTCTCACAAAAAACTGTTGAAGAATTCGCTAAAGGAGGCATCGGCTTAAAATAATTCTTAATTCGTAATTAAATATTAGGATTCCCTACTCCCCACTCCCCACTCCCTACTCCCTGACTACGCAAAGAAGTTCAGAAATCAAATCGGATTGCTATATGAGTTTGTCAGATATCCCTAATCTTTGGGTTCCCTTGGCACTTTTAGGTTTAATTATTGTCGCTGCTGTATTTTTCAGCCGCAGCAGCTGATATTTAAGCATTACAGTGGAGATGGAGGTTCAGTTCTATGTTCGCTGTTGTCACACCCGATACAATCCATTTACCCCCAGGCGCAGTAGTCCGCCTACCCGGAAGTTGGCAAGACTATCAAGCACTGAATGAACAACTAGGCGATCGCTCCTCTCCTCGCATTAAGTATCGAGATGGAGAAATTCTTTTGATGGCACCGCTACCAGAACATGGGCGAAAAGTAAGTGTAATTGCAGATGTAGTCAAAGTTTTACTCGATCATCTGGGACGAGAATACGAGGCATTTACCCCAATTACAATGGAACTGCCACAGGAAAGTGGTATAGAACCAGACTACTGTTTTTATATTGAAAACTGGGAGGCAATTGCAGGTAAAGATCGCATAAATTGGGGCGTTGATCCATCCCCCGATTTAGTGGTAGAGATAGACATCACCAGCTACACCGATGTAAATGACTATCTGCCTTATCGAGTACCAGAAGTTTGGTTGTTTAGAAAGAATCAGCTTGTGATTTACAGATTGCAAGGCGATATCTACACTATTGAAACCAGTAGCCGCTATTTTCCTAACACCAAGGTGTCAGAGGTAGTTACAGAGTGTTTGAAAATTGCCTACGAGCGTAATACTAGCGCTGCTATTCGGGAATTGCGCCAGAAACTGGCAAGTGAGAATTAAAGATTTTGCGATCGCTTTCAGGAGGTGATTGTCGAATGGAAAGAATAGAACAGTACCGCCAAAGCATCCGCCAAATATTAACGTCTCATGCTACTTTTGAGAGTGGCAATTCAGATATTGAGTCTCAGCTTGTGTTTGATACAGAACATGATCACTACCAGCTTTTAGAAGTTGGCTGGGAGGGACTTAAGCGAGTTTACAACTGTATCATCCATTTGGATATTAAAGATGGAAAGATTTGGATTCAGCGCAATATGACTGATGTAGATATTGCGCGAGAATTAGTAGAAATTGGCGTGCCGAAAGAAAATATTATTCTGGGTTTACATCCGTCGTATAAGCGTCCGTATACAGGGTATGGAGTAGCTTAAGGGAAAGCAACCACAGCATATCAAAGATCACCGCGCAGATAATCTTCATCAACGGCGGCTACTTGGTACGATAAAGTGCAGAGTGTCACAACTTAACTTTCAAGTAAATAAAAAAGGAATGCGTATATGGGAAAAGGGAGGTTAGAAGCATTCAGCGATGGGGTGATTGCCATTATCATCACCATTATGGTGCTGGAAATCAAAGTGCCGCATGGGTTCGATTTAGCTGCGCTGCGTCCCCTGATTCCAGTATTTCTCAGCTATGTGCTGAGTTTTATCTTTCTTGGTATCTACTGGAACAATCACCATCATCTCTTACAAGCAGTTCGACACGTTAATGGGCGTATCCTTTGGGCGAATCTGCATTTGCTGTTTTGGTTGTCGCTAATCCCTTTCGTCACTGGCTGGATGGGTGAGAATAGCTTTGCTGCTATGCCAGTTGCCCTTTATGGTACGGTATTGCTGTTATCTGCATTGGCTTACTTCATCCTTACCCGCGCCCTCATCTCTTATCATGGCAGCGATTCAACATTAGCGATCGCAGTAGGCCGAGATTTCAAAGGAAAAATATCGGTGGTATTGTATGCAGTGGCAATTCCACTTGCCTTTGTAAACTCATGGCTTGCCTGTATACTATATGTTGTGGTTGCAGTTATGTGGCTCATCCCCGACCGTCGCATTGAAAATACTCTCACTCCCTGAACGTATTTGTCCAATATGCCATTGCATCGGCTGACAATGCCATTGCATCGACTGGCAATGCCATTGCATTGACTGGCAATGCTATTGCATCGGCTGACAATGCCATTGCATCGACTGACAATGCCATTGCATCAACTGACAATGCCATTGCATCAACTGACAATGCAATTGTTTTACCTGACAATGCGATTGTTTCGATTAGCAAAAACAAATCTACCTCTTCTTTTCCCTTACCTTATCTAAAAACCTCGCCCAATCAAACAGAGATATCTAATAGGACGGGATAAAGTTTTTTGTTTTTTATGCAAATGAGAACTGCCATAATCTGATGAGCGATATTAGACTTCTTTCACACAAGTGCAATACCTAAACACAAAAAATATCAGAACTGCAAAACCAGTCGCCGCATAAAATACACTATTAATTCCACCAAAACCAAAGGCATAGCCCATTAACAACGGCCCTAATGTTTGTCCTAATCCATAGAATGTTCCGTTTACCGATATAATCGTCGCCAAATATTCTTTTGGTGCTAAATCTGCTAAAAGTGTTTGGATAGTAGGAAAACCAATACCAAGTCCAATACCAAAAATTGTACTAGGGATTAATAGTAACCAGATGTTTGACACAAAGGGAACTATTAACATAGCTGAAGCATAAAAAACATAAGATGCACTAATTAAACTTGTGCCACTAAATCTTCTACCTAATCTACCTAATTGGGAAGCTGTAATAGTAATTGCTATAGAAACACTAGAAAGTAGCAATCCAATAATAGTAGGCGGCGCTTTAAAGGTATCATTAATTAACTGTGGTAAATAGGTAACGTAAGCGCCATAAAGAAACACAAAGTTAGCAGCACTGGCAATAAAAAGTCCAAATAGCTGACGATTTTTCAGAACTTTTACGGCATTGCTTAAATACTGTTGAAGATTGCGATCGCCTTTTGGTTCTGGATTCTTGAGTGCAAACAACACCAGTAACCCAAGAGGTATCGCTAATATGGGCAGCATGAAGGGATAATACCAGCCCATTGTTGCTAATACGCCACCGATTATTGGATAACTTGCTGTGCCAACGCTGCTGATACTTGCATTGTAACCCATTGCAGTAATTCGTCTGTCTGCTGTGTATAAATCGCCGATTAAGGTGATACTCAAAGAAAGCAAAGAAGCAGCACCAATCCCTTGCAGCAAACGCAACCATAGCAATAAATTAAAATCGCGGGCAAAGGCGCAGGCTGTACCAGCTATGCCAAATAAAAACAGTGAAGGAACAATAATTCTCTTTCTGCCCCATCTATCAGCAAAAATACCAATAATTGGCCCTAAAATTAGAGATGGTAATGTAAATACTGTAATCAATAAACCCAAATTTTTCGGATTGATATTTAATTCTTTAGCTAACTTGGGAAAAGCCGGAGTCACGCTAGAAACTCCGATAACAGCAATCAAGGCAACTGCACAAATAATCTGAAAATTTAGCTCTAGATAAATTGGCCTCTGTTGTTCAAATTGGCCGTTATCTTCTGGTGAATTCATGATTTTAGCTTATTGTATAAATAATCAAGAACGCGAAGCATCTCTTAAGACGCTTCGCGTTGATATGCAAAGAAGAGTGCCTAATTGATTGTCGTCTTAAGCTGCAACTTTTTCTTCAAACGGTTTAAAGGTTTTTTTGCTAGCACCGCAAATCGGACATTCCCAGTCATCGGGAATTTCTTCAAAAGGTGTACCAGGTGTAATTCCCGAATCAGGATCGCCAGCAACCGGATCGTAAATCATGCTGCATTTTTTACAAATCCATTTCCGAGTTTTGGCATCTTCACCTGCAACTCTGGTTGCTGTTTGTCCTCCATTTAATACTTCTAAGGCTTCAGCATAGCGATCGGCGTGGTAATTTTCGATAAATTTTAACAAGCCAAAACGGTGTGCAGCTTCCCGAAACGTGTTGGCATGATCGGTTGATTCTTTAACTTGTTTGAGAAATTCTTCAGCCGCAGGATTGTCGCTATCGCGTTGAGCATCTGCGGCAAACTCTGGATACATTGTGGTGTATTCGTAAGTCTCCCCTTCAATTGCCAAAGATAAACAGCGAGATATAATTTCCCGCTTTTGTTCATCAGTTAAAGCAGCCAAATCTTCTACCACAAGTTCTGGATGCAGCAACTTAAAATGTGCAAAAGCGTGTTCGGTTTCTTGATCAGCTGTTTCTTTAAAAAGTTTCGCCAAGTCTGTAAACCCAAGTTGACGCGCTACATCCGCAAAAAACAGATACTTGCGATTTGCCATCGATTCACCACCGAAAGCAGCTTCTAAGTTTTGGAGTGTAGTAAAGTTGGACAAATCCATAATTTGTGGATGCCTGCAAAGTAATGTTTAGCCTGAAAATACAAACTCTACAACCGGATAGATGAGCCATTCTTTGTACAATTTTAGAAACGTTTTATACAAAGTTGATTGGCTTATATTTCGTAATCCGTTTTGTGAGCTGCTCTTGGACAATTATAAAACCGAAAAGTTTTACAGATGACAAATGATGTTTTTGATTTAGAGATGACTGTGATTTCTTCAAGTCGTCTGAAGTTCTAAAAATGGGTAATCAGTGTATCCTTTTGCATCAGGGGCATAAAATGTCTTTGGATCTGGAGCGTTCAAATTTGCGTTAAGTTCTAAGCGTTTTGGTAAGTCAGGATTAGCAAGATATAACTTACCAAAGGAAACTAAATCTGCATTACTGCTGGCAAGAATACTATCTCCTGTTGGGCGATCGTAGCCACCATTAGTTATCAAAGTACCTTGGAATATTTGGCGGAAGTAGGGTGTTACGGGATTCATGACTTCGCGGGTTGCTAAATCGACTTCATTCGGTTCCATCAGGTGAAGATAGGCAAGTCCAAAGGGGTTAAGAGCCTTGATAGCATAACTAAAAGTTTCTTGAGGGTTGGAGTCACGCATTCCGTAGAAAGTATTACTTGGTGAAAGTTTGATCCCAACGCGGTTTGCACCCCAAACGCTGGCGACTGCTTCCACAACTTCTAAAAGGAATCGGCTGCGCTTTTCTATTGAACCGCCATACTCATCTGTGCGCTGGTTCGAGCCATCTTGGAGGAATTGATCGATTAAATAGCCAAATGCACCGTGAAGTTCAATCCCATCAAAACCAGCCGCCAAGGCATTTTCTGCGCCTTTACGGAATTGCTCGACAATCTCGGAAATTTCTTGGGTTTCTAAAGCGCGGGGAGTTTCCAACGATACTTTACCTATGGGTGTATGGAGTGAGCCAACCCCAGCGATCGCACTAGGAGCAACTGGCAATCCATCTAATAAAGCCGAGTGAGAAACTCTCCCAGAATGCCAAAGTTGCAAAAAAATTCTGCCCCCTTGTTCATGTACTGCATTAGTTGTCAACTGCCATCCTGCCACTTGTTCTTCTGAGTAAATTCCTGGGCAGTTCATGTATCCTAAGCTCAGAGGTGAAACCATTGTACATTCAGTAACAACTAGCCCAGCACTGGCCCGTTGGGCGTAGTAAGTTGCCATCAGCGAGTTTGGGATGCTTGCAATTGCCCGTAAACGCGTCATTGGTGCCATTACGATCCGGTTTGGTAAAGTGTAAGGGCCAAGTTGAACTGGTGTGAAAAGATTGATATTGGAATTCATATTTAGATGCAGGAATTGAATAATTTAATTTTTGGATGTTCCTAAGGAAGGCTTTAATCACCTCATGCAATTGCACCGTTTACACGGATGTTTTGCCCAGTGATCCATCTGGCTTCATCGCTATAGTTAACGACAATAGATGCGCCGTTACCAGCTAATTTTAGTGCAATCGCTCGTCCAATTCCCCGCGATGCACCAGTGATAATTGCAATTTTCCCGGCTATTGATGCCATAGATTAATCTAGTTTTATTTTGGTTCGCCAATGTTGTTAAGGTACTGTACCAAGGTTAAATTTAGCGATCGCGTTGTAAAATTCCAACTTCATTCAAGGCAAAATCCCGCCAGCGACTTCAAGTAACCGTCAGGCGGGAGAAATGAAAATACTTTGCAAGAGGTAAGAATACGTGCCCTCTTGGCGGCAGATTAAGGTTTGATACGGCTTGGCGAATATTGTTA
>NZ_DASQZC010000548.1:0-6024 GCF_035638895.1 Nostoc sp. | reverse complement strand
AGAATTTATCGCGGCAATGGCGACAGCAAGCTAGGAAATAAGTATCGCAGTTCGTTAACGATCGCAGTGCCAGGGAAATTAGCACCCATTCACCGTCATCCACTCTAAAAGGGAAATTGCAGGTTCTATAGGGGTTTCAGCTTGCACACCTCCCCTTGGGTTTATATAAATCTGGAGGTGTGTGTGCAGGTAGGCGGGAGCTTCGACTGGGGGAGTTGGCGCGGAGTTTGTCGGGGATTTCTGCTGCTTACGCTCTCCCCCGCAAAGGGTTATCAATGGTTCGGGGCGGGGGCGATTCTGTGTGGGAGTTGGGTTGAGATAAGAGTAACTGAATTTTGGATTTTGCATTCTTAGGTAAGTAATCTGTAGCAGCAAAAAGAACATTAGGCGGGATGAACGTAAGCAGATCCGCGAGGGACTCTACAGCTTGCTCAGTCGGCTCGGTAAGGATGGGTGTTAGGTATTCCACGACATCTTTCAGGGATTGGGGTGTCATCCACATTGAAAGGAAAATTTCAGGCTCTATAGGGGTTTCAAGCTGCACACCTCCCCTTGGTTTTATATAAATGTGGGGTGGTGTGTGCAGGTCGGCGGGAGCTTCGACTGGGGAATTTATTGGGGAAGTTATCGCGGATAACAATAGCTGAATTTTGGATTTTGCATTCTGAGGTAAGTAATCTGTGGCAGCAAAAAGAACATCAGGCAGGATGAACGTAATCAACTCCGCGAGGGATTCCATAGCTTGCTCAGTCGGCTCGTCCAAGACGGGCGTTAGGTATGTTGACACATCTTTGAGGGATTGGGGTGTCATCCACCTTGAAAGGGAAACTTCAGGCTCTACAGGGATTTCAGCCTGCACACCTCCCCTTGGTTTTATATAAATATGGGGGTGTGTGTGCAGGTCGGCGGGAGAATCTGGGGAGAGGTTTGTCGCGGAAGTTGGCGGGGATTTCGGCTGCGATCGCTCTCCCCACACGCAAGAGGCTATCAATGGTTCGTGACGGGGGTCGATGGGTAGATTTTGGGGGAGGTTCGACCGCTAGCACGGTGGGCAATTTATTCAGGTGCGATCGCTAAAACGCATTTGATTTTTTGGCGGTGGCAATGACGATACTGTAATTATTTTTGGTGGTAATGATCTGTGAGTCTGAGTTTTCTGTGATCCGTGAAGCGGTGTCCGTATGCATAGGCGATCGCATAAATTGAGTTTTTCTTTACGCTGATCTTCTCGTGATTCCTAGTCATTAATCTAAAACTATTGAGAATCAGATTCTGAGAAAACCTACGCTATTTAGTGGAGAACTGACCGTGAAAATTCAGGCAGCCGTCGGCTGCCTCTAACACCCCCTCATAATGATTATCATTTTTAGTTTGAGTGAGATTGAATTTCCTCAAAGCCTTATGTAGTTTGAGTCTTGGTGTATTTCATCCTGATTCAGGCTCGTCAATATTTAGATGCGTTTGCCCTGGAACCAGCCCTTTCAAGGTCTTGTAATTTTCCCCAGATTATAGTTAGTTGAAAAAATAAAGGGGCTGGTTCTAATTGCTACTTGGGAGTCACAGTTTAATCAACAAAAAGCCAGTGTTTATTGGGGTTTTAAACTAAGGATGCACGTCAAAAAATGCAACGTTTATATCCAAGTATTTAACCTAACAAAGTTGCTTTGGCAGACTACTAGAGATAGGTTCATGCAGTACAGTTAGTTCGACGTATTCCTAAACCAATTGCATCTATTAGACTTGCACTACGAAAGCGAAAGCCTGCGATTTGATACAATGACGGTACTGTATAATCAAATGTCGCAGGACCACCAGTGCCTCCAAATGGGCCATAAGTATTAAAATTGGTTTGTATAGTTATACTATCTACAACAGCACCATATCTACCTGCTATACGTGTTATGGTCTCACCAGGAGCGAAATTTATTGTAGTTTCAAAACCACCTGTTCCCCCTGCAAGGAAGCTAGAACGAATTCCTGTATTTGTTAAATAGTTTATTGTAATTCCATCTACGTTCTGTCCACTTCTAATTTGTAGACTTACTATCCTTGCTGCATTTGGAATTAGAAAAGTACTTGAAACGCCATCAGAGCCACCGCTAGGACCAAAAAAAGTTGCTGCACAAGATACTTGTGCAAGACGCAACGAATGTATGTCTATAAGTTGGGGCTTATCTTGCAATGTTGCACTAGCAGCTAACGAATGTGAAAAGGTAGCACCCGGTAATAGCATTGTTATTCCACCTACTATTATGCCTGTTGCCAAAGCTGTTCGCGTTCTAAAATTCGCTTTCATCAAGTTTCAACTCCTAAATTGGTAGTCCTAAATATATATGCAGAGTAGTTGAATCAAACTAGATAAAACCAGACGAACTCCATATTGACTAATTGATAGCTGATATCTAACTATATAAAATACATCTCTTTGCTATTTAATACAAACATAGTTAATAATTTTACATATCCCTCTTCTCTCACTTTCCGGGTATTCTTAATAAAAGAATAAAAAAAGAAAACTCTGGAAGGTAAGTAGGGCAATGGATGTAGAATTACAAATCCTCAAACATTAACAAAAAATTAAATAGATGATGTAGAACGATCGCACCTCGCCACCAAAAACAAAACCCCACAGCTAGAGACGCGCTACGGGGTAAGATGTCGGGAAATATGCCTAAGATGACATCAACCCAAAAACCTCTACACTAAAGGATTCAGCCCCAAATTAACGCCGCAATAGGAATTGCACTATCGGAGACAAAGCAAAGTGCGATCGCCCCAATCTTCCCTACCGCCGCCGTAGTCATCACTCAATATATCCACATTTTGTATTAGAGTTTGATACCGTAGTCACGCCCTCTATATAAATAGATATTAATCATCGTGACTACCAAAACCCCTAAACCTCCAATCTATTTTTTTGGCATTGGGCGTTGGGCATTGAGCGATCCCACAAGGGGGAATTTTGAGAAGGATGTGGGATTTTTGGCATTAGTCTTCATTTTCAGAATTGTTCATCAACTCGCGTAGGCGACGTATGTTTTCTGGTTTGACGGTTAAGAGCGTGGGTTCACTTGCACTCTTCTCTAGCAGCAATCGCAAATCATCCTCAGCATTCTTTTTGCCGATTATCAACGCCGCGAATAGGTTTTTTAAGCTATTACCATTTTTGAGATTACGGGTAATTGCTAAAGCAGCATTAAAATTTTCTTGCTAAAGTAGTGTTTAATTTATAACACTCATGTAATTCAGTGATCAAGATATGGACGAAAAAGAACAAAACGCTTTGGAATTTGAAAACAAAGAAGAAATTGTTTTTGATGAATCGGAAGATGAGGCTCCCCTTGATATTCCTCCAGAAGAGAGACGTGTCAGAACTGATAAGCAAGATGTACCTATAGAAACTCTGCACACATGGGTTAAGCGAGGTAAGCTCAATCTTCAGGCTGATTTTCAACGTTATTATGTTTGGAATAAAACCAAAGCGAGTCGACTAATTGAATCCTTGCTCCTTGATATACCAATTCCGACTATTTATATTGCTAAAGAAAATGACAATACGTCTTCTGTCGTTGACGGACAGCAAAGATTAACAACGATTTGTTCATTTATTGATGGAAAACTTCCTAATGGTCAAGACTTTAAGCTTTCAAGCTTACAAGTTATGAAGGAACTCAACCGTAAATCTTTCAAAGATTTATCTCAGGATTTACAAGATGAAATATTAAATTATGTTATTCGCATAATTGTAATTGAAAAAGGTTCACATCCAGACGTAAAGTTTGAAATGTTCGAGCGGCTTAATTTAGGCGCTGAGAAACTTACTGAGCAAGAATTACGTAATTGTATTTATAGAGGTAATTACAATAATTTACTACGTGAACTCTCTAAAAATAAATATTTATTAAAAATAATGGGTTCTAATGAACCTCATCCGCGAATGAAAGATAGAGAGCTGATTCTGCGCTTTTTTGCTATGTGGCGCAACACTCATTTAAAGTACACAGGTTCAAAAAAGCGATTTTTTAATCAGGAAATGGAAAAGCATCGCCATATTAACGAAAAACAAATTGCTGAAATGCGTCAAGTTTTTGAAAAATCTATTGAAATATCTTTTACTGTTTTTGGTGAAAAAGCTTTTCGCAGATTTAATCTTGGAGGTAAAAAGGACAATCCCAATGGTTCTTGGGAGGCAAATAAACTTAACGTTGCTCTTTGGGATACAATTTTATACACTTTTAGCTATTTTGAAAAAAGTCAAATAATACCAATTGCAGATAGAATTCGAGAAGAATTTTTAGATGTAATGACCAGTGATCTTAAATTTGTTGAATATATTACTAGTACCACTGATAAACCAGAAGCTGTTCAGTATCGAGCGGAAGCATGGCGACCAAGATTAGCATCATTAATTAGTGAAAATGGTAAAGGATCACGCACTTTCTCTCGGAAGTTAAAGCAAGAACTATTTGATCAAGATCAAACTTGTAAAATTTGTGAACAGCATATTCATCATATTGATGATGCTGAAGTTGACCACATACAGCACTACTGGCGAGGCGGTAAAAGCATACCAGAAAATGCACGTCTCACTCATCGCTACTGTAATCGATCTCGTGGAGGTAGACCATAATAATTATTACTCTGTTGATATCAACTGCTGTAACCTGAAAATTAAAAGTTAATGGGCTATAAAGAAGATTGTGGGTAATGGATCATTAATCGAAGTCGTCAGGCATTCCAGCCACCTTATACTTTCTTCTTATTTTTTCCTCGCTTATACCAATTCTTTATGAAGATGCACAGAATAAAACGCTTGAAACTCTTGCCTAACAATAAACTTGTTCTATGCAGCCTCACAGAAATTTGGTATTAAAATCATATATAGGCTGATCAAGTCCTGGGGGTAAGTGTAAATGAAACACATACTTATCTATGTTAGTAGGATCAGATGGGTCAACAGTACGCTTAGTCCCGTATCCCCATACACGTCTTATGTATTTACCGAAGAACGCTCGCGATCCTTCCCGTCCTGTTCCGATATTCCTGTTCTCATTATCAAATTCATCAAGCGTTGCTCCTTTCATGAGTAGGGTGACAATTATATGTATTTGACTATTTTCTATAGTAATAGCCTTAATTTCCTCCTTAGATTTAGGAGCAATATCGGCGTATTTATCAACACTTTTAATTGTCATTTTATTAATTCCTAGTGTTTGGAGTTTTGTACTTTTGGTGAAATGTGAGAAAATGGGCTTATGACGACATCAGGCTTAAACAATCGCACAGCAAGGATTTAAGGCGTATTACATTAGCGAAACTTATTGACTATTAATTAAATAACTTTTCAGCTTCTTCATAGGTTGCTTCTACCCAAAATGAATCAATGGGTTCAGCCCCGTTACGATCGCGTTGTGGCCAGTAAACTTGAATAATCATCTTATCTTCCGTTCCTTCATTTACCCAGCTTTGACTGGTCTACTTAGGGTAGCTTTAATAAATTAGCTTTGTCCCCTGTAAAATTAACTACTAGATTCTCGCGTTGCCCTATACGTTCGGTTTTTGAATATATTCCCGAATTCTGAATTACCGATCGCCATAAATTTCCCGTCGACGGGAAATTCTTTCCCTCCTGATTAAGATCGTAACAAAGCTGAATCACTGCTCATTTAGCTGGTAAACTTGTACACTTGTTTTAATGTCGCTATGTGGATATGTATACATGAAGACAGTAGCTATTGTTGGCAGCAAAGGCGGTGTTGGGAAAACTTCGCTTAGTATCAATCTTGCAGTTGCCGCAGCAATCAAAAATAAAGAGACCGTACTGATCGATTTAGATCCGCAAGCTTCTGCCAGTAAATGGAAAGATTCACGAGAAGCAGAATCTCCCGTTGTAATTTCGTGTCAGGCATCGCGGTTAGAAAAGGTTTTGGAGACGGCGCAAGACGGGGGCGCGGAATTAGTGGTTATTGACACTGCCCCACACTCGGAGTCCTCTGCTCTTGCAGCCATCCGTGCTGCCGATTT
>NZ_DASQZC010000547.1:0-15084 GCF_035638895.1 Nostoc sp. | reverse complement strand
TCTTGACCAATTCCCTCTCCACCTGATATTTTACTAGCGGAAACATCATCTAGTTCTTCCCACAGGGAAACATCTAAATCTTCCAACAATATATTAGTCATTTTTGTAAACTCCTAGAATTATTAAAGCAGGAACAACATATCTCACAAGTCGGTATCAATCGCGCATCATACCGAAGTTGCTGCACTCCTTGCTTTCGCAGTATTGCTTTATTTATCGTCTTTAATAACAATGTCTTTACAAATTGTAATCTGCTGCTTATAGGACTGCTGTGCAAGGCAAATAACAACCTAAAATTTATAACCTTTTCTTAATCAAAGCTCAGTTTATAGTTAATTTATATCTAAATTTAGTATTAAAACACCCGCTTTGAATCGAAATCACTTAATTTTCAATTGTCTTTGGTAATTTTAGTAAGTTGTAAGTAGTTTTGAGGTTCGTATTAAGCATATCTTTGCAATATCCAAACTACAATGCTGAAATCCTTACGTTTGACATCTACTCCATTTCTTGTCCTGCTAGCACTGATATCTGGATGTTCGGACTTAAACCGTTTTTTACTTTCACATTTTTCAGCTTACCTTAAATCTAGTTCCGCCAAGGATCGTAACTCAATCGAGAGCGATTCCATAAGCGGTGTTTGTGATTTGGGTGGTCAGGGATTATAAGTTTTCTGAACAGGAATAGAATCATCAAGATAACGATAGATGCTTGCCTTGGAAAGATTAAATTCTTTCATTAAAACCTTAATAAGTACACCCTGCTCCCGTTGAAAGCGAAGTTGAAGGATCTGCTCCGGCGACAAACGTTTACTGCGCCCGAACTGAACACCCAACTCTTTTGCTTTATTAATGCCATCCATCTGCCGCTCAAAACGGATTTCCGTTTCAAATTCGGCGATCGCTGCCAGCATGTTAAATAGTAGGCGGCCAGTTGCAGAGGATGTGTCGATATTCTGGTCAAGGACTTGTAAGGCTACATTTTTGCGCTGAAGTTCATCGGCGATCGTACAAAGGTGGAGGGTGGAACGGGCTAATCTGTCTAACCGTGACACGATCAACGTATCGCCATTTCTGACATACTCTAAACAAGCTGCAAGCTGGGAACGTTGCTGGTTAGTGCCGCTTTGTATTTCCTTATAAACCTTGTGGCAGTGTTTGAGCTTGTCTAGCTGAACATCTAGACTCTGCCCAGAGGAACTAACCCTCGCATACCCAATAATCGCCATAAAACGCCCTTTGGTGTATTTATGTCTTATTATCTCTTAGACCTTAAGAGAATGGTATTTTGAGACATGAAAAGAGACACAATTAAAGAATGTCTCAGGTTGTACACTTTCTGAGGCATTGTAAAAAGTCCCTGGATGGTAAAAAAGAATTTTTATTCCCGGCAGGCGATCAGAAAAGTCAAGCGATCGCTAAATTCGTTTTTTGAGGATCACAAAAAATTGTAGTGTGATGGTTAGACCAATTGGATAGACCATCTTTTTTATTTGCTTATTTCTCACGCTCCTCACTGGCTTTTCCCGTCGACGGGAAATCTCTTGTCCTTTCTTATCTTTTTTTATGCCCAAAAAACCCGTTAATAATCGTCCTCAGATAAATATTCGCCTAGACAAAGATCCCTCTCTGCTAGACGAAATTAAAAAAGCTGCCAGCGATCGCAATATTACTGCCAGCGAATTTCTGATTGACGCAATTAAATCCGCATTGGGGAAGGCAGATCCTCCGCCCATGCCCATACCCTCTCTAGACTCAATTCTGCTAGAGATAGACAAATTAATAGACGATAAACTAGGCGAACGCCTGGGGGAGTTGAACGGCGGCTGCTAGAACAATTTAGGCAAGAAAATATGCAGCAACCGCCAGAAGAATTAATCGAACAAGCTAGACAAGCTATCGAAGGAGATAGACCGGAGAATAGACCGGAAACTAGACTAGATTATCAGACAATCCGGGATGGTATTCTGCGATCGTTAAGGGGAAAAGTTGCCACAAGTTCTCCGCAGTACAGAAGTGTAACCAAAGCGTTGGATCGATTTATCGCTGAAATACAGGCAGGCGCAAACCCACCACAAAAGAATGAGTAAGCACCTGAATTTATGGCAGGATCTCAATTTACGCCAACAGCTAACTCTTAGTGCTATTTACCATGCCGACCAAAAAGCAGAAGACGAAGAGGGGGCGAGGTGGCGACTTGGGTGGCAGAAAAGACCTGCTGCTGTATGGCGGAGTCTAAGATATCCCGACCTCAATGGGCGCGAAACTTTCTTACACAAGCTACTTCGAGAATCCGAGGTAATTGATGAGGGATTGGGTTCGACTCTCCAGGCACTTGAGCGCCGCCAACTATGCGAATGTAATTACTACCAAGTGCGCGGTAAATCTGAATTACTGTCGGTCAAACTAACCACAACTGGACGGGCTGTAGTTCGGGCTGGATTGGGTAAATCAGCACCTAAGAAAACACCCAAAGGACAACTTAGACCCAGGCAATGGGAGGCACTTTGTACAGCTTATCAAGCAGGTGAATCCGGGCTAGATAGTGGGTTAACATTTGGTGATTATGCCGGGTTTAGTTGGCAGTGGACTTGGTTGAGACTGCGAGATTATAAAGGAGGTGGATTGGTAAGGAAAGTCGGCTACTGGAAAGATGGAAAGCATCTAACTAAATTAATTATCACTGAGGCTGGGATAAAGTTTTACCAAAAGCAGTGGTCACAATATCTCACTCTATACCCTGATGTAAATGCGCCCAAGCCTGAATGATTGTATTGACCTTTGATTGAAACAGAAAACCATCCAAGATTGCCCAGATGGTAGCGAATTATTTCCAGTTTTTGGAAAATGTTTTTTGGTTTACTCTAGGGTTTCGATCACATCCTTGTACTCCGCATAAGCTTTAATCCAAGCCTCCGAACCGTCTTTCCTTACTCCCCAAACTTGCTCTATTATTTGGGACTGGCTGAAATCCATTCGCAGCTTAATTATTAAATTTAGACACTCCTGGCTGGTGATTTTGAGCGGAGTAAATCTTTTTTCACCTGTAGCAGAGTTAGTGCGTTGTTCTTTGCTCATGGCTCGTTATTTGGCAATCTCTGCCTTCAGGTAAGGAATAACCTTAGAAGGTTTTAAATTAGTTCTGGGTGGAGTATTCTTGTCACTGGGTATAGGTTTTGTACTGCCAAGCGAGAGAGTGAGAAGCACAATAATGAAAACAAAAATACCTACACATAGGTCAAAGAAATTTTGTGATTGTTGAGTGTTCTGGGTGAATAATATTTTTTTCATTTACCTCTCCTCCTAACAAATAAAAAGACATTAATACCTCTATAAAAAAACGCCACACCTCTGCCACAGGTAAAACAGTGCATTTATGGTGTGGCGCGGCTGTGGCGCTTACTGGTAAAGACTCCCACAGATTCTCGCCACGCTGCCACACCACGCTGCCACGCTGCCACACCCCATTTTTAGGGTACTTTTTGCTGTGGCGTGACATTTACCAATCAGATTTAGTCCAGCTATCTTCTCCGTCAAAAACGAGCCGTCCCGCGTTAACTAGTTCGTTCAAAGCAATAATTAATTTAATGTCACCTTGCTCTCTCAGTTCGTCTTTCTTTTTGATATCCGCCAGGGTTTTCGGTTCCTTATTTTTGGCATTATCGAAAAAAGACAATAAGCGTTTAGCCAGGTCTGATAATTCCAAATCATTTTGAATAATCGTTGGCTGCTGGCTAATATCTAAGGCTTCGTTTAATCGATTAATAGCTCCCTGGTCGCTGCATATATTATCGTCTTTGGGTTCAAAACCTGGCAAGAATTTGCGTTGGTCACGGTTATAAGCGGAGTGGTTTTCAAGCACAGGCATTGAATACCATTGAGTCGTCTTGCCGTAATAAATTGTGCGATCACACTCTGAGTTCTTGATTAGTTCTGCTATTTTATCCCTGTCAAACTTTTTAAAAAGTCGCGCAGTTTGCCAGGTGTCAAGGACAGCTAAATTACTACCATCCACCAACGCGATCGGTATTAACTGACTAATCCCTGAAAGGTCGCTGCCGTTCGCACCAACAAACGGTGTTTGGGCCACAAACCAAATGTTCTTCCCGGCACTACTGCCACAGGATGCGATGCCAATAAGTTTGTCATTTAGCAAAGTACACTTGGCTGCTTTTAGTCTTGCGCCGATGATAGTTCCTTCGTCAATGATCAGGAGCGCCCCATCATTTTCGCTAGCATACTGGTCATATTCCGCGATCGCTGACTCAAACCACGCAGCTACTGTTTGGGGTTTTGCGGTTTCACAGTGCAGCCTTTTTTCTACATCAACGATCGCATCAAAGTACCCGTATTCTTTCCAATCGTCTTTACCGTTGATCAAAAAGATTTTCTTACTGGGATCGTGGCGCTTTACTTGACGAATTAGGTTAGCTAAAAGCATTCCCTTACCAGACTTACCTAGCCCAACCAGAAAAATATTCGCTATGCTAGCACTAACCTCAGCGACAATATCAATCTGGGTGGAGGCTGCGGGGTTATAATTATCAACCTGAGTCTGTACCAAAGGTTTTTCTAGAACTCTTTTAGCAGCCGTTAACAAAGGTGTGGAGTTAGAAGTTGTACTTGGGTGATTATCCTCGTAAAAGTCGGCTGCCGCATCACTCAAAGCTAGCCCCCTTTCTTGAGCAAAGTTCAATTCATTAATGACGACTTCTTTACCCACTTGACGGGTATAATCTGCAAAATTATCACCATCTAGTACTTGAGCCACGCAACCCAACTCAGCGATCGCAGATTGATTTCTTTGAATCTGTCCAGCCTTTTTCCAGCTATCCCAAAGAAAGTAAGCAGTTACTAATCCTCCCGTTATCGGGCTAGCAGTACTGGCAGCTAATGCACCCAGGACAATGCCGCCAATAACATTCCACTGTAAGTTGTGTTCTTGAGTGGCCCGCAACGCAACCTCGCTCCACTCTTTGGGGGTTTTATTGTTTTTATCAGGATTAAATCGTGTCATAGAAGTATTGAATAAAAGTATTTATTTGGAAAAGGTAAACGCAGTCCGGGTAATTCGGTACTGCGTTATCTGTTTACTAATTTCTGATTTCTTTAATTGCGTAGGAAAGCTTGCCCACCCAAATAATCAGGCTCAGAATAACTTCGATCGCGAATAATGTGAGGAGGGCCAAGCTCAGATTACCGTAGTCAAACTTACCCCACTGTCCGGTCGCTAAATACCAAAAGAAATCCGAGAACTTTCCTGAAGCTACAGGGCTGTAAACTGTAATGCAGATCAGAAAATCGATGGTGTAAGTTACAATTTTAAGACGCTCTAAATTGCTTACAACCGAAATGGGTAAAGCATTATAAGTGCGTTTAAGCATTGCCAAGGTGGGATCGTCGCCGTCCTTCACTTGATACTTACTACGGCTGTCCACATTACTAATTACCTGCTGCATGAACCCTTCATGGTTGTAAAGAATCAATGGTAAAACTTCTATAATCTGGATCACTCCCCAAAGCAAAGTACCCAGTATCCAAGTGATCCCTTGCCCTAAAAAGTTAGCAATTCCATTAACGATCGGAATCACCGAAACTAAATAGAAGAATGCTTGGTTTATTGCCTTCCCACTCAAAAAGCGCACTGCCATCTCATACGGCTGGATATTGAGGTACGCGAAGTAAATCCCGGTCAGCACCAGCCCCCAATAAAGAATTCTTAGCCACTGCTGGGGGATTTTTTTACCCTTATTGTGACCGTTACCAGACTGCCATCCAGAAGCATTTGGGTTTGAACTTTTAGAACCTAAAGCCATGTGAATTATTCCTTATTTTTCAGGTGTGTAATAAAAAACCTTTGCGCCGCGAATCTTTTTGACCTGATTAATAGCTAGCTCCCGATTTCCCGTAAATGCCATCTTGCCGACTACCGGAACACCTTCTCTATCAGCAATCAAAACCCCCGTGTTGCCATTGCCATCACAAACTACTGTATTAATCGGAAGTGACTTTTTTGTGGTGCGATCCAGTACAGTTTCTCCTTTCACCAAGGTCGCTAAACTGCGTGCTGCTTTTTTGGCGACTACGATCGTACAGCCAGATTTATATCGTGCTTCTGCTATTTTTGAGGCTGCTTGTTCATAGCTTAATTGCTGCTCCAATAGCATTTGTTGCTGCCCATTAAAGGCAATGGTTGTTCGGGCTTGAGAGAGGGATTGCATATTGGACGTAATATCCTTGGAACTGAGTACTAAACTCCCAGCAATGAGTGATCCAAAAATAATCTTGCTGCCGTGCTTGCGCCAAATTCGATTAGTGTTCAATGACTTTTCCTCAAGTATTGTTTGGGGGGCAGACAAACTACCCCATACGAATAATCAATTGCCTTTAATCTGGTTTACGAGAGCTTCTAGCAAGCCTAATAAATCACTGCGGGATAACTCATTTAGCCGTTCTTTCACTTCATCCAATTCAGCATCACGGGGCGAATCTAAGCGTGAATCTGGATCGTTCTGGAATAGATTCAAGGCAATCAACTGAACCATCCAAAGGCGTTGAGCGTTGTTGAGGGCTTCAAATGTGCTGCCCCACGACTGTTGCATGTCGACAAGCAGACCTGTATCTCCCGGCATCGTATTTGAGCAGAAATATCCTATTGGTTTAGTCATGATCAAAATTCTGAATTGTGCTTAATTGTGATTATTCTTTTGCGGTAGATTGGTTGGGTGATGCGGGGACATTGCTCTGCTTCCCAGATTGTGGGATCGTTTCGTTTTCGGCTTTAATTTGCTCTATTCTCAGAGCGCGATCTGTTAGGGGTGATTTGCCCCAATGTTCCGGATTTGTGTAGCGAAGTGCCATGCTGTTAAAATCCTTGAGTACTTTTCGTTTTTTACGGCGAGAGATACATTTCAAGTGGAGCGATCGCTGTGATTGGTAGTCCGTGCGATCGCTTCATGCTGCCCCTTTAAATCCGCCAGCCATTGCACCAAGGGCTAATTTATTGGGCTGTGTGGATTGCGCTTGCACTGCTTCTACTTTTGATGGTGCTTGTACATTACGCTGCTGAAAAACTAACTTCTCTATGCAAGAACTGATTGCTTGTGTGGGTATGTCTTCAGGTAAATTAAACAACTCACACAATTCCTGAACTGCTAAAAAGGATATCGTTACGCGCCGAGATTCATAATTCATACTCAAACTTCCTGTGAGATTTCGGTTAATAGTTTCAATCCCAAAGCATTAATGAATTGGGGATTTTTTAAGGTTGTGAAACCTAAAGCCGCAAGGTTCTCATCCACTATTGGTAGAGAAGCCCCGCCACCCCATGCGACAAAGTGTTGCGCTCGATCGAGGTAATTACCTGCTGTCACAAAGTTGGCGAATTTCTCAATCCTGGTAGTCCACCACTCATCCAAACATTCGCTGTACTCTGTCTGAAAATTCTTCCCTGTAAGGGCATTGCCGCCATAAGTAAAAGTTCCGTTTATGATCCCTTCGTTTACCAAGCTGGGTGAGTGCTTCACATCTCTGGAAAGCAGACTCACTCTGTCATTGCGCTTGTCAAGGGATCGTGCAATCATCGAATGCAATTCACCGACTCCGCCCTCAATCAGGGATCGTGCAATCACCGCACCACTGCCGTCAAAGATAGTCGCCAACCAAGTGCTTGAACCGAAATCCAGTGCGATCGCTATCTCTGATGGGTCAAGAATTAAGGACGCTTCACCGAATAAACAATGGGCAATGCTTCCGAATCCTTCGGGATAAATGCCTGTAACAACAATCTGAACTGTCTTGGTGACAATGGAACGACTTACAGGGTGTAAATGCTCGAAGGTGTGAATCCCTGATACCCTGCGTTTAATTTCTTGTCCCCAGCGATCGGGATTATGATTGCTCAAACTAATTGAAAGTTTAACCCCATCAGGAATATTCAAAACTGCTAAATCAGCAAGGATGCTTTCTAATGCCAGTTCTGCTTTCTTGGCTTTGTCGTCATGCAGCAGGATGTGATCTGTTTGTGCGATCGCTGCACTTCCCCAGAAAAATTGAACGTCTTTTAAGTCCAGGCGCGAACCTTCTACATATCGAATCCATGCCCCATCTTTTGAAATAGTTTGGTGATGGGTGATATTTCGGTTGCGAACAAGTGAGTAGGCGGCCGGCATCATGATGAAAAAATCATCGTAGATCCCCTTGCCAAAACCCGCACCACTGTCTTTGCCTCCGATGAGGTGAGTTAGCCCAGATTTGGCTAACAAGTCTGCTTGAGCTAACCAATTTTTGGGATTGGTGGTCGTCGAAGTCATAGTTAATAATTCTTTAGAAATTTTGATTTCTCTGGGCTGGACTGGGTTTTAGACAAATCAGCGCAAATTCACAGATCCAGACATAGGCAAACAGAGCGCCACTCCTTGGCTTGGATTGCCTTTGGTGGGGGCGTTTTTTGGCTATGGTGATATAGTATGAGAAGTTATTAAAAGTGTCAACACTTCTCACAATTAGGTTAGCCTTTTACTTAAAAGCAATGTTAAATAGCAATATAAAGTTCACGCGAAGGATGAATGTCAACCCACAAACCGAGGCTAACAATTTATCTATCCTCAGCCGAATTGCTTGATGAAATACAGGCTGTCGCTGAGACTGAAAAGCGCTCAGTGAGCAACCTTACCAGTATCGCGCTTACAGAGTGGATTGCCGATCATAAAGCTGGACGTAACAATAAATCAGCCATCTCTGCTGATGACATCGATCAGTTCAAAAAGTTTATAGCGTTACTACTCGGAGAGCGAGAACGCAATGGCGTAAGCTTTGTACTACTAGGTCAAGCACTAGATATTGACCCGGAGAAGTTACATGAGCTTTACATGCTAGTGCAGCAATGCAGGAAAGAACATAAACAGAAGGCAAGCCGATGATTGATACAAAGTTGCTAGCCGAATTGGCCACGAACGCCAGCTTTACTAATGATGCAATTTTGATTGACGCATCGCACTTAACCAATGTGCGATCGCTTTTGCAGAATTTTGAAAATGATTTCGCAAACTGGGCAAGTGCCATGAACAAAAAGGCAACAATTATTAAAAATGGCAGTAAAGAAATACGCATACCAGCAAACATTGCTGCGCCAAATATAGATCCCTTAACAATTGACGAGCCAAGTAAACTGCTGTGGTTCGCCAACGTTGCCATCAGTCCTGGTTTATTGGTAATAGCCAATGACCTAATGAATAATCCACGTCGTGCTGGGATTACAAGGCTTTCGGACGAATTGCAAATCATCATGTCGGATGGGTGCAATATTCTTAATCCAGGGCATTCTCTGAAAGAAGCGACCACCTGGACACGCTCTCAATTTTGGGATGCTCAAGATTTAGATCATTTCCGCAGGGAAGTAAAACAACGAGGTGAGGCAGCTTTTGAATACACCTGGCGTAGTTTTGATCCGGATGACAGTAACAAAATTAACGACCTTGAATTCACTACTCGGTACAAATTGTTTGATGGTGGCGATGGTAACTTCTATCAAGTCTGCGAGAATCTGGGGATGAAAGAAATTTATTAAATATTGCATCCAAAGCTCTAATTCAACCTAGCTTTAGGTCAAGATTTTTAACTTCCTTTTCTTCAGCAAATGCTTTCACTTCCTGAATTATTTTTGGAATGGATATCCGAGTTTGTCGTCCTTTTTGCTCCATAAGAGGAAAATCCTCACGAGAGAAAATCTTTCTAGCCGTTATCTCTTCTAGATCATCTTTTGCATTAGAGAAATCGTGCAAGTGCAGTTGAATTTCTATGTCAGGATGAATACCGAATTTTCCAAAATTCGCAACGACAGACTTAGGAAGCATTTCAAGAATTTCATCAATGGATCTCCTAGAGTTCCGAATGCCCTCAACAACTTGATGAATCGACCAGCGTTGACGAAGATAATACAGAATTCGCAGGAGTATCAATTGATTCCAAGTGTAAAGGATAGCATACTCCCTTTTAGGCAAGACTATCTCAGATTCCTCCCAAGTGATCAGCTGCGCCCTAGTGAATCCAGACAGATCCGCAGCTTGCTTTTGGGTAAACAATTTTGATTTTTCTATTTTGCCCAAGCGAAGTTCTCGTCTCATTTTTCTGGCTACATCAACGGCAAGTACTTCAATAATAATATTATTACTAAACAAAATCTACTAAAATGTTCTAAATCTACGAAAGCGATCGTATACTAAATCTAGTGCTTTATCTGATGCCTACTTTGAATGGCGTTTCGATGCCTTAAAAAGAAAGCCGCCAGCTAGAGCAGGTATCAAGCTGCCATCTGGCGGTTATCAAATTACATTGCGAGCTATCAACTCGCTACTTTAATGATTACAAAAGATAAACCTTTTGGCGATCACTCTTGTATCGCTAATAACCTAATTCTCGCAGATTTCTTCCCAGCTTGCAACTCCCAGCTTGCAAATAACCTGGAATTGGTTTCTGGAGGTGCAGCATGATCGCAACTGTACCCCAAAATCAAACCGAGCCTAAAAAAGAACAATTCTTCAGGGCTACTCCAGACGAGTTAAAGCAGAGTTATAAGGCGAAAATCTTTAACACAGAAGCTTATCTATATAGCCTCATCAAAGCTAAACGGGCAGCAGGCTGGGAATGGCGTTTAAACATCAAGCAATTTTGTCGTGAGTGGGAAATAGCAGAACGCAGTTTCTACCGGGCTTTGTCAAAGCTCAGGGCTAAGAATTTCATTTCGTGGCGCAGTGGTGATAACACGGTAGTGGTTTGGTGGGGGAAGGAAGTTGATAAAACGGCTAATGTTCATTCCGGCGATTCAGCCAACAGCCTAAACCCATACATAGTAATGGCCCCGCCAAATGTGGCAGAGCCTCTGCCAGATGTTGCAGAGCCTCTGCCAGATGTTGCAGAGCAAAACGCTGAACCCCTTGCTGTGGCTGAATCCTGCAATTCCTCATATTCTTTACAAATTAATTCAAAGCTAAACACAGATTTTCATGAGGAAATGTGTGTATTTCCTAAAAAACTTTTGGATGAAGACCCGGAATGTGATCAGCAAAAAATTCATCATCATGACGATGAAACTCATGAAGATCCCATACCTGAACCTCCCGCTACGTTGTTAGAGGAAACAAATCAAGATCCCATACCTGAACCTCCCGCTACGTTGTTAAAGGAAACAAATCAAGATCCCATACTTGAACCTTCCACTACGTTGTTAAAGGAAACAAATCAAGATGCCATACCCGAATCTTGCACTACGTTGTTAGACGAGACAGGGACTTTGCAAGTAGTGGACACAATCACTCATGAGGGTAAAGGTTTCGCCGCGCCGCGTAACAAAAATTTACAAAAACCTTTGCAAAAGCAGGAATGGCTCTGCCCAGGCAATGATGCCGAGAAAGCCGCGTTTCTGAAGATGAAGGGGGAATTACTTGCCAAGGAAAAGAAATGCCTACCTATGGAGGGCAGAGCAGCCGCGTTGGGCTGGGCGAATCGCAATTCAGAGGCTGCGAATCTGCTGTGGGAGGATTGGCAGCACCAATTAAAGCAAAAGGAAGCTAATCAAGATACTGCGCTCGAAGCTGTTCCCGAATTTAGGCGGATGGATAAGCAGGAACACGTCGCAATCCTTGACAAATTTATCAATCATACCAAGCAGGAATTTTTGAAACTTTGCTGGTGGCACGAGTATTGGCTTGATTTTGCAAGCCGCCAATTTCGATCGCGCCAAGAACTCATTCCTGGTCTAACGGCAGAAATAATCCAAAAAATTAAAGCTTAATAAAATGACACAAACTTTAGATTTCGCGGGTGTTAATGACCAACTGCCACCCCAAAATATTGAGGCAGAAGAAGCAATTTTGGGTGGTATCCTTTTAGACCCGAACGCGACAGAAATGCTAGCAGATACTTTGGTTTCGGAGGCATTTTATATCCAAGCCCACCGGGATATTTACCACGCTGCTTTGCAACTTAATTTGCAGCATAAGCATATAGATTTGCTCACTGTAACAAGCTGGCTGAGTGACCATAATTTATTAGAAAGAGTTGGTGGCAGAAACAAGTTAGCAAGCCTCGTTGGCGGTACTGTATCGGCAGTGAATATTGATGGTTTGGCTCAAATCGTCATAGACAAATATAATGCCCGGAATTTAATAGCTGCTGCCAATCAAATCTTGAAACTAGCCTACGACGAATCATTGCCAATAGCTGAACGCGTGGATCTAGCTGAACAGAAAATATTTTCTCTTCGCCATCAAACTCAAACCGACAAATCGGTGCGGATGAATAGGGATATTACCATCATCAATTTTGATGAGATAGAGCGTATATCTCACGGAGAGCAAGAGCCTGGTATTGCTACTGGATTTTATGATTTTGATGCACTTACTGGCGGTGGATTTCAACCAGGACAACTGATTATTGTTTGTGCCAGGCCAGGTATGGGTAAATCAGGAATGTCCAGTCAATTAGCATTTAGTATTGCTAGGGATTACAATGCTCCAACCATGATTTTTAGTTTGGAAATGTCCGGCGAAGAAATAAATAAAAGGTTTCTATCATCGGAATCAGGGATTGAAATGGTTCACTTCACAACGGGGAACATGTCAAGTGATCAATGGAAATCATTAGCACAAGCAGCTGACGTTGTTGACGTTCCTACACTGATGATCGATGATTCAACTGGCTCAACTCCACTTCAAATCCGCTCTAAACTTCGTAAAGCAATAGCACAATATGGACAAGTAAAGCTAGTTGTTATCGACTACCTACAGTTGATGGTTGACAGCAGCAGCAACAGATTACCTCAAATGATAGGCGCAGTTACAAGAGAGCTTAAGCTGTTAGCGCGAGAGTGTAATGTCCCCATCATGTTGCTTTCTCAACTAAACCGTGGTGTAGAAGATAGGACTAACAAACGACCAATGCTCTCTGATTTACGTGATTCAGGCAGGATAGAAGAAGACGCTGACATGGTTTTGGGACTTTACCGGGACGAGTACTACAATGCAGATACTCCTGATCGCGGCACTGCTGAAATGATTATTATGAAGAATCGCAGTGGAGCTACTGGCATAGTTAAGTTACTTTTTGAGCCACGTTTTACGAGGTTTAAGAATCTGAAACGTAGATAGACTTTTTTCCCGTAGACGAAAAATTTTCTTTCCATCGGGATTGGATTTATCTTAGATCCGCAACGGGAAAGCGATCGCTATTGTCATTTCCCGTCGACGGGAAAAATACGACCTCTGCCACTTTTCGCCAAGCTGTTAGAATCTTGGCGAACACCAACTTGAAGGTAAAAAAATGAACATGAACAAAACCGAAGCCGCCCAGTTTCTCGGTATCGGGGTCAGAAGCTTGGAAAGGCGCATGGCTGAAAAGAAAATTGCCTTCACCCGCCAGAGGGTGAAAGGCGGCGAGACTGTGGTCTTCAACCAATCAGAACTCGATTATTTCAAGCAGGAGTTGTACCAGCCAACTCATGAAAGTGCTGTGGAGGTGCGCCAAGGCTCGCCATCAAATAGCTCAGGAATGGTCACAAACAGTCAAATCATGTCGGAGATTGGCGAGAGCCTTTTGATCCTCTCGGAGGGAACTCAAGCAATGCTTTTAGCTATTAGAGGGCTTGCAAATCCTGCGGTTCCCTTGCATGTCAAGCCCCTGCTAACTATAGGAGAAGCACAAAAATTTTCTGGGCTGAGTCGGCAGTATTTAGTCGCGGCTATTAAAGAGGAGCGACTCAACGGGGAAAAGATTGGCAGGGCTTGGCGAGTTAAGCGGAGGGATTTGAATCGCTTCATCAGCAAGCTTTTTTAAATCTAACCGCAAGGAATCGCCAAGATTCGCCTGACGATCCAATGGAATAGCGATCGCTCTTACCCTCTCCCCAGGATGAGAATAAACCGCTAAATGTGGAAAATCGGCAAATAGCCAAGCTAAGAAGTCAAAGCGATGAGAGTAGATTTAAAAAACACTGGTAGCAATAAAAGATATAGGTTTGTTGCTCTAATTGGTAGGACTGGCAACAAAGCCGATTGGAAACACAGCAAAGACACGGTACTACTTTTAAATGTCAGGCTAGAATCTGAAAGCAAAATTTTAGCAGATCACCTTTGGATGAATAAGAGCAAAGCATTTAACAGTATCAATGAAGGAGATAAAATCACTTTTGAAGCCAGGGTGTGCATTTATACAAGTGCCAGCAAAATCGATTACTCGCTTTCTTATCCTACAAAAGTCAAAAAAATCGAATCAGAGAATCGAGAAGCTCTTAAAAAATTTCAAGTAATTACAGAAAATACAGGTTATGTAGTTAGGCAAAAAGGGCTAGTGTTTAGTCTACATCGCTTGTCTAGAACCGAAAACCCAAAGATGATGTATGTCACTGATTTTGAAGGCGAACAAGATTTGATAAACCTTATAAAAAATAATACTTAAAAAAGTTATCTTGCGATCGTCTTTGTCCTACTGCCTCTCCTCCTCCCAATACCCAATGCCCTTCTTATCCTGCTAGCTGGATGCCTAAGCCAGGAAGTCACGAGTAAAACAATCCCTTTTTTGGGATATCACTTTACCAATGTAATACGCCCTTAATTCTTACTGTGCGCGAGTTTAACCCCGATGTCGTTTAAACTATATTTCCCGACATCTACGCACCAACAAGCGACAGCATTGACAATGCCGCCGCCCTTATTTTTATTGAATTAATAAACTGCAATTATCTAAATTGAATCGATTCAATTTAGAATCGGCGAGGAATCCGCACCAATTCTAGCTGCACTATACCAGTTGCTACTCCGGAGACGGGCCATTAGTTTGCTGGGCGACATCTCTAGTAGCTTGCCCAAAGTTCTTAGCGCCTAACAGTTGTATGAATTCGTTACCATTTTTAAAACCCAGTTCACGAGACGCCTCCTGAAATCCCGAGGCCTCTTGACCAATTCCCTCTCCACCTGATATTTTACTAGCGGAAACATCATCTAGTTCTTCCCACAGGGAAACATCTAAATCTTCCAACAATATATTAGTCATTTTTGTAAACTCCTAGAATTATTAAAGCAGGAACAACATA